>NZ_WMDN01000001.1:0-426529 GCF_021236965.1 Photobacterium carnosum | reverse complement strand
CACCTATTAAAATAAATCGTACTAAGGTGCATATCATAGGTGATAAAGCCTTTGCACTTAAGAGCTAATAAACGTTTAAGGTATCAACATACTTTTCTTTATCTGACGGAAACACTGAAGCGGTAGAGTTAATCAGGCCACTTCGCTATACTTTTCCTAATACCTACCTGCCAACATAGAGCTAATGTTCTAAGTGATTTCTGTCCAATACCGAGTTAAGTTTGTTTAAGTTAGATTTGTTAGTATGCATAAAATTTGTGATGTTAAATACCGCCTATCGAGGCGGTATTTTTGTATTTGGTTGTTATCGCAGATTAGATTTGTGAGACTAAATAATGAAAATTTACTCAATAAATGGTTTTCGATAGGCTTAATTTTAGTGGTGATCTTTATTTGGGCTTAAAATCATTTATCGTTACGATGACGTTAATTGTATTGTGTATGCAATGCTATTGCTTAGTGATAAGTAAGATATGCAAAAAAGACTTATAGATTATTGTCTAGTTTACAAATAAATTAATGAAAACCGCTTGCTGTAGCGGTTTTTTTATCAATGAAATTCGTTATTGCAATAACTGTTCTAGCGTCATCGGTGAAGACATTAAGCCCAGCGTCTGCGCGGGGGTTATTCCGGCTTTATTTTGATGGCAAAGGTTATGCCAAGCACGATAAATATCCAATAATGGTAATAAGCTAGCCGGGCGCAGTTTACGTCGTGGCTCATTAACCATATGGTTAAACTGATTATAAAAACGCTGTTGATAAGTTGTTGCTGCATGATGGCTGGCAATCGTTAACCAATGCTGTTGATCTTTTTTATTGCCACCAAGATGACAGATACCTTTACTGCCGCTGTTATTACGACTAAATGCCCACCGATCTCGCCACCATCCCATTAATACGATATCAATTTTTTCAGCGTGTTGTCCGTGTTGCCATTGCTGATCTTCAACCACATAAAGTGGGTCAATAGTATGGTTATTAATACGATCAATAAAAACAGATAAACAAGCAGAACGTAATAAGGTTTCTTGGGGCATAAACACCGTTAAAGTAGGAATGTTTGGATTGAGCAATTCACGTAAATATAGAAAATGGCTATATACCGTGTATTGAGGCCGAATAAGACACCCTTTGGTTGGATAATTAATCGTAACGTTACCGCTAAGAGGATTTTCCATATTTTTACGGGCTAAAATTTGTCGATAAGTGGTATCAATATGGGCGAGTAACCCTTGCGATAATATCGGAGTGTAGTTTGATGTCTGATTGTTATGAGGCGTGATAAAACGGGTGCCAAGTTGATATGCGTCGTGATGAGTGACTGATGTGGTTACAGGTTGCGTTTGATAATTGACGTGCTGGCTCATCACATAACCTGAATTGACCTCAGCAGTTGCTATCCATAATACGCCATTATTACTCTGTGGCTGCAATGGTGTAAGGTCGGTTGCCAGTTGACGTGCTAGTGATTGTTTACTTAAACGGGCATCAAAAATCGTTAGTTGGCGGCGACAACGTGCAGCAATCTTGTTCAGTTGATCATAAAAAGTTTTAGGGTTCATTGTTAGGCGTCGGCAAATTTCTCTTACCGTATAACCTGTAAATAAATACGCTAATAATTTTTGTTGTAATTGGTGTTTATTATTACTGCTCGACCACGGATCAACAAAAGTATGATGACAGGCCTTGCAACGATACCGTTGACGTTCGCCGCTGAAACCAAAAGCATGATAATACTGACGGTAAGTGAGAACAGGTAATCCATTATGCGGGCAGTCATTATTTGAACAGGCCGCTAAACCACTATATTGTTCTAGTTTTAAGCGCTGTTTTTCTGCAACAACATCATGATTACTGAGTACTGGCGGAAACGCACCACATTCACGACAAATAAGAACGGGACGTTGTAAATTACTATTTTGTAGTACGTATAACTGTGGTTCGGTACGGCTAAAATTAGCACAAGCAACTGTTTTACAATAATTGAACTGAATATCATCACAAGCTGGCGGCAATTGATCTAGAGTTGTGGGTAATGAAGATGAAGTCATAGAGCATTGCCTAATTGCAGTTTAAGAAAGCGTGATTATACCTAAGTGAAATAATGATATAGAGATATTCTTAACAGTTATCATGCTGTTGACTGCTGTAAATACTCGCAGGCATAAAAAAAGTGAACAATGTACCCAAAAGGCACATTATTCACTTTCTATAGTCTGTTCGTTATAGGCTCATTATTACCGACGGTATATTACTGTCGAAAGAGACTATAGATTGATTGCAGTTTCTAGCGCTACGTTCATCATTTCGTTGAATGAATGTTGACGTGCTTCTGCACTTAATTTCTCACCACGTTTAATGTGATCAGAAACAGTAAGAATTGTCAGTGCTTTAGCACCAAGTTCTGCCGCAACACCGTAGATGCCAGCCGCTTCCATGTCTACACCTAGGATACCTAGTTTTTCCATTTTATCGAACAAACCAACTTCTGGGCTGTAGAATAAATCAGCAGAGAATACATTACCGACACGAACGGCAACATTTTGTGCACGCGCTTGGTTTACTGCTGTTTCCAATAAGTGGTAGTCAGCAATAGCAGCGAAATCGTGGTCAGCAAAACGGATGCGGTTAACTTTAGAGTCAGTTGAAGCACCCATTGCAATAATAACGTCCATTAACTTAACGTCATCATGAACTGCGCCACAGCTACCAATACGAATGATGTTTTTAACACCGAAATCTTTGATTAGTTCGTGAACGTAAATTGAGCATGATGGAATACCCATGCCATGACCCATTACTGATACAGGTTTACCCTTGTAAGTACCAGTGAAACCGTACATGCCGCGAACATCACATACACGTTTTACATTTTCTAGGTAAGTATCTGCAATAAACTGTGCACGAAGTGGATCACCCGGCATTAAAATTGTTTCTGCAAAATCGCCAACTTCAGCATTGATATGTGGAGTAGCCATGAAGAGCTCCTAGGTTTATGAGTTATTCAGAAGCAAAGGTTGTGCTTCAATTTATGTTAGTAGTTTATGGAATAAAATATTCAAATCTTGAGATCTAGATCACAAAAATAAGGCTATTTTGTTAGATTTTCGATATTGATTACCAAATCTGTTGAAAACGTGAAGGGTATCGTTTTCTTTTTTATGGGCGATTAAATGCGGAATTAAGTTATTTTGAATTATGTCAATGCTTAACTTTATGATAAATAATCAATTTATTTTTATGGGTGTGTTTTTTATTTCGGCCATTAAAAAGTTACCAAACCTGAAAATGTAATGGATTGCATGAAAAATCTGCTAATAGATGGCATTTTTAGTACGAAAAAGGTCAATTAAATAATCAATGCTGAAAGAGGTTCTTGTTGATCATGATCTTGGGTAGAATTAACAAAAAAGGCAGTTTGAGAATAATATGTATAATTTAACCCAGTTATCAGATACTGAAAGAATGCGTATCGAATTAGATAAGCAAGCTTCTTATACCGTTTGGAAAGTGAAAAACAGCAAAGTAGGTTATGAGGCTTTTGCGATGTTAACTAATAATATTGAAGATGATGATGAGCGTGATTTTTGTCAGCAAGCTATTATGAAATATAAAACCTTAATGGGTGTTAATTAATACGCACTATTAATAGGCTAAATAGTCGTAATAAGTTAAATAACAGTGCATAGAGAATGATGTACGCTGTTATGAATATAAATATTGATGCCCGTTAATGATGAAGAACATTCTGCTGTTCATTGTGACCATTACTTGTGTATGTCGCGGGTTTAACTGCAACACTTACGGTTATGTCACCAGCATGTTTAAAGGTTAATGTTAGCGGAAAATGGGAATTAAGCGTTGGTACTTCAGTGAGATTAACTAACATTACATGGAATCCGCCAGGGGCTAATTGTTGTTGCTGGTTAGCGGTAATATTAATCGCTTTTACCTGCCGCATTTGCATTAGTCCATTGTTATTATTTAAAGTATGTAGTTCAGCTACTTGTGCAATAGGCGAATGTACCGCAATAAGGGTATCGTCAATATTGCCATGATTGATAATGGACAAAAAGGCCGCCGCGACATTTGAGGTTGGTGGCACTGCTTTTGACCATGGTTGAGTGATTTCGATGTTTTTTGCGGTTACTACTGTTGGAATAACGAGGCCGATTATCGCAAATAAAGTGATCAATACTTTTAACATAATGGCTATCCTTTGCTCATGATGTGCCGTTACTTCATTCTAATAGTCTAGTATTAATGTATTATTACTGAAGGCTTAAATGAAGATTATTATTTTAATATTGCGTATTATATGTGCGAAAATTAATCAAATGGTGAGAAATCGTGAAAACAACTGAATTTTCTGCTCTTGATAACGATAATGATAAACCTGAAATGTCGTTCTCATTACATGCGGAAAAACGTTCTGGGCATAATGCGCCGCCGGCGAATACCCCTGATTTTAGTCAACCAGCATCTCGTTCTGATATTGTTAATGATAGGGTAGTGACTGAAACTATGACAAAGCCACGTTCTAAACGTTTAACAGATTGCCCTGCTTGTGATGGTACGGTGTCTCGTCGTGCTCATTTTTGTCCTCATTGTGGAGAGCCAGATCCGTCACGCCATATGCAACGAACTCAATGGGTATCTCGCATTGTGTGGACAGTGATCATTGTTGCGGTCGCTTGGTATGCTTATACGTCGTTAGTACCGCTGATTGTTGATCGCCTTAAAGGTTGATGTAGCATAAAACTGACTTTTTAAGCCATAACCCTAATAGCTGTGATGAAGTATTAGGGTTTTTTATTACGTATTTATTGTTAATTAATGTGTTTTTTGCATGCCACGGGTTTGATTCATTGTTCGTGATCCCGCAGTACCATAACTATTAATGTCATAGCGGTTAGGGGAATAACCGATACGTGCGCGGTAACGACGATCGAGTGGGTATAAATTAATATTATAACTATCGATAAGTTGTTTGATTACCACATTCATTTCTTTTTGTGATGTGTTTTGCTCTCTAAGGTAGTAATAGAGGTTCTCTGCGCGTTGTTGATTCATTGTGCCCTCCAATAGGAAATTATTTGCGGTTGAGTAATCAGGAATACACAGGAAAATGGGGGTTGATAACAGCAAAGGTATTGCTGTTATGTGGCACAAATTATAATCAATATTGAAGAAATGATAATCGGCGAATACTTAAATGACTTTTACCAAATTGTAATAATAAAGCCGTTATTAAGTTAATTGTTTCTGTATTTTAATGTAACGAAGAATTTGTTTGCTTAATGGCGTATTTTAACCAACAATAAAACAGCGTTCAAATGCGGGGTTTATATGTTAAAACGAAGTATTAAAATACAAATGGTGAGTATCGGGGTTGGCATCTTGATTTTACCATGGCTACCGTTACTTATTAGTCAATAGTCATTTATTGACGCAATAAAGGATGTTATCGGTGGAATAGCATTTACATTAGCGTGGGGAGCGGGTGTGCCTGCTGGCATCAGTTATGGGATCGCGATTGTTATTTTATTATTGCCAACGATTGCTATTTATTACGGTATGAAACGAATATTAACCACAATAATGACCAATGAATCAGAACCGAGATAAAAAAACAAGAAGACCATTGAGTGATCTTCTTGTTATAAAGCGACGCTTAATATTAGCAATGTAAATGCAGAGTGTTTGTGGTTGTAAGTTGTGATGTTATTACTCGGGATTGGTCAATTATTCAGGTATTATAAAAAATGAAATTTATATTAAATATCATTGATATAATGCCACGACTATAACAATAAGAGGACAAGGTTAAGCCATGATCAATAAAACACTTATAATTAGTGCGTTCACTTCGCTATTATTATCAACCACAGCGCAAGCTGCGGAACCTTTTGTATTACAACCTGTTAGTGATAATACAGCGACACCGTTAGTTAAATTTGATGATAGCACTCATTATTTTGTTGGTTTAACGGGGGGAAGCAGTGATATTAGTATGACTGCGGGTACTGTTAATGGTAATAACACAACACTGATCAATCAGTTTTCATCACCCGATGTTGCGGGTTTTGTTGGTGCAGATTTGGGATTTTATACTGCTGGTGGATCTGGCCGTATTTATTACAGCTGGCAAAAAATGAGTACTCAATCTGATTTTGATGGTGTCAAAGCGATTGAAACTGATGTGACGTTACATCTATTAAATGCAGATTATATTTTCCGTGCAGATAAAACAATTAATCCCTTTATTGGCGCGCACTTAGGCTATATGACTGCTGATATTAAAGGTCAGGGTTATGGTTCACATAGCCAATCAGGACAAGTACTGGGTATTCAACTTGGTGTTGCTTGGCGTATTTCAGATCATATTTCTGCTGAAATGGGTCTGCGCCATACAGCGACACAAGGTGAAGATATTAAGCCATGGTCATCGAATAAAGTTGCTTCACAAATAAAAAGTGTATCAACAGGGTATGCCTCAGTGAATTACCGCTTCTAAGGTTATCTTTCAATTATGTATTAGTGTGGCGATCGCAATAATTTATTGGAGTGATTGCCGCACTACATCATTTTCTTAAACGGCAAGAAAACTGAAGGTTTACTCATCAGTTTAGCCGCGTATAATGCATTTCCCTAGTAAACGACAACCATTATCAATAAAGGACTTCACCTTGAAGCTATTCGTTAGAGACCTCACTGTAATTGACGCATCTTACTTGTGCCCGCAACGGGGAATGGTGGGTGAGAGTTGGATTCTTGATGTGGTGATGTCGGGTGAGTTGAATGAAATGAGCATGGTGCTTGATTTCAGCCGCGTAAAAAAACAAATTAAACAACTCGTTGATCAATATGTTGATCACCGATTACTGATCCCTGCAACATCTACGGCTATTCATACGGCAATAACTAAAACTGATTATATGACAGTTGATTTAATCAGTAATGAGCATGCGATTCATCTGCACAGCCCTGAGCAAGCTTTTTGCTTTATTGATACTGATGCGATCACTGTTGACAGTGTGACTCAATATGTACAACAACTGTTGTTGGGGCATTTACCGAGTAATGTACAAGGGTTAGAAATTACCTTACGGCATGAAAAGATAGACGGTGCGTTTTACCATTACAGCCACGGTTTGAAAAAACATGATGGTAACTGTCAACGTATTGCTCACGGCCACCGTTCACCAGTAGAGTTAGTGGTTAATGGTCAACGCAATGCTGATTTAGAGCAGCAATGGGCACAACGCTGGCATGATATTTATTTAGGCTCACAAGAAGATATTATTAGTGTTAGTGAGTTAAATTTAAGTTCAGCAGCGACTAATATTAATGACGAAACCCATTACGGTTTTCGTTATACCGCACCGCAAGGGGAATTTGAATTAGCGATTGCTAAATCGGCGACTGAAATTTTAGCAACGGACACCACGGTTGAATTATTGGCGAGCTATATTGCCGAGCAAATAAAACCACAATTAGCAGCCACTGAACGTCTGGATGTATTCGCTTACGAAGGTGTTGGTAAAGGTGCGATGGTAACGTTAGATTAACAGTAAACACTTCGCTTATTAATTAATAAGGCGATGAAAAATAAGCTCAATATGATATTTGTTGTTATAAATATATCAGGTTGGGCTTTTTTATGGTTAAAATTTCATCAAAAAAGTGTTAATAGTGAGAGCCTTAGCACTAAATCTACCTTCTATCACTTAATCGTTCGTTATTTGTGCGTAAACTTAACTGTAAGTGTCATAAATGAGAGGGATCGATTATGCCTTTAGCGCCTCTAACCAGTGACAAGCTGTATCATATTGCAGCCTTAAATGGATTGAGTGATGCGTGTAAGTCAACCAAACACCTTACACCATTAGATGAAATAGTAGGACAAGAACGGGCTCAACATGCGGTTGAGTTTGCGATGTCGATAAAAGAAAAAGGCTATAATATTTATGCCATTGGACGTAATGGCTTAGGTAAACGGACCATGGTGATGCGTTATTTAAATCGTCATGAACCCAATGGTAATAGTCATACATTGTATGATTGGTGCTATGTGTCTAATTTTGATGATACACGCTGCCCGAAAGTATTAAAACTACCCGCTGGGGAAGGGTGTAGCTTTAAAAAAGACATTGAAAATCTAATGAAGCGATTAGTAAAAGCGTTTCCATTAGCATTTGATAATGAACTTTATTATTCACGTGCAGAAAAATTAAAATCAGAATTAACAACGAAACAAGAATCGACCTTAAAGTCGCTCACAAAAAGCGCTGAAGAGCGTGGTATTAGTGTATCAATCACAACCCAAGGTGATTATCAGTTAGTTGCCATGAATGGTAAAGAGCCACACAGTGAGGACAGTTTCGCTGCATTGTCAGCTGATGATCAGCAGGTCTTTGAGAATACCATTACTGCGCTGGAAGTTGAGCTACGTGGTATCGTGCGAAAACTGACTGAATGGGAAGAACAATATTCAGATAAGCAGCAAAAGCTTGATGAAAATATCGCCAAAGAAGTTGTGGGTCATTGTATTAAAGAACTCCAACTTAAATATAAAAAAATTGCTGATGTAAAAGCATATTTGGCTGATATGTATGCGGATATCTTAGATAATATTGATGTTTTCTTAGAAGAAAATGAAGAACAAGTCGCATTGGCTTATGCTTCGTTAGATAAAAAAATGCCGCGTCGTTATCAAGTTAATGTCTTGGTACATCAATCTGATACCCGTAAATTTCCTGTCGAAGTTGAAGAGAGCCCGAGTTATCATTCCATTTTTGGTTATGTTGAAAATGCGACTTATAAAGGAACCGTGTTTACTGACTTTTCTTTAATTCGTGCTGGTAGCATTCATCGTGCCAATGGTGGCGTATTGATGATGGATGCAGTAAAAGTGCTAGAGCGTCCGTATGTATGGGATGGACTTAAACGTGCTTTACGTGCGCAGAAGCTGAATTTAAGCTCACTTGAGCGAGAAGTCACGCTGTCTGGAACCATTTCATTAGAACCTGAAGCGATTCCGCTGAATGTAAAAATTATTTTATTTGGTGATTATCAGACTTATCAGTTATTGCAGCACTATGATCCGGAGTTTAAAGAATTATTCCGAGTTACCGCTGACTTTGAAGATGATATGCCACGAAATGATACCTCAGAAGAGCAATATGCCCGTTTCATTGCCAGTATTGTGCATGATAACGATATGCTTCATTGTGATCGTAAAGCTATTGCACGCATTATTGAATACAGTTCGCGCCAAGCAGATGACCAAAATAAGCTATCACTCCATTCTGCGGATATTGCGAATTTATTGCGTGAAACTAACTATGTTGCACGTGCATCGAATGCCACTATGATTCGCTGTAGTCATGTTGAACAGGCGATGCTCAATCAAGAATTGCGGGTCAGTCGTTTAAAAGATCATGTGATGCAAAGCTTTGTAACAGGAACGACATTGTTAGATGTTCATTCGCATGCTGTTGGGCAAGTGAATGCATTATCGGTGATTGCAACGTCTGACTATCAGTTTGGCGCACCGAGCCGTATTACTGCGACAACAGCTTATGGTAATGGTGAAGTGTTTGATATTGAGCGGAGTGCTGAATTAGGCGGTAATATCCACTCAAAAGGGGTAATGATTTTATCGGCGTATTTAGCATCAGTGTTTGGTAAAACCGCTAAGATCCCGTTAACAACTCATTTAACCTTTGAGCAATCCTATGGTGGCGTCGATGGTGATAGTGCCTCAATGGCGGAAGTGTGTGCGATTGTCTCTGCTTTTTCAGGATTACCATTACGGCAAGATATTGCGATCACTGGTTCAATGAATCAATTTGGTGAAGCACAGCCGATTGGTGGTGTGAATCAGAAAATTGAAGGCTTCTTTGATGTGTGTGGCATCAAGGGGAGAACAGCAGGACAAGGAGTGATTATTCCTGAATCTAATGTGCATAATTTAATGTTACGTAAAGATATTGTCGAAGCGGTTGAAAAAGGCGAGTTTACCATTTGGGCAATAAGCCACGTTTCACAAGCGATTGAAATATTTACGGGTAATGCTGTAGGTGTGGAAGCGGAGCAAGGTTTCTATCCATCAAATACGGTATTTGGTTTAGTGCAGAGTAAACTGAATGCACTACGTCGGTAGTGATTGATGTGACAGATGAAGATGAGCGTGATGCTCTGTAGATAATGTATTTCTAAGCCGACTAGTAAGTAGTTGGCTTTTTTTTACTTTTATTTTCTCTAAATTACAGATATAAAAAATGCCGGCCTTAGCCAGCATTTTTTTCATTTATCAATAAAGATAAATTATAGAGCTACAACGTTTGCAGCTTGAAGACCTTTTTGGCCTTGCTCTACTTCAAAAGACACTTTTTGGCCTTCAGTAAGAGTTTTGAAACCTTCAGAAGCGATAGCACGGAAGTGAACGAATACGTCAGCGCCGCCGTTGTCTTGAGTAATGAAACCAAAACCTTTCTCTTCGTTAAACCATTTTACTAGACCAGTTGTTTGATTAGACATGTGATGTCCCTTATTAGTTGAGATTAATTAACCGCTAAAATGCGATGTGCTACGTGGTTAAATTATTAATGATACTGCCAATACAAGGGAAACACAGATACAAAACGAAAACGTCACTGTAATCTTTAGTTTAACTGTTACTTGGTGTTGCATTTAATAACTCTTAAACAACAGAGCGAGACGGATAATAGCAGGTGTGCTGCTGATGTACACTTATTTTTGTGTTTTTTTGAAAAAATTTTCTGTTTAAATTGAAAATAATGAATATCTTTTTGATTTATTGAGTGATTTTTGTTTTTTATTTAGAACGATGCTTAAATATGACACTATTACTTAGAGTATTTATAATCGTTCGTGCTTATGGGGTATACAAATAGTATATTGATACTAGAAATGAACGAGAACAGGGGAAGCAATAATGACTCACGAAACTAAAACAATGGAAGTACCTATTGCTATCGCAGAAAGAGTGCAGGCGCTAATAGATGCTTTTAAAGCAAAAGAAATATTTAAGGCTGAACGTAAAGCGGTCGTGAATAATTTTCTTGCGATGGATGGTCTTAGTTGTGAAATGGCAGTGTACAGCTTACCGCAGAATGAATTACTAGATACGCTTCGGTTTGTTTATGAACTGTCGGGTACAAACAGTAAATTTATCACGAATATTCTGATTCAATCACGAGAAAACCCTAAAAAAGTGTTGTCAGATGCACAGAGAACCGCCGCTAAGAGCTTATTATTTAATTTAATTAATGATCCGTCTGTAGTCTCAGCGATGAAAGAAATCTAATAATATTATATTAGAGATGATAAAAAACCTGCATTTATGTTCTATCATTATTAACGGCTAGATTGGTTAATAAATAGAATGTTTAGATGCGGGTTTTATTTACTATTGAATACGTTTTATTAAAAGCTTACTTCAGTATTGTCAATGATCGTTGATGAGCAGGCAAGGACATAACCTTGTTCAATATCCTCAGTTGTAAGAGTCATAGCACTGGTTGAGTTAACACTATTAGGTGTGACTTTACAGCGACATGAACCACAAACACCACTACGACAAGCAACGAGAATCGGCAAGCTAGCATTTTCAAGTGTTGTTGCCAAATTATCCCCATGATTAACCGTTAATGTTTGATTAAAAGCTGGAACATTCAGCGTCAGTGTTGTACTGACTTTATCTGCTATTGGCTGGGTTATTGTTGGTGTAAAGCTTTCTTGAAAAAATTGCGACATATTAAAATCAAGTTGCTGTAAATATTGACTCACATCTTCCATAAACCCTTCAGGGCCACATAAATAGACAGTTCGTTGATGTAGATTGGGTGTTAATTGCTCAAGCCACTGTTGATTTAAACGTCCTTGGTGGAATTCTGTATTCGCTTTATCTTTTAATAATAGCTGTAAATTAAAGTTACTATTATCACGATCTAATTGATTAAGCTGTTCAAAAAAGAGTGTCTGTGACGGGCTTTTCGCGACATGAATAAAGCAAATATCAATATTCGCATTATGCTCAAGCCAATATTTAGCCATTGAATAGACTGGCGTAATGCCACATCCCGCACTGATCAATAATACACGTTGGTTTTCAGGCGGGTGATCAATACAGTTAAATTCCCCGGCTGGCTGTAATAATTGTACGTTATCACCAATGGTTAATGTGTTTACAAGGTAAGTTGAAACTCTGCCGCCATCCACTCGTTTAATGGTGAGCTGTAAGGTCGATTGTTGCGGTATTGAGCTGATGGAATAGGCACGGAAAAGTAATTCTCCATCAATACGAATGCCTAGACTTACAAATTGTCCCGGTTTGAAATCAATGGATTCGGCACCAATCTGTGGCTGTAATTCGATGGTTACAGTATCTGGTGTTTGTTGCCACTTATTGATACAAACAAATGTTTCTGGTTGGTGATTTTGCCATTTCTCTAACATTATCATGCCTATAAAAATCGAAATGAATGAATAAATAAAGCCCCTCTTATTTATATAAACAACAGGTTATATAAACAACAGGGGCAATAATGTTATACGTCAATACTATACGTGTAAGATTACGCGCCTAAGATAGCTTTAAGATCTGCCTCAGGGGTTGAGATCGAACGCATATCGAATTTTTCAGCAATAATAGCCAATAAGTTATCGGTTAAAAATGCAGGTGCTGTTGGGCCGGTATAAATACCTTTAACACCTAATGCAAATAAGGTCAGTAGGATCACAATCGCTTTTTGCTCAAACCAAGATAACACTAGAGTCAGCGGTAATTCGTTAATACCACAATCAAACTCTTTCGCTAATGCGAGTGCCAATTGAATTGCTGAATAAGCATCATTACATTGGCCCACATCGAGTAAACGAGGAATACCATTAATGTCGCCAAAGTTATTTTTATTAAAGCGATATTTACCACAAGCTAACGTTAAGATAACGGAATTTTGAGGAACTTGTGCAGCAAAATCAGTGAAGTAACTGCGTTCTGCTTTCTCACCGTCACAACCACCAACAAGGAAGAAGTGGCTGATATTGCCTTGTTTAACTTGATCAATAACAGCAGGCGCTGCTGCCATTAGTGCATTGCGACCAAAACCGATAGTGATCATATGTTCGATTTCAGTGTGCTTAAAGCCGTCTAATGCTAATGCACAATCAATAACTTGAGTAAAATCATCACCGTCAATATGCGCCACACCAGGCCATGCCACGATGCTACGTGTAAAGATACGATCTGCATATTGACCTACATTCGGGTTAATTAGGCAGTTTGATGTCATTACGATTGCGCCAGGGAAATTGGCAAATTCAATCTGTTGGTTCTGCCAAGCACTACCGTAGTTACCCACTAAGTGAGGGTATTTCTTCAGTTCAGGGTAGCTGTGAGCAGGTAACATTTCACCATTGGTGTAAACGTTAATATTTTTACCTTCAGTTTGTTGCAGGATCTTTTCAAGATCGTGCAAATCATGACCTGAAACTAAAATACATTTGCCTTGAATTGGCTTAACGTTAACTTGGCTTGGTACTGGGTGACCAAAAGTATTGGTTTCGCCTAAATCAAGCATCTCCATTACTTTGTAGTTCATTAGACCAATTTCCATTGAACACTCAAGTAATGCATTTAGATCAGTAGGATCTGTGCCTAACCAGCCCATAATGTGATGGTATTGTGCATAAATAGCATTGTCTGTTTGCTCTAATACACGCGCATGCTCCATGTAAGCCGCCGCGCCTTTTAGACCATATAGGCACAATAAGCGTAAACCAATGACATCTTCATTGATGGTTTCATAACCGCGGTTAACCGCCACTTGTGGTGCTAACGCTAAGATAGCATCAATATTATCGGGTAATTCAAATTCAGCCACAGCGGGTAGGGTCGGTAATGGCTGTTGTGCTAGAGTCATTGCTGCTGTGACAGCTTGTGTTAAGCGTGCTTTATAACTTGCAGCAAGATTGGTTAGCGCTAGAATGCGATCGCGATCAAAGTTAACATTGGTTAGCGTTGAGAAGAATGCACGTGGTGCCCAATGGTTAATTTCGTCATCAACAATATCAAACTTCTGTGCAAGATCTGCCCAGTATGATACCCCTTGTAAGGTATAAACTAACACATCTTGTAGATCTGAAATTTCAGCAGTTTTACCGCACATACCTGCGGCGTAAGAACAGCCTTTTTTAATGGGTGTTTCTATTGTCTGTTCACATTGAATACAAAACATGAAAAAGCTCCAGCGTTTGATTATCTAATTATAAATATGATCTAACGGCTACTTAGCATTAACTGTGCCAGTTTTTATGTTGTTGTTTTTAATGTGTTTATTTATTACCTTATACACTGATGATGTTATAAAGACATCATCAGTGTTGTATATATGACATCACTGTTTTTATGGTAGTCTTATTTGATCCCCAGCTTTTTTCCCATACGGTAAAGATTTCCTCGATCCATTTGTAAAAAATCAGCTGATTTCGCCCAATTTTTATGTGTTTTTTCAAGCGTGTGCTCAATTAGCTGCTTTTGGTAGTGTTCGACCAATTGACGCATCGGTTGTGATTGTTCGGGGAAAAATGACGATGTGTTTTTGACATCGCCTGTGGGCGCAAGATCAAAATATTGACTGGTGATCGTATTCTGTTCGTCTTGTATTGCTCGTAATGCAGCACGTGTAAGTGTGTGTTCTAATTCACGAATATTGCCTGGCCACGGTTTCGCCTCAAGCATATTTAATACTTTAGGGTGAAGGTGAAGATTAGGAATATTAAATTGGTGACGCACTTTTTCAAGTAAGTATCCAGCAAGAACGGGAATATCATCATGACGTTCACGCAGTGATGGCACAAAAATAGGGAATACATTTAAGCGATGGTACAAATCTGCACGAAAATGACCAAGCTCGACTTCGGTTTCTAATTGGCGATTTGTTGCTGCGATAATACGAACATTGACATGTAAATGTTGATCGCTGCCGACACGTTGAAGTTCACCTTGTTGGATCACCCGTAATAATTTCGCTTGTAATATTAAAGGTAACTCGCCAATTTCATCTAAAAATAATGTCCCGCCGTCAGCTAATTCAAATTTACCTGCTCGATGACTATTCGCACCTGTAAATGCCCCTTTTACATGACCAAATAATTCACTTTCCGCTAATCCTTCTGGTAGGGCGGCACAGTTAATATAAATCATTGGCGTATCTGCACGTGTCGATTGGGCATGGATCTCGTGAGCGACCAGCTCTTTGCCTGTGCCTGTTTCACCACTGATCAGTACCGCATAGTCTGATTTTGCAACAGTGGCAATATTGGTCCGTAACCGTTGCATGACGGCACTTATTCCCACCATTTCTCCTTGTTGTGAGCGCGCTTGTTGGATCAACGTATCTGTTAGTGATTTTTGTTTTTTATTTTGATCTTTAAGTGCATTAAATTGGGCAATATTGCGTAACGTTGCTGCGGCTAAAGCGGCAAATGTTTCAATGGCAACAGTTTCAATTTCATCAAATGCGCCCACAGTTAACGAATCTAACGTAAGTACGCCAACTAATTGTCCTTCTACATAGAGGCTACAGCCTAAGCAATCATGAATATCAATGGTTTGTTGCTCGTTAAGTAAAATTCCATCAAAGGGATCGGGCAAAGGGCTATCGGCATCAAAACGGACTGGTTGTTTACTTGCCATTATGGCTTCTAAGCGTGGGTGAGCTTGAGGATAAAAACGTCGACCTAATACGGCAGGAGATAGACCTTTAACCGCAACCGGTGTTAATAGACCTTCTTTATCCAATATAAATAAGGCACTTGCATCACAAGGAAAAACTTGATCGATACCATCAATAAGATGCTGATAATGCTGATCACTAGCGAGGTTAGCACTGAGATTTAGGGCTATATTGAGCAGTACATTATCGAGTTTTGAATTCATAATAACCTCGTAGAAGATGATTATTCTATGACAGATGAAGTTGATGTCTTTATTACATCATAGTCAGTACACTGGTTCTTTATTTTAAAACAACAAAATAAAAAAAAGATGGATTATAAGTCCATCTTTTAATGTTAAGTATTGAGCATTTTTTTAGGCTAACAATTTATTGTGCTTGCCAAATTCGTTGACATTCCGCGCTACCATTGGCCGCGATTGGTTTCTCAAATAACCATTGGAGTGGTGCTATTATTGGGCTTGTCGTAAACCGCACTGATGTTGCAAAAATGGCAGATAATGGTATTTCAAGATTAAATTTCTCAAAAGTACCGTGAACTTCAACGGGCGTTTGTAGGCTAAATATTTGTGCTCTTTTAGATCGTGGCGATAGATATAAGTTAAAGTCACGTTTCTTATAACTGGCGTCAAATGCGCCATGCACCTGAATACGTGAGGTATCGAGTAATAAATCACGTTGTTTTATATTGCCATTATGAACATTAAATCCGCCAGCAACACAGTTAAGTACCGAGTTATCTTTGGTGGTAAATGTCGGTAATACCGCATCGGCTAAACTTACTGCCCATAGATCAATTACGTTAGCTTGGTAAGCTTTAGGCCAGGCTGCAAACCCAATAAAGCCATTGGCATTATTCATTAAGCTTTCTGGTGTATTCGCAAGACTATTAAGATCGAATTTGGCACTGATTTTGCCATGCATATCCGTTTTAGGGTCGATACGACGAGCGATAATACCGTAGTCAAAATTCTTTACCAACCCATTCAGTTTAATGGCGAATTTATCCCCTTTAGCGGCAACCGAGCCGTTGATATTAATATCACCACCGGGTAATTGAACATGTAAAGGTTTTAGCGTTAATAAACCATTATGTAACGTCCAATCTAATTTACCTGCGCCTAGCCAATCTTTGCCTGAACGGACATTACCGACGTTAAGTTTAAAATTAGCATTGAATAAATTTAATCCTTGCGGACTGATAACGTTCACTGGCTGATTTTTGGAGACAATAACCTTATGCGACTTTTGGTTTGCGGGTAACCATGCTTGCCAATTTTTCAGCTTAAAGTCGTTGATCTGAATAAAAGGAGCATTTAAGACCAGTTTTACGTTAGGGCGATTGCGACCATCACCTTTAATCGGCGGTAAAAAGTCACCATAGCCTTTAAGCGTACTGCTACCAACCTTGATGAGCATGTCACGTAGATGATAGCCAATATTGTCCATTGATAATGATGCTGCAACGTTAACTGGACCATAAGGCGGTAACTTGATCCCTGTAAAGTTATCAAAATGGTTTAAGTTTGGTGTACTGGCTTCAAAAGTGATATTCAATTTTTTAGGGTCAATCGGTAACACAACTTGTGATTGAGCATTAAATTTGATGTCACCGACACTCGCTTTCAGTTTGACTGGAATCGATTTACGACCATCATTTGCCTGTTGTAATGAGACTGAATCAAGGTTAATGGCAACGGGTTTATTTGCCGCTCGTCCATCAAGGGTGAGGTGGGTTGCAGTATTGGGGCCGGTAATGAAATGCCCTTGATTTAGAGTAATATTAAAGGCTTTACCTGTGTAATTATCAGCAAGTTTTAATTGACCGCCATTAAGCTGAGCATCAATTTTTGCTTGTTCCATTAATTCTAATAGTGTTTTTCCTGATAACGATACCGCTAGTTTGGCACTGTCTAAGCTCATATCGAAATGATTAATGATATTAAATTGATGTAAAATACGACCAATGTCAGGTTTATTTACCGCTAAGTGTAATTGTGAATTAATGGTTTGATTATTAATATCAAACGCGATATCACCACGATAAACGCTGCCCGCATAAGTCGCACTAAACGGTGATGTACTGAGTTTACCGTCGCGAATTTGGCCCTTAAATGCCATATCATCAACTTGCTGTTGTGCCCATAGCATCTTATTAACATGTAAATTGACATCGGCATCAGCAATGACAATTTTATTGCTTAGAATAGGCACATCAAGGTTAACGCCTTGGGTCGGTACAGTTTGTTCTACTTTAGGTAAGCGGGTTTTATTAATAAATTGGCTTAATTGAGTAAAATCAAGAGTATTGAATTGGCTATTTAATTTTAAAAATGGCTGATCGTGCAGTGTTCGCCATTGTAAATCTACTTTTCCCTGACTGTTCAGTAGCGTGACATCAGGAATATTAAGATCAAGCCATTCTCCGTTATTGGTGAGTTTACCTTTGAAATTAATTTTACCGTGTATTGCAGCACGAGTACCAAGCCATGGACTCAGCTTTCCAGCATCATTACTGTGAACACTAACATCAAACCAACTACCTTGTTGCCAGTGAGTATTAACTAACTTTCCTTGTGCCTTTACATCTAAAACTGGGCTGGAAAAGTGCAGTGATGGTGTCCAATCACGATGATTAATAATATCAGCCAATGTGCCTGCTTTAGCTGCAATCTTAACCGGGATATTCATGATCTTACCGCTAACATTTGAGCTGAACGGTTGTTCCATTCCTGAATGCAGTGTAGCGGTATCTATTGCAAATGAAGCTTTAGCGCCCCAATTGACATTAGCATGATTAATAGTAAGTCCAAGCTGACTATTATCTAACCATTGCTGTAATTTGGTGCCTTTTGTTGTTAGCTGTAGTTGAGCACTTTTAAGATGACCCGTGGCATTAGGTATACCTGAAATCCAGCCAGCCATTTCACCTAATGATGAATCTTTTGCCCCTAAGGTAACGTTAACTTTTGATGTCGATTGTGTTGCATTAATACGAGCATTACCCGTGAATGGAACATTAGCAATATTGGCGGCCATTGGTGCTGATAATTTACCGTTTTTACCCTCAATCTTAAGTGAAATTGAATTCACGGGCGTACCTAAGCCTTTAATGGTACCAATGGTTAAGCCAAAGTGAGTGCGGGTTTTTACTAACCATTGATTTAATGCTTTTTGTAGTGGAGATTGTGGCGGTGTGGCGACATACATTGTCGTGCGCCTCATTCGTGGTTGCGGTTGTAACCACGGACGCAGATCAATAACGGGAATATCTAACTTGCCGTCAATAATATTTAACTGTTGAGCATTCTGGGCAAAACGAACATTAATATGACCATTAGCTGAGGTAATAGGGCTACGCACTTGAATATCATTAAATGCAAAACCTTTATTTGATGCGGTGAGCTCTGTTGTCAGTGAGAGTGGTGCAACATGCTGTAAATCAAGATCTAACAGGTTGGCAATTTGATTGGTATTGTTCCAATGTAAACTGATATTGGCCGTAGAGTTATCACTGCTACTAAACGGTGTAATGTTAGCATCAACATCTAATTCGGCACCCGCAAAGTTACCTTTTGCAAATAATTGGCCATGTTGATTATTAATCAGTTTTTGTAAATCGCCCGTTAATGAAAGATTATATTCACTGCCCATAGCGTTACCTTTAGCCACTAATAACCATTTATCAGGTTTTGTTAGAGCCAGGTGATCAAGGTAACCATTGTAATAGGCACCTTTGGTTTGATCTTCATAATTCACTCGAATTTTATTAGCGTTAATATTATTACTTAACACTAATTTAAATGCTGAAGATGTTGTGGTTGCAGCGGGTTTTGATGATGTTGATAGTTGATTGAATACCCAATTTTCCTTACCTTGTTGATCTCGTAGTAAGTTTAATGAGATATCGTTAAGGCTAAGATAGTCAATCTTCAGCGTATGTTGTAATAACGGTAATACTGAAATCTTGGCGGCAATGTAGCCAGATTTTAACATTGGCTGCCATGGTATTGATTTTAGATTAGCGATAGTAACATCACTTAATTCTATTTCAGGGCTAAATGACAGGGTGACTGCCATGTTGCCTTTTATATCTGTTTTACGATCAAGGGTTTTAGTTAACCATTGATTAATTTCGGTGCGATGTGAACTGAGATCAAGTTTAACACCATAAGCCAATATGCCAGAGATTGTGACAATTGGTGTTAATAGTGTAATTACTGTCCATAATACCACTTTTTTTAGCGTCTTTTTTTTGTGGATATTTGGTGTCATTTGGGGGCTATCTTGAGTCATTACTTATTCAGTTTCTATCTGTAGTCATGAAAGATAAATTCAGCTGTGATTATTCGTAAAAATGAAATTCTACTTTTTTATAGTTATCGCTGAAACATTAATTATGCTGCTTATTATACAGTGTGACATTTTGCAATGTCGGTGGTTCCATTCTCTTTTGATATTTTTATTGTTAGACGTGCATAATTTGTGCGTTTTTAATGAAAATATGTCGTGCTCTTAATTGTGAATAGATTTAATTATTATTTAATAGCAACATGAATACGTTATGCTATCACTAATGTTATTGATTTTAGAGCGTTACCATGCAGATTGATTTAACAAAATTAGTTACTGAAAGCCGAAATAGTGCTAGCGAAGCCATAGATACGTTATCGACATTAGAGATGCTGAAAGTGATCAATAATGAAGATAAAAAAGTAGCGTTGGCTGTTGAACAAACATTACCTGCTATTGCCCAAGCGGTTGATGCGATAGCCACTGCTTTTTCACTTGGTGGACGTTTAATTTATGTCGGAGCCGGTACGTCTGGTCGTTTAGGTGTTCTTGATGCAAGTGAGTGTCCACCAACGTATGGTAGCGCGCCTGAGCAAGTGGTGGGATTAATTGCTGGTGGACATAAAGCCATTTTAAAAGCAGTTGAAAACGCAGAAGATAATGTTGAAATGGGCGCTGATGATTTAAAAGCGATCCATTTTTCAGCGCGTGATGTTCTGGTCGGTATTGCCGCCAGTGGACGTACTCCTTATGTATTAGGCGCGATGGCTTATGCGCGTTCAATGAATGCAATTGTTGCTTGTGTGAGTTGTAATCCTCAAAGTCCTATGACTGCCGCTGCTGATATTGTGATCACGCCTGTTGTCGGGGCGGAAGTTGTCACGGGGTCTTCTCGTATGAAAGCGGGCACAGCGCAAAAGTTAGTGCTTAATATGCTAACGACAGGAGCAATGATTCGCATTGGTAAAATTTATGGCAATCTGATGGTAGATGTAGAAGCAACTAATGCCAAATTAGTTGAACGTCAAAAACAGATTGTGATGCAAGCCACTGACTGTGAACGTGAACAAGCAGTAGTGGCTTTAGATGCGTGTGATGGTCACTGTAAAACGGCGATTGTGATGATTTTAACGGGTGTTGATAGTGATACTGCAAAGGCACTTTTACAGCAAAATAAAGGTTATATTCGACCTGCAATAGCTGAACGTAGTTAAGTCATAATGTAATACCGATAAGTTAAACACACACGCTATTATTGTGTGTGTTTAACTTAAAAATCATATTGATATTTAATTACATTGCTTCAAATTCTTTTTGAAAATTGAGTACTTTCTCTAAATAACGTCGCGCTTCAGCTTTAGGATGTTTGTTCGTTAATGCCCAATACGCTTGATTGGGTTGTAAGTTGTTAAGATCCTTCATCGCTTGTTTTCTATCAACATCAAAGGTTGCCAGAACGCCGCCAGTACCACCGTTATAAGCTGAAATCATGGTGTAATGTTTTGTTGTAGGGTGTTGAACTTCTTTTAAGTAACGATTTTTCAAAATATAAAAATAAGCAGTGCCAGTATCAATATTATTGGCAGGATTAAATAAATATTCTTTGGTTGGAATACCGGGTTTATTTTTAACCAAATTAAATACATCCGCACCCGCTGTTTTAGGAATAACCTGCATTAAGCCATAAGCACCTGCATGGCTGACGGCATAAGGATTAAAGCTACTTTCTGTTTTAACTATCGCGTAAATTAAATTTTCATCAATATCGTAGCGTTTAGCCGCTTGACGAATAAGATCGGCGTATTGATATTCTCGCTGCTCAAGGTGATCTTCTACCATATCAATTTCAACATAGTATGCCGTACCGCGTTGGAGTTTTTTGGTTTTCAATTTGTTCGCTATTAAATAGTCAGCATATTGACCTGCACGCCATGGCCATTGAATATCTTGGTTTTGATGATCTTTTACTTGGCCTAATAAAAAAGGTTTACCATTAAGAGGAATGGATTTATCACTAAAAAGATCCACTTGTGATGGATCCGCTGGCATTAATAATGTTTCTTCAATGGCTTGTTTGAGAGAGTGTCGTGTTGCATTGTTAGCAACGGTTGAGACATAAATTTTACCATTATCAAAATCAATATGCGCACGAGTACGATAACCAGCAAAGTATTTCACATAACGATGTTTACCTGCCTGTAAATAATTATCGTCGCCCCATTGTTGTTTAACTTGGCTCTCAAGATATTTAAGTAATGCTTGGCGTTGGGGTTCGGTTAGTGCGCCGAAATTATTATTACTATTGGTATTATTATTGCCAATATTAATTGATGGCGCACAATTATAAATACAATCAGGTGTGGGCGTTGATGAACATGCCACCGTTAATAAACAAGCAGTAATTGTGAGCCAAATCTTTTTCATTATTATCCTTAATTTTTATAAATAATAGATCTTCCTCTAAAAAATCAATAGCGTTTTATGGTATGAGATGAGAAAACACCATTAATTATAAGAAGTTAGTTTACCTAAGCTATTTATTTGTTGGTGGCTAATTTTTTATGGTGACGATAAAAGTTCGAAAACTATTCAGTATTGTTTTTTGATAACTATTACCTATTGAATTGATAGAAAACTAATATTGTCTTTCTTTCTTTTAGTGTTGTAAATTAGCTTCAACGAATAAACGAGCCGCCAATATCAGTGGATAAAATTAATTTATTAGATTTTAAATTTACCCACAAAAATAACGTTACTATGTTTTTTGATTAGGTTATGTTTATACACAATATGATATTTAATGATTATCAATAATCATACGAACAATTAGGATAATAATAATGTCAAAATGTCCATTCAATCAGACTCAAACGGTTAATCCATCAATTAACCCAGGTAATGGTACTTCTCCTAGCGAGTGGTGGCCAAACCAACTAAAATTAGGTTTACTTCACCAACATAATGTTAAATCAAACCCAATGGGTGAAGATTTCGATTATGCAGCAGCATTTAAAACATTAAACCTAGAAGCAGTTAAACAAGATCTTCGTGATCTAATGACTGATTCACAAGATTGGTGGCCTGCTGACTTTGGTCATTATGGTCCTTTCTTTGTTCGTATGGCTTGGCACAGTGCAGGTACTTACCGTACTTCTGATGGTCGTGGCGGTGCAAGTACTGGTAACCAACGTTTTGCGCCTCTAAACAGCTGGCCTGATAACGTTAACCTTGATAAAGCACGTCGTTTAGTTTGGCCTATCAAACAAAAATACGGCAATAAAATCTCTTGGGCTGACTTAATTATCCTGACTGGTAACGTTGCTCTAGAATCAATGGGTTTTGAAACTATCGGTTTCGCTGGTGGTCGTGTTGATATCTGGGAACCTGAGTTAGACGTTTATTGGGGTAAAGAAAAAACATGGCTAGCTGATGATACTCGTTATGAGAAAGATGACGCAGTACGTGATCTAGAAAATCCATTAGCCGCCGTTCAAATGGGTCTAATCTACGTAAACCCAGAAGGTCCAGACGGTAACCCTGATCCACTACTTGCAGCTGATGATATTCGTCAAACATTTGCTCGTATGGCAATGGATGATGAAGAAACTGTAGCGTTAATCGCAGGTGGTCATACATTTGGTAAGACTCACGGTGCTGGTGATGCGGCTCAAGTTGGTGCTGAACCAGAAGCGGCTGCTATTGACGAACAAGGTTTAGGTTGGGCATCAAGCTACGGTTGTGGTAACGCTGCCGATACTATTTCAAGTGGCTTAGAAGTAACTTGGACTACAACGCCAACACAATGGAGCAATGGTTTCTTCCACAGCTTATTTAGCCATGAGTGGAAACTAGAGAAGAGCCCAGCTGGCGCACACCAATGGATCGCTAAAGACGGCCGTGATGAATACCCAGATGCATTTGGTGAAGGAATGCACCAAGGCACAATGCTAACAACAGATATCTCATTACTTGTTGATCCTGCTTATGCTGAAATCTCACGTCGTTTCTATGAGAACCCAGAAGAATTTGCAGCAGTATTTGCTCGCGCTTGGTTCAAACTGACTCACCGTGACATGGGACCTCGTGCTCGTTACTTGGGTTCTGAAATTCCAACACAAGAATTCATCTGGCAAGATCTGATCCCTGCTGTTGAATATGATGTTGTTAACGATGCTGATATTGCAGCATTAAAAGTAGCAATCGCAGATTCTGGCTTATCAGTTCGTGAGCTTGTATCAACAGCATGGGCATCAGCATCAACATTCCGTGGTTCTGATATGCGTGGCGGTGCTAATGGTGCACGTGTTCGTTTAGCACCTCAAAAAGATTGGGCAGCTAATGAGCCAGCTCAACTAGATAAAGTATTAACCGTACTTGAAAGCATTAAAGCAAACTTCGCAAAAGAAGTGTCTATTGCAGACTTAATTGTTCTTGCTGGTGGTGTTGGTATTGAAATGGCAGCTAAAAAAGCGGGCCGTGATGTATCTGTACCGTTTGCTGCTGGTCGTGCTGATGCAACGCAAGCACAAACTGATGTGAATTCTTTCTCTGTTCTTGAGCCTATCGCTGATGGCTTCCGTAACTTTGAAAAAGCAAAATACACAGTTGCAATGGAAGAATTACTTCTTGACCGCGCACAGTTACTAACGCTAACAGCGCCTGAAATGACAGTGTTAATTGGTGGTATGCGTGTTCTTGATACTAACTATGAGCACAGTGAGTTTGGTGTATTCACCGAGCGTAAAGAAACATTAACTAATGATTTCTTCGTAAACTTACTAGATATGGCAACAGTATGGAAACCAACTTCTGTTGACCAAGATATCTTCGCAGGTACTGATCGTAAGACTGGCAATCAGAAGTGGATGGCAACACGTGTTGACTTAGTATTTGGTTCTAACTCTCAACTACGTGCAATCGCTGAAGTATATGCTTGTGCTGATGCAGAAGAGAAGTTCACTAATGACTTTATCAATGCATGGGTTAAAGTAATGAACGCTGACCGTTTTGACCTTAAAAAATAAGGTTACAACTCGGTAGTATCACTACTCGATAATATTTAATGAGAGGCGCTGATTATCAGCGCCTCTTTTTTTATGGGCGTTATTTGGTCATTGTTTAATTACCCCGTTATTTTTCTACTATGACGACCAAACTTCCCCCGATATTTCTTGCCTACAATGAATGCGAACCATCCACCGTCATTCCCTATAGTGAATGCCCGCGAGAGCGATAGGGAATCTACTATTAGCGCGTTGTAGCATTACTATTTCATTGATGTCTTTTAAGCTCGATCACGTGATGAATAGATCACGGATAGCTTCGTTCCTCAACTTCCGAGATGACGAATAATAACCAGCCTCATTCTTTTTCATAACGTATTAATAAACTTTCGCCATTATGCCCAACTCACCCCCGTCATTCCCTACAGTGAGGTTACGAACGAGATAGGGAATCTACTATTAGCGCGTTGTAGAATTACTATTTCATTGATATTGACGTTCTGTATTGCTGTTTGATACAGATCTTTTGCACTGTAGTTATGCACAGTAATAGCTATTAATAGAAAAACCACAAACTAAATGGCAAATACCCGATTTTGTGATGATTATCGGGATTAATAACTAAAAATGTATCTGATTTATAATGTTTTTTATATTATGAAGAGAGAAATACGAGCGCATGTTCAAAGAACAAATTCGGGTAAGTTGTTATATTTTTGAGGTGAATGATGGAAAATTCGATACTTTTTGGTAATGGTTTAAATCGAATATCGGATAACTCAGTTAGTTGGAATGAATTATTAAATAAAATAAAAGCAGGCAATGATTTTAGCGATAAGACGTTACCGAATACAATGATATATGAACGTATTTTTATGGAAAAGCATCAGCCAAACGTTAGTGAACGTGCTGATGAAATGGAAATAAAGCGTAAAATAGCGGAAGCAATGGAAGGGCAGGGTTCCAATTCAGTCTATGACACATTAGCCACCTTAAACCTTAGTAATTATATGACAACTAATTATGATTATGCGTTTGGAAAATCGCTTGGTGATGAGGTAATAAAACATAGTATTGAAGATATCTATAGTTTACGAAGAAGAAGAGAATATTTAACCGATAATAAGTCAATTAACTTATGGCATGTTCATGGTGAAATAGACACCCCTAAATCAATTATGCTTGGGTTAGATCATTATTGTGGTTCAGTAAGTAAGCTGGATGCATATGTAAAAGGTCGTTATAAATACAAAAAAGACAACAAAAGAACATCAGTTGTATCAATGACCGATAAATTAAAAAATAAAAATTTTTGTTATACATCGTGGGTAGACTTATTTTTTTCTACTAATGTTCATATCATAGGCTTTTCGCTTGATTATAGTGAAACTGATATTTGGTGGGTATTAAATAAAAGAGCACGTATATTAGCTGAATTTCCTAATTTTAATCGTATCTATTTTTACGTTGATTCTATTGATGAAGAAAAAAGAGGATTGTTGGAATCTTTTGGTGTAACAGTGGTTGAAACTAAAGTTATTAATAAAAATTATCTATCAATGTACAAAAAAGCAATAAGTAAAATAGGTATTAGCGAGTCAAAAATATAACAGATAAGGATATGTGTCGCGCAGCCGACACCTATCCGAAGTATTGGACAAGCCCGAGCAAAGGACAGCCATATCCTTGCATACCAACCATGAGTAACTACATTTAAGCTTCAAGTTGCTTATGGTGAGACCAATGACAATCTCAAGACGCAAAATAAAGTGAAAAAACATAGGACACCCATAACTTTTGCAATTTATTACGATCAATTCTGATGGTGCTCCATGAATGGATTTTAATCAATTGAGCAAAGTATCGCTTGTGATCATCAGTAGTTAACGCATTAGGCGGTTTCGTTCAATAAAGCATTTAAGAATGATTTGTAACGCTTACCGTTTTCGCTTCGCTCAAAGTATAGATAAGTGCCGATCCCACTTTAATGCAGCGCTAACTGCCTCTTTGTTACCTGTGCAATATATTGTACATTTCAGTTTTAGTGAGTTAGACTTGTTCAACATTAAGTACAACTCAACAAAGAGGTAATTATGCGTATAGTTTCTTTTACTGAAGCTCGAAATGGTCTTAAATCAGTTCTTGATGGCGTAGTTAATGATGCTGACTGCACAATTATTACTCGTCGAGATTCTGAAGATGCCGTTGTAATGTCTATGGATTATTATAATAGCCTAATGGAAACGATTTATTTATCTCGTTCTCCAGCTAATGCCGCTCATCTAAATAAATCAATTGCTCAATACAATGCCGGTCAAGTAACGGAAAGAGGCTTACTTGAATGAGTCGAATGTTAGCTTGGACTGACGATGCTTGGAATGATTACTTGTATTGGCAAGGTCAGGATAATAAAACGCTGAAACGTATCAATAGATTAATTACTGATGCGAAGCATTCTCCCTTCGAAGGTATTGGTAAGCCCGAACCATTGAAAGAAAATTTGGCAGGTTTTTGGTCACGTAGAATTGATGACACCAACCGATTAGTGTACGCAGTTAATGATGTACATTTGACAGTAATCTCCTGTCGCTATCATTATTAATTTGAAGCGCAGTTAATAGATAAAGGATATGTGTCATGCGGCTGACACCTATTCAAGTATTGAACAAGTCCGACCCGCTTTAGAAGTAATTATCGCGAATATCATCAAGGGTAATACTGAAAATAAGTCGAGCATTATCCTTGGTGTGAACCAATCAATTTACGTTATTGATTTATAATTAGAACCTCTTTAATTATTACGTGTTAATGCCATTATCCTTATTATTTTACGCTTTTATCTGGGGCGAAAAATATCCGTCATTTCTTACAGTGAATGTCCGCTAGGGCGATAGGAAATCTACCATCAGCGTGTCGTAGAATTACTATTTCATTGATGTCTTTTAAGCTCGATCACGTGATGAATAGATCACGGATAGCTCATGCTTCGCTTCCGAGATGACGAATAATAACCAATCCCCATTTTGTGATTATTATCGGATTCTATAAGTAAAAATGTATCAGATTGATAATATTTTTGTATTATTTCGAGGACAATACGGGCTGAGTTCAAAGATCAAATATGGATAAGTTATTAATATAATAAGCTATTAGGAGTTTAATAAAATCTGAGGGAGATAATTGAATGGTAGCAGTGATTGAAGAAAGAAAGCGTGGCTTTTGGTTAATAGCATTCTTGTTTTTAATGGTGGTCGCAAATGCCTTGTCTGTATTTAATTATTTTTTAAATCCAGACATGGTCATAACTGCATTTCCAAATATATCGTTAGGGTTAGTTTATTTACTAGGTGGCGTGTGCCTGCTTAATGTATTTTTAGCGATTGGAATATGGATGTGGAAAAAGCGAGCAATATATGGTTTTTATATTGTTGTCATCTTCGGCCTTTTAATTAACCTGTATATTGGTGTTGGGCTAATTGGCTCACTGTCTGGTTTAATTGGTGGTATTATTTTGTTTTTGGTGACAAAAAAGAAGATGCAGTATTTCGTATAATATTGTTAGCATTTAGATGTAAGAAAATAACAGGATAATATTAATGAAACAGTCAATCATCCATGTTGCTTTAGTTGTAAAAGATTATGATGAAGCCATTGATTTCTATGTGAATAAGTTGAAGTTTGAATTGGTTGAAGATACTTATCAGGCTGAGCAAGATAAACGGTGGGTGGTTATTTCGCCTCCTGGTTCAAAGGGAATGACGTTATTGTTGGCACGCGCATCAAAACCAGAGCAAGATAATTTTATTGGTAATCAATCTGGTGGGCGAGTCTTCTTATTTTTAAGTACGGATGATTTTTGGCGAGACTATAATCGTATGGTTTCTGACGGCATTAAATTTGTTCGTGAACCACAAATTCAAGATTATGGGACAGTAGCCGTTTTCGAAGATCTATACGGTAATCTTTGGGACTTATTGGAATTAAGTGCCGATCATCCAATGGCGATTAGAATGCTATAACAAATTAAGAAACGTGCCTTATGTCTCAAAATTGGTTAATGAAAACGAGAAATAAAAGAGAAAAAATAGGACACCCATAAGTTGTTTTCTAAATAATACCTCGTCACACCGACCCAACGTGTTGAATAGATAGAGGTATTATTTTAGCTAGAACCAATAAATCCATTACATTTAGTTACATTTGATGTGTGTTCATTTCCCATATTTACTGCTCAAATACAGCTTCATTCTTTATTGAGGTATAAAAACACATATGGACGACCCCTCGAGTTGTTCTTTAATTCCTAACTCCTTTTCTATGGAGTTTGTTCAATGCTAGAGTTATTTCTTCAGCCTGAAGCGTTAATGATCTTTGCGACCCTATTTGCACTTGAAGTGGTATTAGGCGTCGACAATATCGTATTCATCTCTGTACTTTGTGAACGTCTCCCACTACATCAGCGTAAAATGGCGCGTAATCTAGGTATTGCGTTGGCTGTTGTTGCCCGCATTGGATTAGTGTTTTCTATTAGCTGGGTAATGTCATTAACACAACCATTAGTGAATGTGTTGAGTTATGATTTTTCTGGGCGTGATCTGATCATGATTGGTGGTGGTGCATTCTTATTAGCGAAAAGCTTAAAAGAATTGTGGATGTGCTTTAGTCACACCCATCAGCAACAAGCAAGTACAGTAAGAGCCGGTATTGCATTAGTGTTATTGCAGATTGTCGCCGTTGATGCGGTCTTCTCAATGGACTCTGTGATCACTGCGGTGGGTTTAACCAGCGAAGTTCCACTGATGGTTGCGGCTATTTTAGCGTCAGCAGTTATTATGGTGCTGTGTGCTGAGAAAATTAACGATTATGTGATGCGTTATCCTGGATTGAAAACGTTAGCACTACTGTTCTTAGTGATGTTGGGCGGTATGTTAATGGCAGAAGGTTTTGCTATTCACTTGAACAAAGGATATGTGTATTTTGCGATGGCCTTTGGTTTAATTATCGAAACTTGTCATATTGTGCTTAAAAAGCAGAATAAGAAAATAATTAGACGGGTATATCCTCAACCCTGTGGTTGGGCAATAAAAGCCAAGTAAGCCTTAAATAAAATAGTCGAATACCGTTCATTTTAAATGGGCGGTATTCGTTTTTTAACAATAAATAATACACCACCAAACCGCTATATAACCTGCTAGTTCTCTATTTATATTCTCATTGCTAACCATCAAATACGTTCATTCTTTCAAGTATAAAATTTTCTTTAAATATAGGTATGGTTATACCGTTAAAAATACCTATTTTCTATCGTCAATAAATTTACCCTTTTAACTTTTTTGAGATGAAGAGTATGGTAAGAAAAAGCATGTGTTATACGAGAATTAATAGTAATAAAAAATCGATTACTTTTCATCTTGTTAAATATTATGCCAATTGATTAAATACTAACACTTGAATTATTTGCTTTCTGATACCATTTTATGATGATGTATCAATATATTTTGATTATTAACTCAAAGGAAAAACGAATATGTGGACTGTTGATCAATTAGTTAAAATTTTAAGTGAAAATGATCAGTGGCAAATCGAGCAAACGGATCAGACGATTATTATTCGTAATCAAGATGGTGTCGCGGCTTATTTGGCGGTTGCAGGCGAGCAAATCTTAGTGGAAGCGCCTTTATTTCCAATGACGATGGTTACTGATGTCGCCAAGCTTAATGATACGATTTTACGCACTCATGAGATGTTTCCATTGACCAATATTTCAATTAATACGGTTGATGGGGACGATTACTATATCGCATTTGGTAGCTTGAGTAGCCAATCTAAGCAAGAGAGCATTGTTATTGAAGTGGCAACATTATTTGTGAATGTTGAAGGCTTTCTTGATATGTACCAACCATTATTAATCGAGGCATAATCGATGAGTGTATTTAAAAAATTGTTTAATTTAGTGCGTGGTTCAGTGAATAACGCGGCAGAATCGGTTGCTGATGCGAATGCTATTACGATTTTGAATGAAGAACTACGTCAAAGTAAGATCGAATTGCGTAAATCAGACGAAGCGTTGGTTTCAATTATTGCAAAACGTAAGCTTTCACAACAAAAAGTAAATAGCTTTGATGCCAGCATTACTGAATATGAAAAACATGCACGTACCGCAATGGAAAAAGGTCAGCAAGCGTTGGCGCTTGAATGTGCACAAAAGGTTGCGGAATTACGCAGCGAGCAATCTACTGAGCAAGCTTATTGTGATGGATTTTTGAAATCTGAAACAACGATGAAAACTAAAATTGCTCAGGCAAAAGAACGTTTACGTCAAATTGAACAGCAAGTTGATGTTGTTGCGGCACAAGAGAGTGTCATTAAAGCACAAAGCTCTGTGGCAGCCGCTAATGCAGGCAGTAACAGTAAAATGAGTACTGCGTTAGATTCCCTCGATCGCATCAAAGCGCGTCAAGCAGAAGCCTCTGCTAAGTTTGAAGCGGCAGAAGAGTTAGAGTCTGAGTCTTCATCGTCGTCATTAGATAAGAAGTTAGCTGAAGCGGGTATTTCAAAATCAGCATCATCAGCAGAAGATGAACTTGCTCGTATTTTGGGTAAATAACATCATTTCTTATCTGTCTTTTTTTATGCCTTTTATCTTATGGTAAAAGGTATTTTTTGGTGTTTAATATGTTCGACTTTTTTAAGAAAAAACCAGTAGAGAAAAAGTCTTTAATTCCAGAAGTACTTGGGTTGAGACTCGGTGGTGTTATCGAATTAGATGCACTAAAAATGAAAATCATTGAGCCTGATTTAACCATTTCTGGCGCCGCAACAACGCAATTAATTCAGGCCGTGGGTGTGGTGCAGTTAGATAACTCAACGCGATTGATTCGTTACTATACTGATGATGACGCGATGGTGCAGGTTTTAATGGATGGTGATTCTGATGCGGATGTACAGCAGTGCATGCTGTCGTATTATTATTCAACAACGCCGATTGACACCGATACTCGATGGAATGAATGGCTCGCGACGGGCGTGGTAAAATTACATTGGGATCTTGATGGTGTTAATTTTACTAAATTGTGGGAAAACGAATTACCTGTTGCGATGACAGAAACAACATGGACATCTGAAACAGAGCATAGCCGCACCGATCAATTTGTCATGCTATATAGTCGTGACGTAAACGCTGATTTATGTGAAATGTTGATTGTGTCTGCAGAAGAACAGATAGTTAATAATCGTGCTGAGCATTGCTTGGTGTTGAGTACCTCATTTGAGCTACAACCGAATGATTTTAAAGTTAATTAAAAATACAGGGAACAGTAGATGTCGGATTTAATGGTAAGTTTATCAACCCTTGGTGATTTTGGGTTATATTTTGGGATTTCTTTAATTTTCTTGATCGCTTTTCGTTTTATTTTCCCATTAGTGACACCCTATAAAGAATGGGAATTGATTAAAAGTGGTAATGTAGCTGCCGCGATTGGTATGGGTGGTTCGTTTATCGGTTATGCCCTTGCCGTTGGGTCTGCAATATCGAACAGTCAAAGTGTGTTAGATTTTGCCGTTTGGGGCGTCGTGGCACTGGTAGCACAAGTGATTGCGTATTTGATTATTCGTATTATCTTCCTGCCTAAAATTAGCGAGCGCATTGAACGAGATGAAGTGTCTGCTGGTGTTATTTTAGCGTCAATTGCGATTGCGGTTGGTTTGTTAAATGCGGCGTGTATGACGTATTAATGACTTTGAGGATTATATTATGAAACGTAGTAGTCATATTCATCGTAATCAGATGCGTAAATCGAATCAGTATCACAATTGGGCTCCGATCACGTTAGTCGCTTTAGGAGCAACTATCGTGTTAACAGGGTGTAATGATAACGATACATTAGCGCAAACCCAATATGATTCCCTACAAGATTGTATTAATGCTGACAGTTCTAATCCTAAACAAGTGGAAATGTGTGCAACCGCTTATCAACAAGCGGTAGATGCTGCGCCAAAGTTTGATTCAAAAAGTGATTGTCAGTCTTCTGGTACAGATAATTGTCGCCAAATACAAGCTAGTAACAATACCAGTTACTGGGTTCCAGCCCTTGCTGGTTTTATTGTCGGACGAATGATGGACAACGGCCGTCATTATTCATCTCAACCTATTTATTATCCATCATCACGACGAACCTCTGGCATGGATCAGTGGGATCGTAATCAAAATAACCGCTATAAAGAATCGACATCTCAGCGTTATAACAATCAATATAGAAACGAAAAACCAGCGGTTAGTCGTACAATTTCACGCGGTGGTTTTGGATCTAAAGCGAGTGCAAGATCAAGTTGGGGTGGCAGTCGTAGTAGTGGCTGGGGTGGTTAATTTTTAGGCTTTAATAGGTATAAATAGAGCATGTTACGAATTCCAATAAAAGAGCGTTCAGATTGGCGAATGATAGCCAATGAATTTGGCTTTCGATTTCACACCTTTGATGGAGAAGAATATTGGACTGAACGGTATTACTATCAATTTTCTTTAAAGCAAATTGAACGTGATCTCGAAGAGCCAACCGAAGAACTTAACCAAATGTGCCTTGCTGTTGTGAATGATGTTGTAAACAGTGATGCGCTAATGGAAAAATTTGCGATACCTCAGGCAAGTTGGGATCTTGTACGGAAGAGTTGGCATAACAAAGAACCCTCGCTTTATGGACGGTTTGATTTTAGCTATGACGGCAAAAATCCCGCTAAATTGCTTGAAGCTAATTTTGACACACCAACATCAGCGTATGAATGTGGTTTCTGGCAATGGATTTGGTTAGAAGACAATGTAAAGTTAGGTCAAATATCACGTGGAGCCGACCAATTTAATTCATTTCAAGAACAGTTTATTGAACGATTAGCGACGTTAGCGGAAAAATCGAAAACAAAAGTATTGTATTTTGCCTGCGGCCTTGAGGGCGGTGAAGAAGATTATGGTACCGTAACCTATTTTGCTGATTGTGCGCGTGTTGCAGGATTAACACCTAAAATTATTTATATTGAAGATATTGGCGTTGATAGTGATGGGAATTTTACGGATTTAAATGATCATGTGATTCGATGGCTTTTTAAACTGTATCCGTATGAAATGCTGTTTCGAGAGGATTTCTCAAAATATTTAGATAATGGCACCTTATATTTAGAACCACCGTGGAAGGCAATTATCTCAAATAAAGCTATTTTGCCATTATTGTGGGAGAAATATCCTCACCATCCTAATTTATTGCCTGCCTATTTTGCAGATAAAAAGCACTTGCTCGATGATGAACAAGGTATTGTTAAAAAGCCTATTTTTTCACGCGAAGGTGCCAACGTTAAAATAGAAAAAGAGGGTAAAGTGATTGCTGAGTCTGATGGTTTCTATGGTGAAGAAGGGTATATTTATCAGGCGTTTCATCCTTTGCCTAAGTTTGGGAATGATTATACCGTTATTGGCAGTTGGGTGATTGGAGATAAAGCGGCGGGTCTTTCTATCCGTGAAGATAATACGTTAATTACTAAGGATTCATCGCGTTTTATCCCCCATATCATTTTATAAGATGAGATAAGCAAAGATCCTAGGTGTAAATATTCTTTCTCGTTGAAAGTATATAAAACAGAGGTTCTTTGCTTATAAACTAATTTTAATGAAGTATTAATTAAAGCGTTTACGTTCCACAAAGAAATGCAGTAAAGCCATACCACCATGACCAATTAAATACGCTTCAATTAGCCCTGTTAATGATTTATGAATTTCACGTACATCATTGGCATAAGGGGAGTGGCTTAGCCATAAAACTAACCAAACTAATGCTGCCGTTTCAATTAAGATTAATGCACCAATACCTAAGCCTTGAATAATATTACCTAAGCCTTTTTCTCGAGGTTCAGGTAACTTTCCTTTCATTATCTGCTTGATATCATCTTTTAAAACAGCATTATCACCAAAAAGGTAAGGGAAAAATTGTCTAAATGATTGTTTGGTGAGCATGAAAATAATCATACCAATGGTAGCAATAACCGTTAATGAACCTAGAATAATATGCAACCACAAGAAAATAGTATTAGACATGCCTGCTTCTACGGCACCAGCATGCGTCATATGTACTAAGTTACTGTTTAATATTTGAAGGATAATTAATCCAGCAAGTGTGGTATGTAGATGACGTAATCCTACATTAGGAAAATAATGAACAATATATCGCCAAAAAGAACGTAGGATAGGCATGGTATCTCCAAATTATTATACTGTGAGCATGAATTAGGGAAAATTTTTATAAATTTAGCATAAGCCATAAATATTTATGCGTAATAATTTACTATTATACCGAAAAATAACTATCCATTAATAATGATAAAGGGTGTTTATTTGGCTGTGAATATTAAATAATCACATTAGGTTTTATTAATATTGTTTTTATATATGGAGATTTTAATGAGCTCATCATTACTCGTACCGACGTTATCACAAATACAGGTTTATCCAGTAAAATCGATAGCAGCATTAACGCAATCTCAAGCTTGGGTTGAAAAGCAGGGGTTAGCCTTTGATCGTCGTTTTATGGTGGCGAGTGATAAAGGTGTGATGATTACGGCTCGAAAATATCCACAAATGGTAAAAATCACTGCAACACTAACGATGACCGGATTAGTGCTGCAATACCCAAATAAAACAGATTTAGTTTTACAGTATGCTGATTTTGCAATGGTTGATGTGCCAGCGACTGTGTGGAATGATAATTTTAGTGCTTACACAACAACGGTGATCGCGAATCAATGGTTTAGCGATATTATTGGTCATTCGGCCCAGTTACTTTTTTGTGGTCAGCAATCAAATCGAGTGCGTCCTAAAATTGGTCATAATGTTAGTTTTGCTGATGGTTATCCGTTATTGATCATCAGTGAGGCATCACTTGCTACGTTAAACCAACGTAGTAGTGAGCAACATACTATGGCGCAATTTAGAACTAATCTAGTGGTGTCTAATACTGACGCTTTTGCTGAAGATGGATGGAAACGGATCCGTATTGGTGAGGTTGAATTTGAAGCAGTTAAGCCCTGTGCGCGGTGTATTCTTACAACCATAGATCCTTTGACTGGCGAGTTTAATGCGCTAAAAGAACCCTTAAAAACCATGACAACGTTTCGTGCTAATGCGACAGGGGATGTCTTTTTTGGACAAAATTTAGTGGCTTTAAATGAAGGTACTATTCGTGCGGGAGATGTGGTTGAGGTATTAGAAACTAAACCGAAAGAAATCTATGCGGATAATGCTGAAACTAAGTTATTGCTTACCTGTGTTGAGCGTGAGGATATCGCGTCTGACTTTACAACGTTTTGGTTAGAGTCTCATCAACAATCACCGTTACCGCCTTATTTACCAGGGCAGCATTTACCGTTACAACTTGAGATTAATGGTGAGTTTATTGCTCGGCGTTATACTTTATCTTCCAGTCCGTCTCGCCCTGGGCGTTATGCTATTTCAGTAAAACGGATTAATGATGGACGAATTTCTAATTGGTTACATCAGAATTTTCACGTTGGCGATGTACTTGCTGCTGATAAACCGGGTGGAGATTTTCACTTAGGACTCCATACTGATAAGTTATTATTATTGTCTGCGGGAAGTGGTATTACGCCGATGTTATCTATGCTGCGATATTTATCTGATCACGATAATATTCGTGATGTTGTGTTTTATCATCAATGCAGTACCGAAGCTGATATTCCTTCGTTACAAGAATTACATCAACTTGAAAAGATGCATCCCTCACTTGATTTACGAATAGTACTTAGTCAGCCTAAACGCGATTGGCAAGGTGAGTCAGGGCGACTAAGCCTGAGCCATCTAGCAATGATCAGCAATTTAGATCAACGCCAAGTGTTTGTGTGTGGTCCTAATGCCTTTATGGATACGGCTAAAAAATTATTATTGAAAATGGGCGTATCTCCTGCACGTTATCATCAAGAAGCTTTTGGTCCTTTACGTGGTTCATCAGCAACGAAACAATCCGTAAAGCTTAATATTGATGGTCATATTTTTAAGGGTAATAATCAGCAAACGTTATTAGAACAAGCAGAGGCAGCGGGTGTTGAACTTAATTATAGTTGTCGTGCTGGTTTTTGTGGCGCGTGTAAAGTGACCTTAACCTCGGGGCAGGTTGAACAACCCGACGTACCCGCATTATTACCGCAAGAAAGGCAGCAAGGTAAAATATTAGCGTGTTGTTGTATCCCTAAAACAGATCTTAAAATAACAAAGTAAGTATTTATCTTGAAAAAAGAGCATTGATATTATTTGCATGATGAGAGTGCAAAAATATTAGAGCAAGCGATGAATGATATGGGACTGTACCAAGTCGGTGTAAAGTTAAGCCTTGATGAAATCACGGCTTATCTCAAAATGCTAACCGGTGAGTATAACGGTAAATTGTTGCAATAAATTTGCTATAGAAACGGTTTCTTAGTTAAGAAGCCGTTTTATATTGGTCAAAATAAAAATTCAAATTTAGAGAATATTATTTTGACGCATAATGCTGAAAAGGAATTTAATGTGAGGTATGCTGCGACGCAAACGATTACAATAGAATAAGGATTTCGTATGTTTAGTAAGCCACTTATCGCACTATCTATTACTTTAGCTCTTTCTGGATGTGTTACAACACCTGCAATTCAACATCAACCTTTCACGCTGACCGTTGCTCATATTAATGACACCCACTCACATTTTGATCCGGTGAAATCTAGTTTTTCGGCTAATGGTGTTGAAGTTTTTAACGAATTTGGTGGTTATCCTCGCTTGCAAGCAATGGTTAAACAATATAAAGCGCAAGCACAAAAGAATGACCAGAGTTTGTTATTTTTAGATGCGGGTGATGCTTTCCAAGGCAGTGCTTATTTTAAAATAAACCAAGGTGCGATGAATGCTGATCTTCTTGACCAAATGGGGTTAGATGGCATGGCATTAGGTAATCACGAATTTGATCTTAATAATCAAAAATTAAATCGTTTTGTGAGTAGTTTAGATTTCCCTATTATTGCAACAAATGTTGATGTTAGCCATGACACTAATTTCAATGGGCAGACAAACATTTTACCTTATCAAATTTTTGCCTTTGATGGTGATCATAAGACCGTTGTAAAAGATATCAATAACTTACCAAAGCATAAAATTTTAGTTGCTGTGTTTGGTTTATCTTTACAAAATATGCCTAATATTGCCCCTCATACGGGGGATGTAAAATTCCTTAATGAAGTAAAAACAGCACAATCAACCGTTGATTTTCTTAAATCAAAAGGGGTTAATGATGTTATTGCATTAACTCATATTGGTAATGCAACTGATATTGCTTTGGCCGGAAAAGTGAATGGTATTGATTTGATTGTTGGTGGTCACTCACACACATTATTAGGTGATTTTACTAATATCGGTTGGAGTAATTTTGGTCCTTATGCACAAATGGTGAAAAATCCAAATGGCAAAGCGTCAACCTGTATTGTGCAAGCGGGAAAATATGCAGAAGCTATCGGTAAGGTAAATGTTAGCTTTAACAGTCAAGGCGAAGTAACTAACTGTGCTGGGCATAATACATTACTGAGTAACGATGTGTTTTATCATAAATCTGATCGTAAACCACAAGATAAGTTTACCGCTGCACAAACGATACAAGTAGAGCAGTTTATTGCTAAGCAAAAGAACATTGTTATTATTAATGAAGATAGCCAACTTCGTCATGAAATCGACACTAAATACAAACCTGCTGTAGAAAAAGCCTATGGCAACATCATTGCTCAAGTACCGATTGAAATTAAGCATGAGCGTCGCCCTGGAGACAGTGGTGCAGCGGATAAGCATGGTTCAGCTGTTGCGCCATTAATTGCAGAAAGTCAGTATTATTGGGCTAATTTACCTCAAGTTCAAAAAGTAACAGGTAAAAAAGTTGATTTTGCATTAATTGGTGCGGGCGGTATTCGTACTAATATTAATGAAGGCGAATACCGTGAAGGTAATGTTCGTTTAGAAATGCTACCGTTTTCTAATTATTTATCAGTGTTGTCATTAAAAGGTTCAACTGTTAAGCAATTATTGCAAGATACGATCACGGCAACGTTACCTGAAGGCGCACATGCGGGTAAATACCCATACGGCGGCCATATTCGTTACACTTTTGATGAAACTAAAGCACATAAAGCGGGTCATTTAACCAGTATTGATGTGATGACGGGCACTGAAAAACACCCAATATGGACACCATTACAAAACAATAAAACCTATAATGTTGTGATTAATAATTATAACGCTACGGGTAATGATGGTTGGACTCCGATATTTACCGCTCAAAATAAACATTCTACTCGTGTCGATCTTATTGATGTGAATGGGAAATTAGTAGGTTACAAAGTTAAAAATATCGAAAAACAGGGTGATAAATATCAAGTTATTTATCAAGGTAAAGCCCCTAATTGTAAAGCAGTAAACACCGATTGTGATACTGACGCACAAGCCTTTATTGACTATGTTTCACAAACTCGTCATCAATTAGTACCACTGCCATATTCAGTAGTGACATTAGATCGAATAATAAAATAATAACATTTAGTTAAGAATAGATAATGGGTAACGTATCTGAATATGTTGCCCTTTTTTACGATTATTTTTTAGATTGAATGGTAGTTAATGAAAATCTATTCATATTTATTTGTTGGTGTGATTTTGGCTGTGTAGTTTGCTTTATTAAAAACAAAGTAATGTATTTCAATAAATTACTTTGTTTTTATGTGAGCGGTAAGACTGTTTTTAATATCTAACACCTTGAACGAGTAATGATAAATATATTTTTGTTTATAGAACGTTAAAAATTAAAAAAAACACTATACAATCAAATTAATTTCATTAGTATAGAACTCGGCCTGTAATTCAGACCTATTTATATGTAACGTTATGTTTTAGAAAACTTTCTTTGTAACGCTTTACCCGTGTCATGAAGCTTTCCATGCATAAGCTATAACATAAATAATTCTTTTTCTGGCTACATTACGCAATTTTGCGAATTATTTAATTAAAATTTGGAGACAGTCATGTCTAAATCAACTGGTATCGTTAAGTGGTTTAATGAAGAGAAAGGTTTCGGTTTTATCACTCAAGACAATGGCGGCGCTGACGTATTTGTTCACTTCCGTGCTATCACTGGCGAAGGTTTCAAAACTTTAGCTGAAGGTCAGAAGGTTTCTTTTGACGTAGAACAAGGTCAGAAAGGTCCTCAAGCTGCAAACGTTGAAGCTGCTTAATTCGCACTCGCGTTAAATGTTTTTTAAATACCGACATTATGTCGGTATTTTTTTATTTATATTTTACCTGTTGAATGTAATTGTCCCATCAATGTTATTAATACTGTCTTGTATCGATCTGATTCATAGCGATTATTAAATTAAACCATTTGAGTAATTTTGTGTTTTTTATACAATTATTACCTTCGATCGTTATTAGTGTTAATTGTTATGATAAATCCATCCTCATTGTCTACTACTATATCTTGTGATGCTTTACGTTTTTTTCAATTACGATCAGGTTTTGAAAATGGTCAATTAGATCCATTAACGGTTGATTTATTGTCTGGGCAACATTTAGCGTTGTCTGGTGCCTCTGGCTGTGGAAAAAGTAGTTTATTGCAAGTTATTGCTGGTCTTAAAGCGCCACAAAATGGGTATTTTAATTATCAGCAACAGCTGATTGATACTGAGTCATTGTCATTTTGGCGCCAACAAATATGCTATTTGCCACAACAAGCCGTGATGGGAGCGGATACCGTATTAGAGGTATTGTTATTGCCGTGGCATCTTAAAGCAATGTTATCTTCTCATATAAAACCTACTGAAGAATATTGCCAACAAGCATTAGCCGACGCTGGATTGATAGTGGCACTTGATAAAGAAGTGGCATTATTATCTGGCGGTGAAAAGCAACGATTAGCCATTGCGCGTGCAGTCTTGATGCAACGTCCAGTGTGGTTAATGGATGAACCTACGTCAGCATTAGATCCTGTGGCGAGAAATAAAATTATTTTATTAATAAAGACATTGAATGTTATCTGTATTTCAGTTTCTCATGATCCGATATGGCTTGCGACAGCCGATCAGGTTTACAACATGGATATAGCATCAGGAATAGACCAATGACAGCAACCATTAGCCATGCTATCGATTTACGCTGGTCAGCCATGGCAGGTTTTTACTTGTTATTACTGATCCCATTAATACTATTTCAGCGTTGGCAGTTAGGATTGAGCCGTACACTGATTATGTCTGTATTACGGATGACATTGCAGTTATCCGTGGTTGGTATTTATTTACATACATTATTTGGTTGGCAGAGTTTTGGTTTAAACCTTGTCTGGTTAACCGTTATGGCTCTTTTTGCCAGTTACACCATTTGTAAACGTTCTGATGTTAATCTATTTCGAGTGATACCAGCGGTTATTTGTGGGCAAGTTATCGCATTATCGGTGGCATTACCTGCGGTTTTAGCGGGTGTTATTCAAGTTTCACCCTGGTGGCAAGCACAATATATGATCCCGATAGCTGGGATGTTATTAGGTAATAGCTTAACTGCGAATGTGTTGGCATTGTCTCGTTGGGGAAGTTTACTGAAAGAGAATCATCAAGAATATCAATATTATTTAACGATGGGATCACCTAATCCTGCTCAGCCTTTTATTCGTACGGCTTTTAAAGCCGCATTAGCGCCACAATTAGCTTCAATGGCAACGTTAGGTATTGTGAGCCTACCAGGTATGATGACGGGACAAATTTTAGGCGGAGCAATGCCACTGGTCGCCGTTAAATACCAGTTAGTGATCATGGTGGCTATATTTGTTTCAGGTGTGCTTTCTGTTGCGACGACACTGACACTTGTAAAACGTCGTTCATTTGATGCTTATGGTAATGTGTTGTAATTTTTTATTTTGAGAAAATGAGTAGAGTAGAAAACAAAAAAGCAGCGTTAGGCTGCTTTTGTTTGTTGGATTGGAGAGCGGTTTTATTTGATTTCTGTAATTGGAAAAATTTCAGTTGGCGCGACAAGTTCATCTTGGGCTGCGATTGTTTGTAGTTCCCATTCGCCACGGCGATGGGTTTCTTTTAATACCGCATAACAAGCATTATGAGCATGCTCAAAAGCTTGTTCTGCTGACCAGCCTTTTAATAAACCACCAGTAAATAATGCTGAAATAAGATCACCAACACCGACGGGTTGGTTATCAAATGCTAGATGTGGACGTTGCGCTAAATAACAGCCATCTTTAGTGGCTAACATCATTGAAAATTTGTCTGTCGATAAGCTATGAAGGTGTTTTACCAGCACCATTTTAGGACCAAGCGTTAGCGCGTGCTGACAAGCCTTTACTGCATCATCCAATGTATTAATGGTCATTCCAACAAACTGACTTAATTCAAATTGGTTTGGAACGATAACATCAGCCAGTGGCATTACATCATTAATAAGGTGTTCAGATATGCCATCAGCGACGATACATCCTTTTTCAGGATCGCCCATAACAGGATCACAGATATAGATAGCATTAGGATTTTGCTGTTTAACTGTTTTAACGGTCTCAATAATAGCTAAACATTGATCAGCACTACCTTGGTATCCGGTAAGGACTGCTTCACAGTTTTTAAGCTGATCAATGTTGTTGATGCCTTTGACAAGGTCAATTAAATCGGTTGCTGGAAATGCTGTTCCTGTCCAACCTTGTTTGTATTGAGTATGGTTAGAAAACTGTACGGTATGTAATGGCCAAACTTCAAATCCCATACGTTGAAGAGGGAATACTGCAGAACTGTTACCAGCATGACCATAAACAACATGTGACTGTATTGATAGAATACCTTTCATTGAGGTTCCTTATAACTATCGTATATATAGGTATACTTTACATGTGCTGATATCAGAAACCTAGTCATTTTATATCGTAATTATTCCTTGCAAAAATGCAGACTATTTATTGTTCGACAAATAAAGACAATTTTATTATTACTAACGAAATAAAACTGTAATGTAATTATAGTCTGCTTTATTGGTTATTTAGCTTATTTTTTAACCGTTGAGTATGTTTTCTTGATGTTATTTTTTATCTTTATAAACATATAGTTATCGATTTTGTCAGTGGTTATCCACAATTTATTATCAAATTTATTTAAAAAAATATTTACAGCATCAAAAATAGGCGTTAATGTTCGATTCGTCTGTTACTCAGACCTAATGTGTTTTAAATAAAACCACAATGTCATTTCTAATCATTGTTATCCGTTTATGTTGCAAACGTTGTAGCAGTGCCAAGCTATAAGAAGGGTGATCTTATAGTTAAGAAGTAGTAGGTCAATGAGTAAAGCTCTATATCAAGGCTAATTAACGCTTTGGTATAAAACTATTTAAACTCAAATTGATAGCCTCAAATATATATGCTGATAAAAAAAGTAATATTTGGGCATAAAGGAAATATAAACTATGACTTCACAAACAGGTATTATTCGTAGCTTCAACCCAGTTGATAAAATTGGTTTAATTACTAGCGATCTTGGTGGCGATATTCGTTTTGATGCATCTCAAGTATGCAGTCGCTCACAGCCATCATCTGGTAGTATGGTTGAATTTATGTTAGATGATTCAAGCACTAAACTTAAAGCGGTTAAAATTCGTTTTATCTGATTTAGTTAATGAGTTGAATGTTTACTGAAAATGTAACGTTCCTCCATAATTAAATAAATAATCCCGGCCTTGGTCGGGATTTTTTTATTTGAGTCATTACAATGCTAATTCTAATGGATAATTAAAGTATTATTACTAATAATACTGATATCATTATTGCGTATTTTGATGAAATATTAATATTGTTAATGGGAAATACAGATACTGTCATTATTGATAATATGATAAAACTGCTTAGTAAGTAGTTTGATGCTTAAAAAAGGTAGAGAAAATGCATGAATTGACAGAAAGTGATTATGATATTCTTCACGCGATGGAAAATATTGTTGATGGTATCGCTGCAATGTGGGGTGAGCATACTGAAGTCTTATTGCATTGTTTAGATTCTCGCCATCCGTCAATTATGAAAATTGCCAATGGACATATTACGGGACGTGAAGTCGGTGCGCCAATTACCAATATTGCATTAGTAAAGTTAAATGAAGGCAAAGATGTTTCTGATGCTTATATTACCAAAGCACCTGACGGTAAAATGTTACGTTCATTAACAACAGTGATCCGTAATAAGCAGCAGCAAGCGATAGGTTTACTCTGTGTTAATTTTAATTTAGACGCCCCATTTCAATCTATGATCCATAGTTTAATGCCAACAATTGGTACTTATTGTGATCATGGTGTTACTGCAGAAACGTTTGCGCGTAATAGTGATGAAATGATGCATAGCTCGATTGAAAATGTTCGTGAGCAGGTAATGAGTGATAGTTTGATCCCTCCCTCAAAGAAAAGTCGAGAAATTGTAACGCGATTACATGACCTTGGTATTTTTGATCTCAAAGACAGTGCTCAAATAGCAGCAAAAGGGTTGGATATTTCCATTCATACTATTTATCGCTATTTGCGAGAAATACGTGCAAATTAAATATTTAATTAAACAATGACATTATTTCATCGGATAGTGTCATTGTTTATTATTATAAATAATCGATAACTTTTTTATTTTAAAAAAACATATTTTTTTATATTTTTCATGATGTTTCTTTAATTGATACTCTGCTTATTTTAGACCTTCCGCTACTCATTAATACCCATCAATAAACGCGCTTAAATAACAGGCGTGGTTTTTGCATTCTTTTTCGTTCCCTGATTAACTACGTTGGTTGAGTTATGGAAAAGATGAAAATTATCCGTAGAGTATTAATGCTTGTTTGCTTTTGTGGCGGGTTGTTGTTCAACACCTCGATTGCTCAGGCTCAACAGTGTTCTCAAAGTTACGCTTCACCGACAACTTCTGGCGGTAATTACTATTTTGATGGTGATGGCGGTAATGGCTGGGGAACCCGAAATATCGGGGTTTATAATACCAATTTAACTGGCGGTACTGGCTCTGGTGGTCGAATAATTATTAGTGCCAATTGGGGGTGGAACAACGGTAATCAGTGGACAGGGCGCGGGGACTACACTGAATCTATTACCATTCGATTAAAAGTAAATGGAACAACTGTTGCTCAATTAGTGACGCCAAATGATAGCCAAAATACCGCTAATTTATCTGCTCAGGGTGGCGCGTCAATGCAGAGTGGTGGCGGTAATGTTGGTGTGACGGGTTTTGGTGGTTATCCTCATGGTTCGCAAATATTATTACCTTCTTGGATGACAACGATCACCAGTATTCAAATTGAAGGAACCCAAACACCAGCCTCTGGTGGTTCATCAGGCGGAGCTGGTGATGATGGTGGTGTAAGAGTAAATACCTCTGGTTATGCGTGTAACTTCGAAGCAACAGATGCACCAAGTAGTTATGGCGTTGCTCGTCATAATGTCGATTTAACCGGAATTAATTTGCGTTTTGGGACGAATGTTAGTTTTGAAACTGCAAATCGCAATAGTGCATTAGCAAATTCAGATACTTTTGATGATGGTATAACTGGCTTTCCTCAGTCTGAAATTGATGCCGGCACAGGGGCCGTTTCAGTTTCTGCTAGCGTTTATAACAATACTGGCTCACCGCGTACATTTGTTGGCTGGGTTGATTGGGATCAAGATAATGCCTTTCAAGCTGATGAAGGTGTCGCAATAACGGTTCCTGCTGCGGGCTCTTCTAATGCAGATTGTACTAATACATCAGGATCTAACTTTACGTGTAATGTCGATTATATTGTTGATGTGGCAGATAGAAGTAATACTGGATATTTTTTCTCTCGGTTTAGAATCTCAAATGCGGCATTAACGACGTCAACAATTTCAACCACAGTTGATAGTGGTGAAGTGGAAGATTATCGATTCTGTATTGGTTGTTTTGATATTAGCGGTACGATTTATTTAGATGAAAATGGCGACAGTGATATTTCCTCTGATAGCGTAACGCCAAATGAAGTAATAGTAAGACTTTATCGAGATGATGATAATGATGGTGTGCCGAGTGCGGGCGATACTTATCTACAACAAGTGACTACCGCAAGTGGCGCTTATTCTTTCACTGAACTACCGATTGATACATATTTTGTCGCAACAGCGCCACCGACGAATAGCACTGCGATTTCCGAGCAAACTTATGCGGCCAGTAATACCTATACCAATGCTTTTTGTGATAGCAATGGTGATGCAACCTCAGGTGATACACCTTTAATGGCTTCTGGCGCTTGTTATGGTGGTATTGATGGCGATCGTGCTGATGCAATCACCAATTCAACCACGCGTGAACACATATCTAAGGTTGATTTATCATTTACTTCAACCAATCAGACTAATGTTGATTTTGGTTTCTCATATAACGTTGTTACTAATACCAATACATCAGCGCAAGGTTCTTTAAATCAATTTATTATTAATGCCAACAGAATTGTTGGCGCTAATGAAATGCGTTTTGTACCAACAGTTCCTGCAAACGATACTGATCCTGCTGGCGATTGGTGGGTTGTTTCTCCAACGACCTCTTTAACTACAATAACGGGTACTAATGGCGCAAATACTATCATTGATGGTACGGCATACAGCAATGCTGACGGTACAACGATCATCGATTCAAATTCAGGTAATTATTCAGAAGCGCAAACCGTCGGTAGCTCTGATGGGTGTAGTGTTGAAACCATTCCTGCATTAGCGAAGCCTGAATTACAAATTGATATGCCAACTAACGCCAGTGCTTATGCCGCTGAATTATTAATTATTAATGCGGATAATACTACAGTACGAAATGTCTCTCTTACTGGCGGTTCTTTAGGTATTAATATTTACTCGGCGGGCATTACTGACACCTTAATTGAGCAAAACTTAATTGGTATTGATCCTGCGGGTAATGATGCGGTTATTGGTCAAGAAACCTGTGGTATATCATTAGGATGTGCGGGTATTGCGATTGCAAATGCAGGTAATGGCTCGCTTAATGGTGACAGTGGTATTATTCGTTATAACGCAATAAAAACAGCCCATAATAATATCACCTTAAATAATTTAAATAGCCAAACCAATGTTGTTAATTGGCAAGTAATACAAAATCAATTATTGGGTTCAACCTCGACCACAGCAACACCGTATCACAATGTTTATATTCGTTACGGTGTGCCTGCTTATCTTAATATTGCTGGTAATATAATGCGTGATGCAACCAGCGATGCAATATATCAACGTAATACATCGAATGTTGATTTATTCCAAACTATCACCAGTAATAACATTCAAAATGCAGACGATAATGGAGTGCATTTCCAAAGTGGTCAGCTATCGATAATCGAATGTAATATTATTCATAATAATGGTGATTCAGGGGTTTCTATTGATGGTAATACCAATATTGAAGGGTATTTAATTACTAAAAATAGTTTTGATAATAATACTGATAATGCCATTGACCTTCATAATCTCGCAACGGGTGAAGGTGTTTCACTAAATACTGATTTATGTAATAACGACACCGGAACAGGAGCCAATAATAATTTAGCTCGCCCACAAATTACTTATGCTTTTTTAGAAGGCGCAAATCTACGTGTTATTGGTGATATGTGTGCCACGGGTGAATTTACTTTTGAAGTCTATAAAGCGAGTGTTGGTACTGGTGAATTGGGCAGTGATGGGTTAAATGCAGGTGAAGGCTTAACCTATTTAGGCAGCATTACGAGCCAATCAGGTTCAACATTTGATAGTTTATTTGCAACGTCGAGCATTAATGTTGGCGATGAAATTACTGTCATTGCTCAACGTACGACAACGGGTGGGAGTGGTGAATTACAAGATACTTCAGAATTTAGTGCCAATATTGTTGTTGATGTTGATAACAAAGACTGGGGTGATGCACCTGATACATCGATGTCAACCGCAATGGGTGATTACCAAACATTAAGAGCTAATGGTGGTGCCAACCATATTGTTATTGATGGTGATACTGATAATAACCCCGATCTGTTTTTAGGGGTGTTATTAGATACTGATATTGATGGGCAGCCTACTACTATCGCCGATGGTGATAATTTAGTTGATCTTGCTGATGAAGATGGCGTGACTGCGAATGGTATTTATGTGCTCAATCGTGACCGCGATATTGAGATCACAATTGGTAAGGATCCTGATTATGCGGGTACTAGCTTCCATATTTATGGCTGGATTGACTGGAACCGAGACGGTGATTGGGATGATGCAAACGAACAGATAATTAGTAATACAACAGCCACCGTTGGTATGACAACTTATACCATAACGACGCCTGTGAATGCTATTTTAGGCAATACCTATGCGCGTTTTCGGTTATGTTCAACCAATGATTGTAATACGCCTAATGGCCCAAGTATTGACGGTGAGGTCGAAGATTATGGTGAAGTGATCATCAGTATTGATTTCGGTGATGCGCCAGATACCGGGGTCGGTATTGGGACGGGAAATTATCGAACCACGTTAGCAGATGATGGCCCTCGTCACTCTATTGATGATGACTTATTCTTAGGAACCAATGCAACAGATACTGAAGTTGATGGCTTACAAAACGTTACCGCCTCTGGTGATAATTCAGACGGTATTGATGATGAAGACAGTTTATTAATTCAACCGTTAACCAGTGGCGCAACGGTTTATAATACGCAAACAACGGTGACGAATACTTCTGGTGCTGATGCTTATTTATATGCATGGTTAGATGTGAACCGTGATGGTGAATTTGATCGTGATGAGTTTATTTCAAATGGTGCAGGTCCAGGTGGTGCGATAGTTGTTGCTAATGGTGCAAGTGCAACCGCGATGCCATTATCTTGGGGGACAATTACACCACCGACTAATAATACCACGGTATATTTGCGTACACGTTTATCGCCGGTTGCACTAACTGATGCTGTGACAGGGGCTGTTGAAGATCCACGCTCTTATGGTTATGTTGATGGCGGTGAAGTTGAAGATTATGCTCTACAAGTTGCCGATCAAGATTTTGGTGATTTACCAGATAGTTTTGATACGTTAGGACTTAGCGGCGGTCCTTACCATGGTTTAAGTAATATCAGTAATCTCTATATTGGTAATACAACTATTGATAGTGATGGGGATGGTCAACCAACGCCAAATGCGGATGGTGATGATCTCACTGGCAGTGATGATGAAAATGCCTTTAGTACTCCAACCCCTATTTTACCGTTAACAGCGACCAATTATTCTGTACAAGTGCCAGTTCGTAATAATACTGGTGTTGATGCTTACCTTTATGGTTGGTTAGATTGGAATCAAAATAACCAGTTTGAAGCGGCAGAATATGTTGCAGTAACAGTACCAACAGGTACAACAGTATCATCACCTATTACATTAACGTTTACGGGTATTTCAGGACAAAGTGATGGTAATGCAGCACTGCGTTTACGTTATACCACCGCAGGGTTAGCTAATACAGGTTGGGGCGGTGCTGCACCTGATGGTGAGGTCGAAGATCATTATGTTCTTGTTGGTAGCTATGATTTTGGTGATGCGCCAGATACTGGCGTAGGTGTTGCTGCTAATAATCAACGTACATTATTGAGTGATGATGGCCCTCGTCATGGTCTTAATAACCAACTGTTCTTCGGTGCCGCTATTGATGCTGAACAAGATGCAAATAATCCTGCCAATAGTGCTGATGGTGATGATCTTGATGCCAATGGTGATGATGAAGATGGCGCGCTGTTAATTCCACTTCATTCAAGTGCAACGTCATATGATTTACCCGTTACGGTTACCAATAATACTGGTAGTGATGCCTATATTTATGCATGGATTGATTTTGACCGTACAACAGGTTTTGATCGCGATGAATTTGCTGGTGGCGCAGCGGGAGTTCCGATAACCGTACCGACAGGCACCAACAATGGTAACGTCACTATTTCATGGAATAGTTTTCCTGGTATTGCCATTAATACTGATGTCTATATTCGTTTACGTTTAACCTCTGATGTATTAACTGATTCAGCGACAGGCACTGCCGAAGATCCGCGTTCATTTGGTATTGCCACTGATGGTGAAGTTGAAGATTATTATTTACGGGTTGATACCTATGATGGTGGTGATGCGCCAGATAGTTACGATACGTTATATACCAGCAATGGTCCGTCACATTCTCACAATAATATAAACCTTTATATTCGTGATGCGACTCATGACAATATTCATGATACCGACGGCCAACCAACGCCAAATGGTGATGGTGATGATAACGATGGAACAGATGATGAAAATGCGGATTCTCTAACGCGTATTCCATTATTAGGGGTATTAGATACTACATATACCTTAGGTGTGCCACTTTATAATGGAACAGGTGCCGATGCTCATCTTTATGCTTGGATTGATTTTAACCAAGATGGTGATTTTGCAGATGCTGGTGAATTTACATCATTAGAAAATCTTGTAAATAGTACCAATACTTCAGCACAAACAACGCCAACAACCGAATTAACTTGGACGGGTATTTCAGGGTTAACTCAAGGTAGTACGTTTGTTCGTCTTCGTTTAACCAGTGATATTTTAACGGCCGATGATTGGGGTGGTATCGCTTTAAATGGTGAAGTCGAAGATCATCAAATATTTATTGGTGATTTTGATTTTGGTGATGCACCAGATACCGCAAACGGAGTGAGTGCGAATAATTATCGGACTAACTTTAATGATCAAGGTGCTTACCATGGTTTAGATGCGGCTGTTTATTTAGGTGCTGCCGCGCCAGATACTGAAAATAATGCTAATACACCAGCTATATATGCACTAGGTGATGATCAAGATGCGAACGGTGATGATGAAGATGGTGTCTTTATTTTACCGTTACACAATACCGCAACGACTTATGCTCTTCCGGTAACAGCAACCAATAATAGTGGCGCTAATGCTTACCTTTATGCGTGGATTGACTTTGACCGCAATGGTCGATTCGACCGTGATGAATTTGTAGGAGGCGCTGCTGGTTCTCCAATCACAATAGCAACAGGAACAACAAGTGCCACACTTGATGCCATTTGGGATAGTTTCCCAGGTATTGCAGTGAATACTGATGTTTATGCACGATTCCGTATTACTACTGATTTATTATCCGATTCTGCAACGGGAACAATAGAAGATCCTCGCTCTTATGGTGGTGTTACAGATGGTGAAGTTGAAGATTATTATATTCGTGTTGATACCTATGATGGTGGTGATGCGCCAGATTCATATGACACGTTATACCTAAGTGATGGCCCTGCCCATTATCATGTTAATGCCAATCTTTATATTCGTAGTGCAACCCATGATGATGCTCATGATACCGATGGTTTGCCAACAGTAGGTGCTGATGGTGATGATAATGATGGTGTTGATGATGAAGATGTTGATTCCTTAACAAAGATTCCATTGCTCGGTGTTTCAGATACGACATATACGTTAGGAGTTCCGCTTTATAATGGAACTGGCGTTAATGCTAATCTTTATGCTTGGATTGATTTAAACCAAGATGGTGATTTTGCTGATGCGGGTGAATTTACTTCACTAGAAAACATCATTAATGGTACCAATACTTTAAATCAAACGGCACCGACAACTGAATTAACTTGGAATGGTATTGGTGGATTAATCCAAGGCAGTACTTATGTCCGTATTCGTTTAACTAATGACACGTTAACGGCTAGTGACTGGGGCGGTTTTGCTCTTAATGGGGAAGTAGAAGATCATCAAATCTTTATTGGTGATTATGATTTTGGTGATGCGCCAGATACTACAAATGGCGTTGCAGCTAATAATTATCGTACGACGTTAAATGATGGCGGCCCTTATCATGGTCTGAATAATAATTTGTATTTAGGTGCTGCGGTACCTGATACAGAAAATGACGCCAATGCACCTGCGATACTGGCATTGGGTGACGATGATGATGTCAATGGTGATGATGAAGATGGCGTCTTTATTATGCCATTACATAACTCAGTGACTAATTATGGGGTGCGCTCGGTTGTAACCAATAATACAGGCAGCGATGCATATATTTATGCATGGATAGATTTTGATCGTAATGGTCGTTTCGATCGTGATGAATTTGCGGGTGGTGCTGCGGGCGCGCCGATAGTTGTAAATTCAGGTGTATCTAATTTTGTCGCCAATATTAATTGGAATAGTTTCCCTGGTATTGCTAATAACACCGATGTTTATGTTCGTGTTCGTTTAACCAGTGAGTTATTAAGTGATGCGGTTACAGGAACAACGGAAGATCCACGTTCATTTGGTGGTGCAGTTGATGGTGAAGTTGAAGACTATTATTTACGTGTCGATACCTATGATGGTGGTGATTTACCTGAAAGCTACCAAACATCATACAGTAACGGTGGTCCAGCTCATTATCATACCAATGCGAATTTATATATTCGAGATGCAACCCATGATAATAATCATGATGAAGATGGACAACCAACGGCTGCTGCAAATGGTGATGATAACGATGGCACTGATGATGAAAATGCTGACAGTTTAGTTCCACTTCCTATTTTAACATTGACGGATACCAGTTATACCGTAGGGGTTCCGCTTTATAACGCAACAGGGGCTGACGCAAATCTTTATGCTTGGTTAGATTTAAATCAAGATGGTGATTTTGATGATGCTGGCGAGTTTGCTTCACTTGAAGGGCTTGTTAATGGAACGAATACTTCAGCACAAACAGCCCCAACGACTCAGTTAACATGGGCGGGTATCAGTGGGCAAACAACAGGTGATATGGCGTTACGCCTTCGTTTAACATCTGATATTTTAACGGCGACAGATTGGGGTGGAATTGCCAAAAATGGTGAAGTTGAGGATCATTATGTTTATGTAGGCGATCCCGATTTTGGTGATGCGCCAGATACCTCTTCAACAACGGCGGCGAATAACTATCAAACACTCTATAACTATTTTGGCCCTTATCATTTATTCGTAGATGGTTTGTATATTGGTAATACGGCGCCTGATATTGATGATGGAACATTACAAGATATAACCGCAACTGCCGATGATCTTGATGCAACCGATGATGAAGGACCAATTACATTACCGCCATTATTTAATGGTATGGATTCATACAAAATTACTGTGCCAGTTACAAATACGACGGGTAATATTGCCACCTTGGCAGTATGGATTGATTTCAATCGAAATGGTCAATTTGATGATAGTGAAGGACAAATTGCAGTTGTGCCAACGGGATCAAGTAATACGCCAGTAGAGCTTGAGTGGGCGACGATTCCTGCTGTTACCAACAACACAACCTCATTTGTGCGTTTACGTTTAACTAACCGTTTAGTGGGGCAAATCAGTGATATTTCATCATTAGGCGGTGAAGCGGGTGGTGAAGTTGAAGATCATAGTATTTTCTTTGGTCTACAAGATTTAGGTGATGCGCCTGCGAGTTATCTAGTTGATCCTTTATTAGGTGGTCCTCACCATATTATTACCAATAACACCAACTTGTATTTAGGTACTTCAACTATTGATGGTGATGAAATTGTATTAGCGTCTGTTGATGCTCTTGGTGATGATAATAATGGTAGTGATGATGAAAATGGTACCAGCCAACCATTAACTTCAATTCCGATTAACGGTTCAAGCCATAGCTTAGAGCTCACAGTACGTAATACAACAGGTAATGATGCCTATCTAGCGGGTTGGATTGACAGTAACCGTAATGGTATTTTTGATGAAATCGAAGGCCGAGTTGATGTTATTCCTACGACTCAGAATGGTGTTTATACTTATTCATTTGATTCAAATCAGATGCAAAATCTCTCTGTCGGTAATACCTTTATTCGTTTCCGTTTAACGACTGATCCATTAACAACGACCGATGTTGGTGGCCGTGCGTCAGATGGTGAAGTCGAAGACTTTATGATTCAAATTGGTGGTCAAGATTTAGGTGATTTACCCGATACTTCTTCAGCAACGGCGGCAAATAATTATCAAACCAATCTAACCTTTGGTGGGCCTTATCATAATGTTGCTGCTGAGCCTAATCTATATCTAGGCACTGTAGCGCCGGATGTTGATGGCGCAACGCCACAAAGTTCAGATGCCACAGGCGACAATGTTACGGGTGTTGATGATGAAAATGCTTTAGCTAATATTGCCTTACCTGATTTAGATGCCGGTGATAATTATGATACCAATATTACGGTGACAAATAGCTCAACTTCTACGGCATATCTATATGCGTGGATTGATTGGGATCGTGATGGTAATTTCGAAAATGATGAGATTGCACAAGCATCAATTAATAGCCTTGGTTCAACTCAGGCTATTAATAATGGTGTGATAACTATTCCTGCGAGTACGGGGACAGAGACTTATACCGTTACTTTTACGACAGACACTGCATTAGTGGATGCAAGAACTTATGGCGTACGGTTACGATTAACAACAGAGTTACTCACTGATGGTGATGCAACAGCAACCGTTGATGAGCGTTCGTTAGGTGCCGCTCAAGATGGTGAAGTTGAAGATTTCTTTGTCACAGCTGAAAACACAGATTTAGGTGATTTACCCGATTCATACTTAACTTTACCTGTTAGTGGCGGCCCGGCACATTACTATGTTAGTAACCTGTATCTAGGTGCTAATAATATTGATGATGACGATCAAGCGTACCCAGATGCAGCGGCATTAGGTGATGATAATACGGGTGTTGATGATGAGACTGGATTAGTTGAGCCATTGACCACAGTTGCTACCAGTATTACTAGCTACAGTGTTGATCTTGCGGTTTACAACTACTCGGGCTCTAATGCAACGTTAGTCGCTTGGTTAGATACCAATCAAGATGGTAGCTTTAGTGCAGATGAGGTTGTCGATGATCTAAATGTCGTTGCAACAAGTACACCATTTAGTAACGCTACATTTGCGTCTGATAATTTGCCAACCAGCAGTAATAACTTAACCAATAAAGTGACATTGACGTGGAATGGTATTTCAGGGTTAGCACAAGGTTCAATGGGACTGCGTATTCGTGTTGCTAATACCAGTTTAACCGCCAATGATTGGGGTGGTATTGCCCAAGGTGGTGAAGTTGAAGATTATGTCGTTTATGTTGGTCAATTTGACTTTGGTGATGCCATTGATAGTGCGGCTAACATAGGTGTTAATAACTACCGCACCACTTTGAGTGACAATGGTGCTTATCATGGTATCGATAATACGATATTGATGGGTGCTTTACTCGATAGTGAAAGTGATGCCAATGACCCAACTACTGCCTTTGCTCAAGGCGATAATATTACTGGCAGTAATGATGAAGATGGTGCGTTTATTCCACCATTAAACAATACCAATACGACCTACAATATTCCTGTGACGGTAACCAATAATAGTGGCAGTAAAGGGTATCTGTATGCTTGGATTGATTTTGATCGCAATGGTCGATTTGATCGTGATGAATTCTTTGGTGGTAATACCGCTGAGCCTAGAGAAATTAATACCGGTAACACTAATACAACAACAAACTTAGGTTGGAATACATTCCCAGGCATCGCAACAGGTACTGATGTTTATATTCGTATTCGTTTTACAACTGATTTATTAGCTGACACAGAAAATGGCGCCATAGTTGAAGATCCACGTTCTTATGGTGGCGCGGGTGATGGTGAAGTTGAAGATTATTATGTTCGAGTAGAAACCTATGACGGTGGTGATGCTCCTGATACTTATGACACTCTATATACCAGTGGTGGACCTTACCATCGTCATAATACCGCTAACTTATATATCAGAAGTAATAATCATGATAACGGTCATGACCAAGATGGTCAGCCATCTAATGGTGCGGTAGGGGATGATACTGACGGTATTGATGATGAAAATGCAGATGATCTTACGCCATTCCCAATTTTAGCCGTTGCAGATACCACCTATACTGTTGGTGTTCCTCTTTATAATGCGACAGGCAGTGATGCACATTTATATGGTTGGATTGATTTTAACCAAGATGGTGATTTTGCTGATGCTGGCGAGTTTACTGAATTAACCTCGATTGTAAATGCAACCAATACTAGTACCAGTGCAACGCCAACAACCCAATTAACGTGGACTGGAATAAGTGGATTAACTGCAGGTAGCACCTATATGCGCCTACGTTTAACTAACTCTGTTTTAACTGCTAATGATTGGGGTGGCGAAGCTATTAATGGTGAAGTGGAAGATCATCAAATATATATCGGGGCGCTAGATTTTGGTGATGCTGAAGATGGTGTGGCTGGAACCGCAGCAGGATCGGGCGATTATCGCTCTCGTTTAGTTGATGATGGTCCATATCATGTTATCAATAATAATATTTATATTGGTAATAGTGTGCCTGATAGTGAAGCCGATGCTAATCCAAGCAGTGCTCCAATTAAGGCTGATGGTGACGATACAACAGGCAATGATGATGAAGATGGCGTGACGTTACGTGCATTAGATAATTCACCTGTACCTAGTAGCTATACTGCTGCGGTTAATGTCACCAATAACACCGGACAAGATGCAACGTTGTATGGCTGGATTGATTGGGATCGTAATGGTCAGTTTGGATCAGATGAAGTGGCTGAAGTTGTCGTACCAACAGGAACCAGTGGATCTATTGACATTACATGGAATAGTTTCACTGGCCTTACTTCAGGCTTTACATTAACCCGTTTCCGTTTAACAACTGATGGATTAGTCAACGGTAACAGTGGTGCAGCAGAAGATACCCGTTCATTATTTGGTGCCAGCGATGGTGAGGTGGAAGATCATTTAATCTATATTGGTGATCAAGATATGGGTGATGCGCCTGATACTTATCAAACCTTAAGTGCCAGTGATGGTCCATTCCACGGACGTAGCAATAGTGCCACCGTTTATCTTGGTACGGCAACGATTGATGCAGACACAGATGGTCAACCAACCAGTGATGCTTCTGGGGATGATAACAATGGCAGTGATGATGAGAATGGTTTATCTCAACCATTAGCAAATATCGCGATTGCAGCCACCTCTTATAGTGTGCCTGTTACTTTACGTAACTCTGAACTTGCCAGTAATCCGGCAACCTTAGTCGCATGGCTTGATACTAATCAAGATGGTGAATTTAGTGCTGCTGAAGTTGTATCAACCATTAATTATGATACGACAGGTGATGCGCCATTTAGCACTGATAATATTCCATACTTTAATGGCGTTAAAACCGCAGTATTAACATGGAATGGTATTTCAGGCTTAACAAATGGCTCGATGGCATTACGTATTCGAATTAGTTATCTGACAGATCTCACCGCTAATGATTGGGCAGGTCAAGCGTTAGATGGTGAAGTTGAAGATTACATGGTCTTTGTGGGTGAGTTTGATTACGGTGATGCACCTGATGAGGCGGTGAACGTTGGCGTTAATAATTACCGTACAACCCAATCAGATAGTGGTCCATTCCATGGTGTTGATAGCAATCTGTTTATGGGTACAGTGCCAGATGCAGATAATGATGCTCAAACACCGACGATAGCACTTCAAGCATCAGGCGATGATATTACAGCTAGTGATGATGAAGATGGCTTAATTTTACCACCATTAACCACAACCCAAGGTAGCTATAGCGCAAATGCTATGGTGACGAATAATACTGGCAGTGATGCTTATATTTATGCTTGGATTGATTTCGATGGTAATGGTCGTTTTGATCGTGATGAATTTGTTGATAATGGTACAGGTACTGGTGGCGCAATTGTCACCTCAACAGGCTTAACAAATAGTTCTGTTGAGTTGGATTGGACGGCAACAACAGGATTAGCCGCTGGTCAAAATCGCTATATGCGTGTGCGTATTACTTCTGAATTATTAGCCGATAGTGCAACTGGCGTTAATGAAGATCCTCGTTCTTATGGTGGCGTATCAAATGGTGAAATAGAAGATCACTATTTATTAAGTGATAGCGTTCGATATGACGGTGGTGATGCCCCTGATTCATACCTTGTTCGTTTTGCTGACGGTGGTCCAATTCATCCTATTAGTACTACGCTACGTTTAGGTACAGCAACCACTGATGGTGAAGATGCTGATGGAAGTAGTGATGCGTTACTTGATGATATTACAGCCACTGCTGATGAAGATGGTATTTCATTACCGACATTAGCCTTAAGCGCAACCAGTTATACATTGGATGCAAATGTACTTAATAATACAGGTGCAAATGCGGATCTTATTGTATGGATTGATTGGGACCAAAATGGTGTCTTTGATGCTGCTGAAGGGCAAGTGATTAGTGCGACTTCAAACGGAACCAATACTGTTTATAACCCTAGTTGGAACAGTTTAACACCTGTGACTGCGGGCTATTATTTTGGACGAGCACGTTTAGCGCCCAATAGTGATGGTTTAACGGTTTCTGATGCTGGTGGCACCGCCACATCGGGTGAGGTTGAAGACTTTAGAATCTCAGTATTAACCGCCCAAGATTGGGGTGATGCTCCAGATGCTTATCATACTTTAGCTATAAATAGTGGTGCCAATCATGCGCCTTCAACAAACCTTTATATAGGTACGACAGCGGCTGATGCTGATGTTGATGGTCAACCAAGTGTGGCAGCTGATGGTGATGATAATAATGCCACAGCGGATGAAACTGTTCCGACTTTCCCTGTACTTTCTCCGTCAATGACAACATGGTCATTTGATACCACGGTAACAAATAACACTGGCGGTGCAGCAACACTGCATGCATGGGTTGATCATGACTTAGATGGTGAATTCCAACTTGATGAGTATACCAGCGTTGCGGTTGCTGATGGTGCAACGGATCTTCCAATTAGTGTCGCTTGGACTAATCTATCTAACGCCGAAGGCGGTAATGTTGGTGATAGTTATGTTCGTTTACGTTTAACAACCGATACATTAGTTGATGATGGCGCAACAGCCATTGATGAACGTTCACAAGGCGCAGCGACTGATGGTGAGATAGAAGATCATTATCATAAAGTCACCTTCCACATGTTAATTCAGCAAGATTCAGGTGCGATTGAATATACATTACCCAATACGGCAAATAATACTGTTGCTCTCATGGAAAATAATTATGGGGTTGGTTATGTAACTTACGATCTTCTTGTTCCGACAGATAATATTACCACTGATTTCACGTTACGTGATTATCAATTTATTCTTTATCAATCAGATCTAGCGGGTGGCGTAAGCCCTGATACAACTGCAGAAATTGATGCGTTACTTGATTATCGTAATCAAGGTGGTGTACTGCTGTCTCTTGTTGAAGGTGATCGATTTGCCGATGCAACCACGACCCGTATTAATGCATACATGGGACAACAAGTAGGGTTCCCTGGTACAAGTGCTACGGGTTTTGCAGGGTATTCAGGACCAACAACACTACCTCGTTTCCACCCATCTGATGGCCCAGGTGCATTATCAACCCAAGCAACAGTAGCAACCACGGGTTCTCTATCAACGATTACGGGTATTGATCATCGTAGTGTTATTTATACGCTGCCAACGGTAACAGGTTCTTGTAATAACGTTGATGCGATGGCGTGGCTAATTCCTTACGATCCAACCACAACCGGTGGTTATGGATATCCTCGTACGCATACAGGTCCATGGGTTGGTTCTGGTGAGCGTCAGTTCTATTTCACGCCAAATTATTATTCAAGCAATCTTACGCCGTACCAAGCGTTAATGGATTTTGTGTATGACTACTACGAAGATCAAAGTGCGTTCTTAGCGCGTAATAATTGGTTAGCTGATGATGCCAATGTGAATGGCAATTGTTCAAATACAGAGCTTGATTTTGATGATTTACCAGATTCAGGGGCAGGCACTGCGATAGGCGATTATGTAACAGCCTTCCAATTTGATGGCCCTCGTCACCAACTTGGTGCCAATATTTTTATAGGTACAGCGCCAGATGGTGAAACTGATGCGTATGCAACGGTTGCAGCCAATGGTGATACTGATGATGGTGTCGAGATATTACCGTTATCGAGTATCGCTACTCAATATTCAGTGCGTGTTACTACCACCAATACTACGGGTACCGATGGTAATGTATATGCGTGGGCTGACTGGAATAAAAATGGTGATCTAGAAGCCTCTGAAATGCAGACTATCGCTGTTGCTGATGGTGAAACTGATACCGTAAAAGTGCTGACATGGCCAATTACCACCGAGATAACTAACGGTGATACTGTTTATGTACGTGTGAGAATTTGTAATACCACTACCGACTGTAGCACCGCTATTGGTGAGGCAACCAATGGTGAAGTTGAAGGGTATGCGATTTCGGTGTCAGACAATGTTGATTTTGGTGATGCGCCAGATACGTATTTAACCTTAGCGGGAAGCGGTGGTCCATTCCATTATGGTGATACGTCGTTATTCCTTGGCGATCAAGCCAGTGATGGTGAGCCTGATGGTATACCAACAGCAACGGCAGATGGTGATGATACCAATGCCTCTCCTGATGATGAGGATGGCGTTAATGTCATTTCACCGATTAACATTAATGCGAGTGATTATAGTCTTACCGTTGAAGCGTCAAATACTTCAGGATCAGTTGCTTATCTCGCTGTTTGGATTGATTTTGACCAAAGTGGTACCTTTGAGGCTGGCGAAGGGCAAATTCAAATCGTACCTGATGCCTCTTCAGAAGTGCAATATGTATTTAATTGGACAGGGCTAACAGGATTAACGGCAGGAGTTACCTATTCACGTATTCGTATTACTAATGATGTGTTAACAACATCGTCAATGGGTGGAATCGCCACTAATGGTGAAGTTGAAGATCATCTTATTGTCATGGGTACATTTGATTTAGGTGATGCGCCAGATACCTATGGAACCGATCGTACTAATGCCAGTGGTGAGGGCATCGGTCCAATGCATATTCCTAGTGCAACCATTTTCCTTGGTACCAATGCTACGGATGCTGAAGCTAATGGTTTTGTGGATGGTATCGATGATAATGGCCTTGCTCAAGATGATGACTTAGCGGGTGTTAATGATGAGGATGGTGTAACTATTCCGGCTGTAATGTTGGCAGAGCCAAGTAGCACAGAAACCTTAACGGTACGGGTACATACTGATGTTGATGCCACTATTTATGCCTGGCTAGACTTTGATCGTGATGGTGTGTTTGATGTGGTGACTGAAGCAGCAACGCCAGTGAGTATTACGGCAGTGAATGACGATACTGACGTTACATTAACCTTTACGACACCGAATGATGTGCTTGATGGCGGTAGTTATGTTCGTGTTCGTATTTGTTCAACCACAACGGTATGTTCAACGCCTCATGATGTAGCGAATGACGGTGAAGTTGAAGATCATCGTATCATTCTTGATGTTGCTTATGATTATGGTGATGCGCCTGAAACCTTAGGATATAACACCTTATTTACTAGTAATGGTGCGCGTCATCGCATTGGTAATACGACATTAAACTTGGGTTCTGTTATTGGTGACGGTGATAGTGACGGCTTTGGTGACGGTGTTGATGATAATGGTGATGCAACCGATGATGATACGTTAAATATCAATGATGAAGATGGTATCTCTACGGTTGGTTTCTTATCTCAAGGTGCTACAAGCTTTACTCAAGATGTGATTTGTAATGATCATAATGGCACCGCAGATATGGGTGCAAATGTTTATGCTTGGGTTGACTTTAATGCTGATGGTGATTTTGCTGATAGTGGTGAATTTGCTCTAGCTGCTTGTACTGATGCCGATGCAGTTACTGATGGTAGTGCGTCATTAAGTTTCCCTTCAATAAATACCACTACTGTTGCAACTGAAACCTACATGCGTCTTCGTATTACATCTGAAACATTAACTGTTGATGATTACAACGGCACGGCTATTAATGGTGAAGTTGAAGATCATCAAATTCCAATTTTAAAAGGACCAATTCAACCAATAACCCCTGCGGTAGTGATAGCGCAATGTTTGAACTCTGGCAATATTGAAGGTGTTTCAGGTACACCTGTTGATATTACGGGTGTGGTTAATACTTATTACCCAGTAACGGCAAATGCATTAACGGGCACGAATAGTATTACGCTTGGTACGGCAACAGGTAATACGACAGAGACCTTAAATCCAGGTGATCGGGTGATGATCATTCAGATGCAAAATGCCTCAATTGATACCACTAATACCGATAGTTATGGTAATGGTGTTGCAGGTGGGTATGCCAGTGGTTGGGTTGATTACGGCACAACGGGTCAATATGAATTTGCGACAGTGGCTAGCTTTACCGATCCGACTTTAGTATTAAGTGAAAATTTAACGAATAACTTTACTGCTGACGGAAATAGTTCTTTCCAAGTTGTACGTATTCCAATGTATGAAGATGCACGTTTAACTGGCACGGTTACGTCTGCTGACTGGGATGGTTCTAGTGGCGGTATTGTGTCGCTTTATATTAATGGCACTCTAGATCTTAATGGCAATATTATTGACGTTAACGGTAAAGGCTTCCGTGGTGGTACAAAAAATACCGCCAATGGTATTGCGACCGGACTTAATTACGTTATGGCTGTAACCAATATCGATGGTGGTAAGGGTGAAGGTATTGCAGGAACCCCAGTGAGTCTTGGTGGTTTAGGCTATAGCGATGGTGATAATGGTATCGGCGCGCCAGCAAATGCTGGTGGTGGTGGTAACTTTAATTCTGGTGGTGGTGGTGGTGGTAACGTTGGCCCTGGTGGTAGAGGCGGCAATTATTCAAGTTCAACCAGTTTTTATCCGGGAGAACCAGGTACAGGTATTGGGCTGGCTGATCCTACTCGTTTAACTCTTGGTGGCGGTGGCGGTGCAGGTCAAGAAAATAATGGTGTCGGTCGTGATGGCGCTGATGGTGGTGGTATCGTATATATCACAGCTAATACAGTGACAGGAACAGGTACTATTAATGCCAATGGTAATACTTCGCCAAATGCTGGAGGCGATAGCCCCGGTGGTGGTGGTGCAGGTGGCTCTGTATTGGTATACAACACCGATGGTGCATCTCTATCAACACTAACCGTTAATGCTGTCGGTGGTAATGGCGCCAGCTCATCTGGTGGTCATGGACGCTCCGCTGGTGGTGGTGGTGGTGCTGCTATCTTTAATAGCTCTGGTGCTACTGCTAATGTCAGCGCAGGTACTGCAACATGTTCTGGGCAGCTATTATGTGGCGATGACGGTGGTGATGGTCAAGTGATCAATACTGCGACATTACCAACAGCGCCTGCCGTGTGTAGCTTTGAACTGTCTGGTTTTGTCTTTGATGACAGCAGTACCGCCCCAACTTTAAATGGCATTAAAGATGTAGCAGAAGCGGGTCTTGGTATTGCTGTTCCAGTGATTGCTTATAACACCACAACCAGTGAGTGTTTTGTTGCCACAGCGGATGCAATAACGGGTGCTTACTCAATGACTATTCCTGGTGGAAACTATGAAGTTTATGAAGCAGCACTTGAAACTGATTTAGTTAATCCAACCTGTCCACCAACCATTGGAACGCTAGATCCAAATGCTGGTGGTTATGCTGGTGCGACAATTGGTGATCCAATCAATGTCCATTCTAGCTCACCTAACATTCAATCAGTTGCGTTAACAACGGATGTGAGTGATGTTAACTTTGCTGATTTCACGATTGTGACGTTCCCAACTTGTAGTAGTGATGGTTATTTGTTGCGTAATAGCCCAACCGATATTACTAGTATTAATTTGGCTATGGGTACAGTAACACCGTTATATGATGATGTTCTGCCAACAGGCACTGGTGTCTTTGGTGGTACGGGGTATAACTTTATTACCAATACACTCATCGGCGATAACATTAAAAATAAAGACACTGTTTTAATGGTTGATGGTGCAGGATCTGCCTTCGTGTTACCAATTACAGGAAGTACGATGGCAATCAATAACTATAACAGTGGTGATATCGATGATAACGGTGTTCTATTGCTGATGCATAATAGCGGCACCAGTATGTATCGCATTGATGTTAATCCAAATAGCAGTACTTACTTACAGCAAATTGGTGAAATTACAGTTTCTGCTCCAGTGATGGCTGATATGGCGATTAATCCTATCGACAATATGCTTTATACCTTAACGCCTACGGGAAATTTAGTGAAGTTTGATCCTGTAACAGGGGCGCGAACTAATTTGGGTTACGTTGGTATTAATGGCGAAACTGGCACTGGATGGGGTGCGGTATACTTTGATGATCAAGGCTTCTTCTACGCAGCTCAAAATCCAAATCCTGGCCGTATTGTTCGAATTGATATTTCAGACCCAAGTCTTCCATCTGGTGGTTATAGTGCAGTCAACTTCACTCAGATTAATGCTGCAACCAGCCAAAATGATGGTGCGCGTTGTCGTTTTGCTCCATTGCCGTTAGATTTTGGTGATGCGCCTGAAACCACTGGTTACCCAACAACTTTGGTTAATAATGGCCCTCGCCATTTAACTGAAGAAACAGGGTTATACATTGGTTCGGTAGCGGCAGATAATGAAAATGATGGTCAGCCAGATGCTGATTATGCTGGTGATGATAACAACGGTACAGCTCCTGATGATGAAGATGTATTGAGTGCATTAATTACTGCCGATGTATCAAGTCCTACTGTCACTCAAACCGTTCCTGTTAGTAATACAACAGGCAGTGATGCCTACCTATCTGGCTGGATTGACTTTGATAATAGCGGCTCATTTGATGATGATGAAAGTGCATGGATTATTATTCCAAGTGGTGCCACATCAGCAACATTGATATGGAATAATGTGGGTACTTCTGGGGCAAATATCAGTAACAGTGTGGTGGGTTATCGTTTACGTATTAGTTCTGATTTTAATACAACAACAAATACGCCACTAGATGCTGATGGTAATGTCTTCCCAGATCCTATTGGGCCAGCACCTGATGGTGAGATCGAAGATTATCGAGTATTAGTGTCAAGCCTTAATGGTGATAATACTTGTGACATTATTGTTGAAACCAAAGGCGATAATACCAGTGGTTATGATTTTGCGGAATTTGATCCAACCACCAATCCTGCCCAATTAAATAATATTGTGAGTCCTATTGTTATTAATGGTTATCCAAATGCTGAAAATATTAATGCTATTGGTTTTAATCGCCTAAGTGGTTTGTTTTACGGTACTTTTATTGATGGAAGCTCTACTAATGACGATGTGATTTTATTTGTAACGGATCGTGATGGTACTGAATTTGTTTCTCTTGGTACGATACGATCTGATGGCGTACAGAGTATTATTCATTCGATACATGGAACCTCTAATTTTGCTAATAATCAAATATTATCTCGATTAGGCGGTAGTTCAAATATTAGTTATCCTGTTCGAGGTGATGTGTCACCTGATGGGCAGTATCTCTACATTATGAATGGGAATTGGGATTCTCTCGTTCGTATTGACTTAAATACTCAGACGTTTACGACGATCACATTGTCTTCAACACCAGCTATGGGTGGCGATTTCTCCTTCAGCTCGAATGACGGTATGTTATATGGTGTTGATCTACCAGGTGGTAACTATATTCAAATCAATCCAACTATAGGAACGGTGACAATAAATCCTCTGAACTTCAACGGGTTACTTCCTGTGACGAATACCGGTAGTGCTGGGGCGGGGGGAACCATTATGGATGATGGTATTATGCTTTATGCCTTTGCTAATGGTGGTGATCACGATACCGATGGTGATAATGCTCACGATCTGATTGATAAGACGGCAGTTTATCAATTGAATGTGATTACTGGTGAGTTGATGTTTGTAACTGAAGGTATTGATGTCTCGGTTCAAGGTAATGATGCTGCTGGTTGTTACTACGCACGAGACTATGGTGATGCACCTATTTCTTACGGTGATGCTTTCCATAATTACTCTGATACAGGCAATGATGGTGATGTTGCGCTTGATGGTGACCAAGACCTCACGTTAGGTGCTAATTGGGACAGTGAGTTTGTTAGTCAGTTCTCCCTTGATGCAACAGGCGATGATCTTCAAGCTTCTGATGATGAAGATGGCGTAACTCTTCCTGCTAGTATTACGGTTGCAACATCTACTCCAGTGACCGTATCTGTGCCACAAGCTGCGGGTTTCTTAAATGTATTTATTGATCTGAATGGCGATGGTGATTTTGCTGATGTTGGCGAGATGATTATTGAAGACCAATTGATTACAGCAGCCACAACGAATCTTGATTTCAATTTAGATGCAGGGCTTACCGCAGGTTATAACGGCGATACATTTGTTCGTTTCCGTTTATGTAGTACGGCAGCAACGTGTAATTCTCCAATAGGTGAAGCCGCTGATGGAGAGGTAGAAGATTATCAATTTGAGTTAATTAATCAGATTGTGCTCAGTGGTTTTGTGTTTGAAGATAATGGTATCTCGGGCGCAACTGCGGCTCATGATGGTATTTTTGATGGTGGCGAAGTTGGCATTGGTAATACAGTTGTGCGTGCTATTTATAACGGCACAGGTGCTGGTGGATTTACAACTGGTGATGTTGTTGCAACAACGGTGACCTCGGGTGATGGTGGCTATCTATTAGTCGTACCAGTATCACTTGCTAATGAAAATCTTGTACTTGAGGTGGTTAAACAAGCTGATTGGATTGATATTAGTGAAGCTGACGTGTCAGCGCTTACTCAAGTCACCAATACCAGTGTTATTGATAGTCAGATGTTAATTAATGCTGCTGCGGGTGATTACTTAACGGGCTTAAACTTCGGTAAAGTGAAAGAACCGCGTATGGAGCCTGATAACTTTACTGAAACTGAGCCGGGTAAAGGAGTGCTCTTTAGTCATAAATTTACAGCTGAAACCGCAGGTAGTGTTAACTTTACCATTATGAATATCTCTACGGAGCCCGCAAATGACGGTTGGAGCGCAATACTGTATCAAGATAATGACTGTAATGGTTCAATTGATGGGGCTGATAGCCAGATAGCTAACCCTGTCGCTGTAAGTGGTGATAGTAGTGTTTGTTTAATCAGTAAAGTATTTGTTCCTGCTGATGCACCATTAAATGCACTTTATCATTATGATATTCAAGCAGATATGACGTTTGAGGATAGTGTTGCAACAGGTCATGGTGTTACTCGACAAGTGATAGATACCGATACTGTTCGTGCTACTTTCGCTGGTGCTGGTGAGTTGAAGCTTAATAAAACAGTGGAAAATCTGACTCAAGCGACTGGTGTAAGTACCAGTAATGACGGTAAACCGGGGGATATTTTAGAATATTCTATTGAGTTTACCAATGTGGGGAGTGGGCCAATAACAGAAGTCACAATATTTGATACTACACCTGCTTATACTGACTTAACGTTAGCGATTGATTGTACATCTGGTGTTCTACCTGCTGGTTTAACATGTAATGTATTAACACCAAATGGTGCAAATATTGCGGGTTATGAAGGTGAAGTACGCTGGGAAATGACCGGAGCCTTAAATTCTAGTGAAACTGGAACTGTTATTTATCAAGTTACTATCAAATAGTGGAAACAGTACTAATGTTAGCTAATTGCTAGCATTAGTCATTACTTCCATTCAATAGTAAATGGCTTATATAAGAATGCTGTGGTGATTAATCTCACCACATTCATTCCTTCCGTAAGTAACGAATACTCGTTAGCCTGATAGAAAAATGTTAATTAATGCCGTTGGGAGTTTGAATATTTTATTATCGGAATTTTGATTTTATCGTAGTTCTCAGAATATTTAAAAGTATGTCTATTCTTGTTAATATTAAAGTACGGATCCAATTTGATATTTTTGTACCACATTTTTGTTATGCAATAAATTTTCTGAAAATAAAAACCATTTTGAAATAAGCATAATATATTGCTTGTTTTAAAATGGTTTTTTTTTGGCATGGATGATGCTTGGTTATTAGATGAGATGAATATAACAGTTTATTTTTTTGGTTATAGGCATGAATTACATAGGAAGTAGACATGGTAAATCGGTATTTATATTTATTTTTGAATAGCATACAGGAAGTAAGGATATAGCATGTTTTATAAAAACTCAAAAAAAACAAGTCTAAATAGATTGTTGATTAGTGTTCTATTTATAACTTCAGTATTGTTTATTTATAAAAATATTTTTCATAAAAATGAAATAGAAAGAATTGTTTTAGTTGATGTTAACGTTCAAAATAAAGAATATTTCACTTTATCTAGTATGAAATATTTCGAAATAGATAGTATTAAATTGATTAATGACAAATTAAAAGATAATAAATACGATGTGATTGATCTTGTTTCTCATGGCGAAAATGGTCAAATTATATTAGATAAAGAAATATTGACACTTGAGAATATTAATAATTATAAAAAACAATTAAATTTTATTGGTGAGAAATTATCTGATTCTGGTCATATTAATATATTGGGTTGTGATGTAGCAAAAAATGAGGATGGTAAAGCATTAATTGATAAAATTGCTGAATATACAGGGGCATCTGTTGCAGCTTCAATTAATCCGACAGGAAATAAAATTAAAGGTGGTGATTGGGATTTAGAATATATTACACATCAAAAATCAAAACACTTATCCTCTCTTCCAACTATTTATGAAAATTACTCTGGTATTCTTTATGATCCGGCAACTTATGATCCGGCAACTTATGATCCATTAACTGTTGATACCGATCTTGATGGTGTTATGGATGCTGTTGATATTGATGATGATAATGATGGAATTTTAGATGTTGATGAAGGATATGTTTGTTCGAATACACCAGTGTTTGAGTCAGCGTGGGATATCAAAGTTTATCAAGGTGGTAGTGGGCCAAGCTGTGGCGATCAACTTGGGATTGCGTCAGTAACAGAGATTGCATCGGGCACAATGGATGAGTTTCCAGGGGAACTAAGAGTTGATTGGTATAATGGCGGTTCATCTACATTATTATCAACATTAAATAATAATGGCGGTAATGTAACGGGCTCTAATCCAACGGGAACACATTGGATTGTTCGTCATGAACATACTTTTAATGCTGGTGAAACAGGGATTTATGATCTTCTACCATCAGGGACGACTCATGATAGTAAAATGGGAATAAAAGTAGCCGCTGATGGTACTGAGACACTTTTATTTTGTACTGCTGCTTGGACGCAACCATCTCCTGGGGTAACTAATATCCAGTTCGATGAGGGAGATAAATTACGTTTATACATTAATGAGTATGCAGGAGGGAATCAGGGGTTAACTATTAATCTTGGTGGTGCTTCTGGTCAAATGTATTGTACACCAACATCGATGATTGATTCAGATAACGATGGTATACCTAATCATTTAGATTTAGATTCTGATGGTGATGGGATTCCAGATAATATCGAAGCGCAAACAACCACAAGTTATATTTCGCCTAACAATGATAATCCAGCAAATTACACTGCAAATAATGGGCTAAATTCTGCTTATATTTCTACATCTGGTATCACACCTATTAATACTGATACCGTTGATGACGATGATTATTTAGACTTGGATTCTGATAATCAAGGCGGCGATGATACAACAGAAGCAGGCCTTACATTATCGGGTGATGTTGGTATTAATGGGCTTGATAATAACTATGATAATGGTGATGATTACATTGATGTAAACGGCAGTTTTGATAATACTCAGAATGATAACTTTCCCGATAATGATGCTGATGTGAATTCAGGAGGAAATATTGATTGGCGAGATACAGTTGTGAGTTGTGATACCTCCGAATTAATTGGTGCAACAGCAAAAACAAACATTCAATATGAAATAATTAATGGGTCACCATTACAAATTCATCACATTGCCGCAGGGGGAAATGGTGTATTTAAGGATGGTCAGCGACAATCATACCAGCAGACATCTTATAGCTGTGGTGGTACGTTTCCTTACATGCATCTTAATGATGGTAGTGTTGGCGAATATTGTAATTATAAAGAATTTTTAATGAGTACTGTCAGTGGTATTGGAACTGAAGCTGATCCTTTTTCAGTATGGTCATCACGATATTGGGATAGAAATAATAATAATATTTTTGATAATAATGATATTAAAATTGTGACCGAAATAACTTATATAAATGGTAATGAATTTTTTGATCAACATTATTGTTTAGAATCAGCCAATGGTTCGAATAGTTCTAATATTGGTTTAGCACAAGGATTCGATACGTATTTAAACGGTGGTGATGCAGGCGCTGCATTTGCGATTCCATATAATTCAGCAAATTATCAACCAGATACAGGGCCATATTCATTAATCGGTGTAACTAAAAATTATACAGCTAATGATCAATTTATGGGATATATGGAATTAGATAAATCCTGGGATCGTTATTTCTCTGGCCCTTATTCCACTATGCTTGGATCTAATTTAAATGCGGCGCCATTTTTACTCGATAATACTTTAAATACTAATCCTGGTACTGATAATGGTATTGGGGTGCAGTGGGGATTAGGTGTTGTAAATGATGCATCTATGCACTCAGTGCGTTTGTTGTTTAGTACATTAGGTGGCGCGATATTTCAAGCGAATGAGTATGATTTAGGTGATGCGCCAGATACATCTACTGGAACCACTACAGGTGATTATCAAACATTATATGATGATGGTGGTGCAGGTCATGCTTTTAATGATACTGATACGGATAATCAAAATGATATTGTATTAGGTACGTTATGGGATAGTGATGACGGGACATTACAAAATATCGCGGCAAATGCAGATGATATATTAGACAGTGATGATGAAGATGGTGTCAGTTGGGTTAATAGCTTTGTTCGTGGTGGTAATAGTGATCTTTCAATAACAATAACAAAAGATCCTGAATCAACGTTAACCGGCTTGCGATTATATGCATGGGCTGATTGGAATCAAGACGGTGATTGGCTTGATAGTGATGAACAGGTTATTTCAGATATAGCAGCGACGAGTTCTACTCAAAGTTATACGATAGCTGTGCCGATAAATGCAATACTTGGTAATACTTATTTACGTGTTCGAGTTTGTTCTGATGTTGATTGTAATTCATCTATAGGGCTTGCAGATGATGGTGAGGTAGAAGATTATCTTATTACCGTTGTCGCACAACAAATCTCAGGCTTTGTATTTAATGATGATGGCAATGGTGGTGGTACGGCAACCAATGGTATTAAAGATGGAACCGAAACTGGATTAGGTATTGGAGTCCCGATCGTTGCCTACAACCCCTCGACAGGCCTATGTTATGCAACGACGGCAGATGCAACAACGGGAGCATATACTCTGACTGTTGGGGCTACGGGAACCTATAAAGTTTATGAAGCTATTAATGAAACCGATATTGCGTCTCCAACTTGTCCTCCAACAGCGCCTATATTAGATACCAATACTGGTAGTTATGTTGGCGGAACTATCGGGGATCCTGCCACATATCAATCGAGCAGTGCCAATATTAAGACAGTTACAGCAATAGGTGGCGCTTTAACTGATATAAACTTTGCCGATTTTGTTATTAACTCCTTTGATATTTGTTCTACCCCTGCTTATTTGACCCAAGGCAATGGTTCTGGTTCGACTATTCTAAATGCTATTAATTTAGCAACAGGAGAAGTGACTGCCCTTGTTTCCCCTGTGAATGCAGGTAGTGCTGTGGGTTATTCTATGGTGACAAATACATTGGCCGGAATACAGGGAACAAACACGCTTAACTTATTTGACAGTGCTTATAATACTTATTCATTACCTATCTCTAATTCAACCATGCCAAGTGCTGCTAATAATGGTGACATTGATGATAACGGTATTTTATATGCGCATAATGGTGGTAATTTCTATTTATTTGATACCAATCCAAACAGTGAAACTTATTTAACTCAAGTTGGAACCTTACCGACGACGAGTTTAAATTATGCTGATATTGCGTTTAATCCGGTTGATGGTTTTATTTATTCTGTTCCAAGCAATAATTCACGAACACTATATCGATTTGATCCTACGACAGGTGCTCGTACTTCATTGGGCGTATTACCTGGAATCGCTAATGGACCATATGGTGCAATGTATTTTGATGATCAAGGGTATTTCTATATTTCAGAAAATCCAAATCCCGGCCGAATCTATCGTGTTGATGTATTGAATGGATCAAAGCCTGCGGGCAGTTATACCGCTACTCTTTTTTCTCAAACGAATGCATCAGCTGCTGGTAATGATGGTGCGCGTTGTCGTTATGCACCAGTACCTCTAGATTGGGCTGATGCCCCAACTGTTAATGGTTATGCGACAGAATTAGTTGATAGCGGTCCTCGTCATATGACTGAAGCTTCAACGCCTTATTTAGGGGTAAATAATCCGGATAATGAAAATGATGGCCAACCGACAGTTACCGCTGATGGTGATGATACTAATGGGGTAACACCCGATGACGAAGATGGATTTATTCAACCGAATATCCCCTCTATTTTAGTCGGCGGGGATAGTTTGTCTTTGACGGTTCCTGTGGTTACATCAGGCAGTGATAACCTTTATGGCTGGATTGATTTTGACGTAAATGGTGTCTTTGATGCAGATGAAACTGCAACGGTTGCTGTGGCTGCTTCGGGTAACAGTACGCTTAACTTTACCGTGCCAGCTGATGTTGAAATTATGGATACCTATGTTCGTTTACGTATTTGTTCAAGTACGGAAACGTGTGATAGTCCAACTGGAAGTTCAGGTGATGGTGAAGTTGAAGATCATTTAATTTCATTAAAGCCACCGGGGGATTTGGCATTAATGTTAGCGATAGATCCTAGTGTGAATGTAACTTTAGGTATTCCCTTTAACGTTGTTGTTAGTGTTGAAAACATGGGGGCAACGGTAGCACTTAATACTAAAGTAACGCTTCCTATTCCAGCTGGGTACAGCTTTGTTAAAGCTTATGCCGGTGATGGTGTTACGGAAATCACCACCTATGATCCATTAACAGGAGAGTTAGATCTCGGTGCTATAGGGTTAGGGTTTGATGATTATGCTGTTATTCGTTTAGCACCTCAGTCACTTACGGCACCTGCAATCAATGCCGAAATCATAGAAACCAGTATCAACGATAATGATTCAATCCCCAATAATGGTTTTGGTAATGGTGAAGATGATACCGACATAGTAACCCCTATTATTTCTAATACAGTCCAACCTAATATTTGTGAGGCACCTGTTGTATTTGAAGGCGGCGATGCTTATTTGGCCGCAAATGGTGAATATGTTGTAACCCCTAATATCACTAATCAACAAGGGTATTTATGGAGCTATGAATATATTGACTTGAACCAACCAATGTATGCCGAACTAGCCGTATATTTAGGCGATAGAGCCTGTAATACCGGATGTCCCAATGGAATTGAGAGTGGTGCTGATGGCATGACGTTTGTGCTATCTGCGGATTCACGAGATCTGAATGCTTTTGGTGCCTTTGGTGGTGGATTAGGGGTTGGTGATATTTTTGGTGCAACCCCTGTTTCGCCATCTGTCGTATTTGAGTTCGATACCTTTGATAACACCTTTATTGGTGCTACCGACGATGCGGTAGGAGGGCAATTTATTGACCATACAGCCGTTTATCTCAATGGTGATGTATATACCCCTGATGCTGCTAATACCCTTGTTCCTGCCACGTCTGTTGCTGGGGGCGAATTAGAAGATGGACGCTATCATATTGCGCAATTTGAATGGGACCCAACGACCAATCAATTTACTTATTATCTTGATGGCATCATGGTTAGTCAATTCACTCGTAATATTCGTAATGATATTGGTAATAACATGGTGCGGTTTGGTTTTACGGGTAGTACTGGTGATGGTTATAACCTTCAAAAAGGGTGTTTTACTAAAGCGCCCAATGTATTAGGGAGTGATTTAGGTGACGCGCCTGATACAACGGTTGGTACTGGAATAAATAACTACACCACGACTTATGAAAATGATGGTGCGGCGCATGTGCAGGTAGATAGTGATGACAATGGCTTTATCGATTTACGCATGGGTAATTTGTGGGATGCTGATTTAGGTAGTTTACAAAATATTGGCGCCATTGCCGATGACGATAATAACTTTGATGATGAAGATGGTGTCTCACTTGTTTTATCAGCAACGAAAGGTGAAAACCTTGATATTACTGTAAATGTTATAGAGGACGCTGCGCGCATCAGTACCGGACAATGGGTCTATGCATGGCTTGATTTTAATCTTGATGGGGATTGGGATGATGCGGGTGAGCAAATTATTGCCGATGTCAGTGCTGCGATAGGGAATAATAACTACAGTGTACCGATCCCCGCGAGTGCCGTCGTTGGTTACAGTTATTTACGGGTTCGCTTATGCAGTGATGTCGGTTGTGATAGCCCTGTAGGCTTAGCTAACGATGGTGAAGTCGAAGATTATCGTGTGTTGATATCGGATTTGGTGGGGAATAATCAGTGTGATCTCATTGTACAAACGCGTTTACCAATAGCCGCAACGGATTACAGTTATAACTCACTTGATGTTACTGCCGATCCGATGACGTTTACTGACATTGTTAATCCGATCAATATTACCAATCAAACAAATATCGCTAATATAAATGCGATTGGCTTTAATCGTATTAATGGTTTGATTTACGGTACTTTCACCGATATGTCACAAGCAGATCGTATTCATCATTTGTTTGTGACCGATAAAACAGGCACCAGTTTTATTGATTTAGGTGAAATTCGTGCTGAATCAGCAACAACCATTCGTCGTTTACAAGATGGTGAAAGTTTTGATTTTGCGATAGGCGATTCATTACGCCATAGTGGATATAGTTCCACTTCCACCGTATTGAGTGCTCCGACCGCAGGCGATGTTACCGCGGATGGTAATTATTTAATTGTGTGGCGAACGTCATGGGATTCATTGGTTAAGATAGATCTTAATACGCAGACATTCACGACGGTGCCATTAGATATTGCCACCATGGGTGGTACTTATGGTGGTGGTTCAATAGATGTCGGTGCTGATTTAGCCATCAGTAGCCAATCAGGCCTAGGGTATGTCGTTGATTTGAATGGCGACATGCTTTATAGCCTTAATGTCTCAACGGGTGTCGTTACCGCTCAAGCCCTGACTTATTTTGGTGCAGAGCCAACGTTAGATACCAACAGTAAATTGCAAGCTGGGGCGTTAGTGATTGATAATGCAATCAGTCTTTATGCGATGACGAATGGTGGTAATCATGATGCCAATCAAGACGGCACCATTGATTTAAATGAGCGTGCTGTTGTATATCGTATTAACGTGATGACTCAAGAAGTTGAGTATTTGACAGCATCAAATGAGGGCAGCTTGCAAGGTAATGACGGTGCAGGTTGTTATGATTCAACTGACTATGGTGATGCAGCTGTCAGTTATGGTCAAGCCAGTCATGCTTATTTAGATGTCGCATTAGATGGTGCGGCAGATTTAGCGCTTGGCTCTCGTTGGGATCCTGAATTTACACAGTGGATCAGTGCTGATGCAACGGGCGATGATACCCATGGTCAGGATGATGAAGATCTGAATATTCCCGCTCAAATTATTGTAGAAACCAGTACTACATTACCGATTCAAGTGGTGGGTAATGGGTTTGTCAGTATTTGGGTCGATTTAAATAATGACGGTGATTTTGCTGATAGCAATGAATTATTAATTAACGATCAAGCGGTCACTGCAGGCAATAATAATATAGCGATAACGTTAGATGCCGCCAGCGCTGAAGGGTTTAATGGCAATACTGTGATGCGGGTGCGTTTATGCTCAGCCGCTAATAGTTGTAATACTTTTGATGGTGCAGCCGTTGATGGTGAAGTCGAAGATCATTTATTTGAATTGCTCAATAGGATTGTTTTAAGTGGCGTGGTGTTTGAAGATAATGGTGTTGGTGGTGCAATAGCAGCGCACGATGGTATTCAAGACGGCACTGAAATGGGTTTAGGTAACTTTACTGTTACCGTAACTTTTAATGATGCTGGTGTTACGGGAGTGACGACGGGTGATGTGATAGCCACGGACATTACGTCGGGGGATGGTAGCTATAAATTTATTCTGGGTGTTGATTTTTCAGGTAAAAATTTACTACTTGATGTAATTAAACAAGCGGATTGGATTGATATTAGTGAAGCCAATGTTACCGCTATTCCACAAGTGACTAGTAGCAGTGTGATTGATAGCCAGATGACTGTTAATGCCAGTGCGGGGGATGATATCAGTGGTCTTAATTTTGGTAAGGTACGCGAGCCAAGAATGGAGCCCGATAACTTCAGTGAAGTTGAGCCTGGAAAAGCAGTGCTATTTCCGCATAAGTTTACCGCAGCTACGACTGGGAGTGTGAACTTCTCCATCATAAATCCAGAGGTTGCTCCTGCTAATGACGGTTGGAATGCTGTTCTTTATCTTGACAGTAATTGTAATGGCCTAATTGATGGTGCAGATGCTCAAGTTGTTAATCCGACAGTAGCAAATGGCAATATGGCTGTTTGTTTACTCAGTAAAGTGTTTGTGCCAGCGGATGCACCGCTTAATGGCCAATATCACTATGATATAGTAGCAGATATGATCTTTAGTGATAGTGCGGGAACGGGACACGGTATTACGCGTCAAGTGTTAGATAAAGACACCGTCAGAGCGACGTTCCGTGGTGCAGGCGAGTTAAAGCTTGAGAAAACGGTACGAAATATTACTCAAGGAACGGCTGTTGGAGTCAGTAATAATGGCCGTCCTGGGGATATATTGGAATACGTTATTACCTTTACTAACGTAGGGGATGGTGATCTAACTGAAGTGAGTATTTTTGATAGTACCCCTAGTTATACTGGATTATCTCAAGCTATAGATTGTACCTCGGGTAGCGTGCCAACGTCACTCACTTGTATAACTGTTACTACTAATGGATCCAACATTGTAAGTTATGAGGGGGAGGTACGTTGGAATATGACAGGTTCTTTAGCTCCAGGAGATCAAGGAACAGCTGTTTATTTAATAAAAATAAAATAATATCATCATTGGCTAATATTTTAGGAAAGAACCATACGATAAAATATCGACATGGTTCTTTTTTACATTGATAAATGTAGTATGTGTTAAATATAAAACAGTTGTTATTTAATTAAGACATTAATCAATAAAGTTATCAAAAAAATTGATATTTAATAATTGTTTTACGTAATTAATTGATGTTGGATTTGTTTTAAATTAAGTTGTTATTTTTGTAATACACGCTATGTCAAATGAGCTACTTTTAAAGATATTATTCTATAGTTCGATAATTATAACTTTAATTTGTTTTATTTCGCATTTAAATAATGATTCGCAAAATTATAATTAATTTTCTATTTTGCTTTTTAAATAAATGCATATCATTAACTTATTGTTTTTTAATGGAGTAAAAATATATTTTATTGGCATGCTTATCGCATTATATATATTTCATGGATCATAAAGGATGAGGTGTAATATGAAAAATTTATTATTGATAGTGATTGGCTGTTTGATGATGTCTTTTTCTGTTTATGCGGAAGATGACAACTTACTAGTAAGTAAAATGGATGCATATATAGTTGAAGTAAATAAGAAAGGAGAGGAAAAATTAGTAAAAGCAGAAAATGCCGTACCTAAAGATAAAATTGAATATAAGTTAACCTACACAAATAATAGTGAAAAGCCTTTGAATGGCTTAATTATCACAGGACCTATTCCTGAGAATACTTTTTATATTGCTAATACAAGTAGCACAAAAATTAAATCGAATTTTTTAGTTAGTATTGATGGAGGAAAAACATTTGAAAAAGAGCCAGTGAAGCGCGAAATAATGAAGGATGGAAAAAAAGTTGAAGTTATTATTCCACCTGAAAAATATACCGCCGTTCGCTGGATACCATTAACAGCTATTAATGCTAAGGAAAAACAAGTTTTTGCTTATCGCATCGAAGTTAAATAAACGTTAAGTAAATGTACCGCCCTGCGATTTTGCAAGGGTATTTATACACATCGTAATTAAATTAATGACCTTAAAAGGTAACCACTTTATGAATACGCATTTAAAACCTATCAGTGTATGGGTTGCGGCGGGGCTCATAACGGTAGGTGCAGGTTTACTATCTAGCCAAGCCCTTGCAGCTACTGCCGCCGGAACTGATATTAAAAACTTAGCAACAGTAACCTATGAAGATGAGTCAGGAAATAGTTATACCGCAACATCTAATGAAGCGGTTGTAACTGTAGCTCAGATTTATAGTGCAACGATTGAGCAGGATCTCAATACTACTGGCTCTCCAGGTCAAACGGTATATTTACCTCATGTATTAACCAATACAGGTAATGGTGCTGATACTTATACATTAACATTTGCGCAGAATCTGCCAGGAACTGATACGCGAGGAACGGATACGATTGATGCTACCACATTGAAGCTCTTCAATGATGCAAATAATAATGGTCAACCAGATGCGGGTGAAACCGAATTTACTTCTGGTGATACTGTTACCCTAAATGCTGGTGAGCAAATGAACTTAATGCTTGCAGCTGCTGTGCCTACAACAGCCGTTCCTGGCGATACACTTGGTGTGACATTAGAAGCAGAAGCTCATGATGGTACACTTGCTCCTATTGATGGCTCTGTCACTGATATTGGTGATAACAATGATGCCTTACCTGATACTAACGCATCATTAATTACAGTGACTAACGATGCTGTGGTTAATATTACCAAATCAGCGACGCACTTAGAGAATGTTGGTACGGAAACCGCATTAGGTATTGATTTAGATGGTGATGGTGGTACAAACCGAGAGTTAAGTTTAATTCGTTACACAGTAACCGTTTCTAATACAGGTAATACAGACGCTAAAGATGTGGTTATCTTTGATGGTATTCCTGAAGGAACTGTATATGTTGCGAGCAGCACCGGTGGGTTGTATGACGCATCTAGCAGTGGTTTGTTAGCTGTTAATGGTGATACACCGATTGATTTTGCGGCTAATTTAGTTGATGAATCTACACATGGAGTTGATTTAGACCAAGATGGCACTAATGATACCGCTGAAAATCAAATTGATGGTGGCTTAGATCTTAACAGTAACGGCACGACAACGGATACTGCCGTACCTGGTGTATATGCTGTTGATGATCAATTAGCGTCAAATACAACTATCTCCATGACTTTCTACGTTGCGTACTCTCCTGAAACAATGGAAGGCGATACTGACATTGGCAACGTCGCTTATTCATGTTCAGATCTTAATGGGGATGGACTCTTTGATGGCCCTGGCGAATGTAATGATCCAGATCCTACAACTGCAGGTCCTGATCCATCAAATCCAACCACGACAACCACAACGACGACTACTGGTGTAGGTATCACTGATACTGGTACTGAAACTGGAACGTCAGGTGGTGGTGATTCTGATGGTACTGATGATAATATTCAGACAGTAGATTCAGCTGCTGCTGGTAGTGAAGTGTTCTTCTATAACAAGATCATTAATAACGGTAATACCACCGATAGCTTTGATCTTTCTACGGCAAATGTGAGTTTCCCTACAGGAACAACATTTGAATATTGGAATGCGGATGGTACAGCACAACTTGTTGATACTAATGGTAATGTAACACCTGATAGTGGTCCTGTTGATCCTTCAACATGTATCGATGCCGCTGTAACTATTGATGGTATTACTGTCAATTGTAATGAGACATTGTTCCGTGTCGTTGCCAATCTGCCATCAGATGCTGCTGATTCGCCAACACCATTTGAAGCAACAACAACGGCAACTTCTTTCAATGATGCCACTCAAACGGACAGTAAAACTGAGCGTTTAGATAATATTACAGGTCCTACTGTTGATATTGCAAACACAGCAATTACTACCATTGATCCTGCAGTAGATGTCGATCCAGTGCTTCTTGCTGGTGGTGTACTTACTAGTGCAGATATAGCTACGGTGTTTAATGATGAGCCTTTAGGTTCAACTGTTACTGCGCCTATTTATATTGCTAATGAAGGCGGTAGTTCAGATTCATTCCTATTAAGTGCTGAAGGTAGTTATAACGGCACAAGCTGGGAAACCGCACTACCAACTGGCTGGACTGTTGTATTCAAGCATAATGGTATTGATACTGATGCAGATGGTACGGTAGATATTGCTGCAACGGGGAATGTGATTACATCAACACCAACTATTCCTGCAGGTGCTGTATTGTGGGTTAATGCTGAAATTACTATTTCTTCTGATCCAACTCAAGCTTTAGCTGACAGTGATCAAACGGCAGCGATTGATGCAAATAGTGATGGTGATATGGATTATATCATTTCACTTGTTGCTACATCAGACGCATCTAATGCATCTAACCGTAAAGTTGAAGCATTTGATGTTGCAACTGATGCAAGTATTGATATTACGCCAGCATCATTAAGTAACCAAATCGAACCCGGTGGTAGTGTTACTTACGACCACACGTTAGGTAACAATGGTAATACAACTGAAACTGTTGATTTAAGTTCAGGTAATAATATGACTGGATTTAATAATACAATTACTGTTGATACTGATGGTGATGGTACACCTGATACTGAAGTTGGTAACTTATGTGATGATCCTGTAACGACGCCAATTATTGTGCAGCAAGCGGATGGTTCTACTGTAAGTGTAGAAGTAGCGTGTGATGCAACCGATGGCTCAGATACAGTTCCAACACTAACGTTAGAACCTGGTGAAACCATTCCAATGGAAGTCACTGTATTTGCACCAACAGATGCAACATCTGGTACAAATAACCTAACAACAATTACTGCTGTATCAACAACAGATCCAACAGTGACTGCTCAAGGTCAAGATAATTCAGAAGTTGTTAAAGGTCAGGTCCGTCTTTATAAGTATGCTGATTTAGATACTGATTGTGATGGTGTTGCTGATACTGATAAGACCTTCTTAAAAGAGCAAACGACAAATGTTGAACCTGGACAGTGTGTTGTTTGGAAACTGATTGCTGTTAATGAAGGTACATCTAATGCGCTAAATACGGTTATTACAGACCAATTAACTGAGTACTCTCAATTTCATGCGGGTGGTAGCTTAGTAAGTTGTCGTAATACGACCGATTCAGGCACTGTTGTAGCACTTGCTGATGCAACATATCCTTTAGAGGCTGATGATTTAGGTCCTTTATGTAACCCTGATGGTACTACTGGTACTGACGTTACTGGTGCGGTAAGCGGTGACACTGTTACCTTTACTGTAGGAACACTTGTTCCTGGTGATAAAGCTGTCGGTAACTTTGTAGTGAAGATTGATTAATAGCAAATATAACCTAGCCCTCCCTACCTTGTAGGGGGGCTTATTGAGCTTATTTTAAATATATATTTAAAAGTAATTAAACCAAGTAATTTCAATAAGCCTATATCCATATCTTTGAATTACTAGCCTTTGGAGAGTGCTTATGGCCCTCTTAGATGTAATAACTAAAATGAAGTACCTCATTGTTTTTATATTATTAAGTGTGAGTTCAACAGTTTTTGGGTTAACTAATGCTGGTACAAAAATAATGAATCAGGCCATCATGACTTATTTTGACTCAACGACGGGTGAGAATATTCGAGTGCTTTCGAATATATCCCATATTAAAGTTGAAAAAGTATATGATGTTTCATTATCGCCTGATACATCGGGAGATAATAAGACAGAAAAAAATGTTTCACCTGGTTCTATTGTTAGTATTCCTCATACAGTAACTAATACAGGTAATATTAAAGATAGCTATATTATTAATGTTAATAATCTAACTGATGATAATGGGGATCTTACATCACCGAGTGCAGACAATATAAAGATATATTTTGACACTAATGGTAATGGTATTCATGATCCCGGTGAGCCAGAGCTTAATAAAAACAGTGATGGAGAATATATTTCTGGCCAGTTAAAGCCGGGTGAATCTATTAATATTGTTTACACTGTTGAGCTTCCAACAACAGATAAAAACAACGACTTCTATGATATTGATACTGTTGTTACATCAATCAATGAACCTTCAGTTGAAAAAACCAGTTCGACTAAACTGACTGTGATTAATGGGCCTATTGTTAATTTAACCATTGAAAATTCACCTATTTGTCAGCAACAAGTGACATCACTTTCTGAAATTGACTTTAGAGTCAATTATACCAGTGTTGGTCGCACCAAGCCTGAATCGGCAGCACTGCCGTATAATATTTTCGTTCAATCAGAAACCGCAGGTTCACAAGTAAAAGTTAGCCATACTGGTGTGTTAATCTCAGTAAAACTTCCTGCTAATATTTCTTTATTACAAGATAAAGTGATTAATGGCCAGCCAGCTAAAGATCATTCACCAATAACCTTAGTTTCTCCTGAATATAATTTTGATGGCGGTGTGGTATTAGTCGGAATTAATAATAATTTTATTTTTGAACAAGATGACCATAATTTAGATTGGTATGAATATAGCTCTTGGGATGGTTTAGGTAATGTAGAAAAGGTGGGCTTTTTAGTTAAGCCTGATTATATGAAACCAAATACATCAGGACATTTCTCTTATTATGCGCAAGTTAATGATGTGCGAGGAACTGTTCCATTTAAAATATACAGCGAAGCTGAAGTTAATTTATCATCAACAGCTGAAAATATTTCAAGAAGTGGTGAAGCCTGTAATACCTTAGTAGGTAAAGAAGATGATAATTTAATTGATTTTGAGCTTATTGATAATAATGTATTAGACCCAAATAGTGCTTTTACAATTTTATACAGTAATCACGAACATTTTATTCCTACAAACTTTTATTATCATTCAAGTTCAGCTGGATTTGATTCAAAATTTGATGGTGTTCATGCCCAAATTATTCTTCCGCAAGGTAATGAACATGCGTCCACCATTGATATTATTGGTCCTAAATCTTCCAATTATCCCGTAACATTACGATCAAGTGAAGGCGATTCGTTTTATTGGATTTTTGCTGAAACAGGCCCGAATACGGGTATTTTCAGAAGTGTTATTCCTGTGCATGCGGTATCGCCAAAGGACAATTATATTCGACCAGGTGGTAACCATTGCTTAGATGATATTTCAATTCCTTGGCGTACAGGTGAAATAAGTCGCACGGCATTATTGTCTAATATTGATAACACCATTAATTTTAAAGGTTTTGATCTAAACGGTTCGACAGCAGATGATTGTGAGATTCAATCAAATCCAAATGATGAATTAGTGATTGAAGTCTTTGATCCTAACAATAACAACAGAATTATTCTGACCGATTTAGCTTATATCAGCCCTCAATTTGTGGTTTTTGATGCGACTAATTTTAACGGTGTAGAAAATGCGATAGTGAAGTTTTATCAAACAGAAAATAATGTAGCACCAACAGCAAAAGTGCGAGTGCCAAATGTTGATGGCTTAGTCCCTGTTGCTGAAGTGATATCAGATGTTGATGGTCGAGTGTTATTTCCTAAATTAGCCCCAATTAATGGTAATCAATATTATATTTCGGTTGAGCCACCACAAACGCATGTGTGGCCATCGGCTTATACAACGTTAGCGAATTTTAATATTTATAATGTTACCCCGATGTCATATGGCCCATATGGTAATGATGATATTGAAAATTCAGGTTTATTCCCTATTACGGTGAGAGATCGGGTTGATACGTTTGATATACCGCTAGACCCCAAAAGTTTAGATCGTAGATTAACCATTCAAAAAGATGCTGATAAAGATAACGCAGAAATTGGTAGCTTCGTTAAATATTCAGTAACGATTAAAAATAACCTACCAGACAGTCAATTATTTGATGCACAAGTTTTTGATTCAATGCCATATGGTTTTAAATATATGGAAGGCAGTACTCGATTAAATGATCAACCTTATAAAGATCCAGTACGTATTGATACTTATACATATCGTTTTGATATTGGGACATTAAGTGGCAGTACACAACCGCCTGAAAATGGTAGCTATAAATTAACCTATGTTTTGCAACTAACAGCAGGTGCTATAGATTCAGATGGTATCAACTCTGTTTATGTTAATGCAGCGACCTTTGGTGGTACTACGGATTCCCGTCTTACTTCTAATATTGATAAATACCAAGTTAAGGTTACCCAAACGGGAGTGATGTCAGATAGAGGCATTATTTTCGGTAAAGTTTTTGTTGATGCACAGTGTAACGACATCATGAAAAATCAGATGTGGCCTATTGGTGGAGTGAAAATATATTTAGAAACGGGTGATTATGTTATCACTGATGAAAATGGTCAGTATTCAATGTTTGGTGTTAAGGCGGGTAATCATGTCATGAAAGTTGACAAACAAACCCTACCTTTAGGCATTGAATTAGAGCCAACAGATACACGTAATGCTGGAAAAGGCGATTCTCGATTTGTTGATATGCGACGTGGTGAAATGCATCGTGCAGATTTTGTCGCGCCATGTCCGGTAGAAAATCAAGAAGCGGTTTATCAAGAATTAAAGGAAAGAAACACCAATATAAATGGTGAGTGGCTATTTAAAACAGCAGAGAATTTTAAAGGATTACAATATGATGCCAAACCAAAAGCATTAAAAGCAGATGAATTACAAGCCGGCGTTATTAGTGGGCCGTCAACCGCTGCTGACAATGCTTCTCAAACGTCAGCATCTACTTCCTCTTTAACTGTATTTAAAGGTTATGCATTAGAGTCACGTAAAGGTAGTAACGAAGATCTTGCGAGTATGATTACGTTATATCCAAAATCAGTACAAGATGAGGCTTATATTTATCCAAGCACTGATAAATTATCATCCATTCGTTTTGGCTTTAGTGATTCACAAGAAAAGCTTAACGATTTGAGAACGGCATTATCGCTTTACAAAATTAAAACTGAAATAGTGCCAACGGCATACAATAACATTCCGAAAGAAGCTAAGTTTAGAATTGATAATATTCTACAAGATGTTATTCCATTGCCTGAAAGTGAAGCGAAAAATATTACTCGAGCAGAAGCAGAATCAGGCGCATGGTATTGGCCAACCAATGATTATAGCTATGATGGCCGTTTCATTGCCGTTATTCGAGGTGATGTTGAGCCGACACTGTATGTTAATGGTCAGGTGATCAGTATTGATCAGTTAGGCGAACGTATTATCAATAAGCGTGAAAATGCTCAGATTGTTGGTTGGTATGGTGTGCCCTTAGAAGATGGTGACAATGTTGTTGAAATTAAAACGATTGATCCATTTGGTAATGAACGTCTAGTTTTAGGCAAAACGTTCTCTCATCCTAAGTCTGCAAAACGTATTAGTGTTGTTGCTGATGGTGACGTATTACGTGCCGATGGTGGGCGCTCTGTTATTCCAGTTATTATTAAACTGTATGATGAAAATAATAATTTGGCGCGAGGTACTTACTTTGTAACGCTAAATACAGATCAAGGTGATACTTGGTTAGATCCTGATATTCAAGAGAATGAAACAGGTCATCAGGTTCGTGTTATTAATGGTGAAAAAACTGTTTATTTACGTAGTACTGAAAATACGGGGCAAGTTAATATTCAAGCCTCAGTCGAAGATTTCTCTGACAAAATAAAGCTTTATCAAATTGCTGCTAAACGCCCATTATTCGTCTCCGGTATTTTAAATTATACCGGACGCTATGGCCGCTTTAGTGGAGAGCAACCACCGGCTCAATTAGATGGTTATGAAAATAAAAGTTATAGCCATGATGAAAGAGCCGCTGCCTTTATTAAAGGTAATATTAAAGGTGGTATGCATTTAACCTTAAGTTATGACAGTGATAAGTCTGATGAAGAATTTTATCGCGAAATATCACCTGATAGTTATTACCCAATCCCAGGTGATGCGAGTATAAAAGGCTATGATGCCCGTAGTACCAGTAAGCTTTATGTGAAGCTTGAGAAAGAACGTCATTTTGCAATGTGGGGTGATTATAGTACTGCCGATGGAACTGACGAGTCTGATATTGGTCGTACGAGCCAGATTCTTAATGGCTTTAATAGCATGTATAACGATGGCAAATTAACTGGCCAATTATATGGTGCTCGTCCAGAAGATTTACATAAAGTTGTTGAGTTTAATGGTAATGGTACTGCGATGTTTTATAGCATCGGAGATACCCGTATTGTTCGTCATTCAGATACGGTAACGTTAGTTACTTATGATAGAGATAATGCAGGCTTGGTATTAAGTCAGCAACCATTAGCGCGTTATATTGATTATACGATTGATTATTTTACGGGTGATATGCGTTTCAATCGTGTTATTCCAACTTATGACGCTAATCTTAATCCTATTAAAGTAAGAGTTGCTTATGATGTTGATGGTGATGGTGATGCTTATACAGTAGCAGGGGCAAGGCTTTCTTATTTATTTACCCCTTATTTGATTTCCGGTATTAGCTATGAATATAACGATAATGATGTTGAAGGTTATGATATCGGTAGTCTTTGGGTTAATTATGATTTTGATAGTAAAACGCAAGTAACCGCTTCTGTTGCGACGATGTCCCATAAAGGAAATGAAAGTGCTGATACGTTAACAACAGCAACAGACACAAGTAATAAAATTAAAGATGGTATGGCTTATAAACTTCGAATTAATCGTGATTGGAATACCCAAGCAGCCACTGAACTTGAATATGTTTATGCTGAAGAAGGATTTACTAATACAACTGGCGGTGTAACCCCTGCACGTCAAGAGCTTCGTCTTCGTCATCGTCAGAAATTGACAGGATTAATGAATTTAAACATTGAAGCTAGCCATTCTGAATCCCTTGTACATACCGAAAAACAACAGACCATTGGTGCAACGGTAGATACTAAGATCTTAGGATCTCAGTGGACAACTCGTTTAGGTTCTCGTTATATAAAAAATGAAACGGAAACCGATTCTGAGGAATATACCACAGCGATAGTTGGCCTTGGCCGCACATTTAGTTTATGGGGGCGTCCTGGTCGGTTAGATACTGAATATGAACAGAGTTTTGGTCATGATAGTAAGCGTCGTTTTAACGTAAAAGCTGATTGGAAAGTACATAAGCAAGCCAGTATCTATACTCAGTATGAGTATATTGATTCTCTTAGTGGTATTAGTAATTTAGGCAGTGGTTCAACAAGTCTATTTACAGCTGGTATCGATGTTGATTGGCTTCATGGTGGCAGTACCTTTAATGAGTTTAGACAAAGAGGTGCATCTGATGGTCGTAGTCTTGAATTAGCAAATGGTTATCGTGGTCGCTTTGAAGTAATACCGGGTATCAGTGTTGATCCTGCAATTGAATATGTTGAAGTCATTGAGGGTGAAGGGACGTCAGGTGTTGCAGTCTCTCTAGGTTTAGCTGATATACGTAATCCAAATTATAAAACCACAGGTCGCATAGAGTACCGCCATGGTGAATCTGAAGATTATTATGGAGTATTGGGCGCTTGGGTAACACGTTTGAGTCAGGATTGGAGTGGGCTTGTACGTGAAGAATATCGTTATATTGATAAAGAAAATGCGCAAAATACATGGAGTAATCATTTCAGTTTAGGTTTTGCTTATCGCCCGAGATTAAGCAATCGTTACCATATGTTAGGTGCTTATGAGTGGAAAACTGAGCGTAATGATAGTACTCGTACCGCACATATTTTCTCAACCCATCAGAATTACCAATTATCGCCAGATTGGACAATATCTGGACGCGTTGGCTTGAAGTGGGAAGATTTTACTGAATATGAACAAGATTATGATTCAGTAGCAACCATTATTGATGGTCGTGCTATTTATTATATTAATCGACGTTGGGATGTTGATGTACACGGCGGAATGTTAGGTACTGATTGGTTTGATAGTCGTCGTTATTCATTTGGTGTCGGTTTGAACTATCTTGTTATGAAAAATCTACGTGCAGGTATTGGTTATAACGTAATTGGTTTTGACGATGATGACCTTGATCCGCAAGGATATAACTTACAAGGCTTTTATTTTGAAATGATGTTTAAGCTTGATGAAGACTTGTTTGGTTGGTTAAGTGAATAGTGGTGAGGAATGTAATCATGAAATTATTAACAACTTCTTTAGTTCTTTTAAGTATCGGTATTTCAGGCTGTGTTTCTAATCAAGCTATTTATGCTGACTATGGTGATCTTGCTTGTGGACAGACGACAACAGTTGTTGGAGGCCATTATTGGCCAGCGGTTGTCAATTTTGATTTTGATAATAAATTATTAGGTAAAGAGCAACAGCAAGAACTCGATCAAGCGGCACAATTATTGAAAGCGAATCCTACATTAAATATTGCTGTAATCGGCTCTGCTGATTATTCAGGAAAAGCGGATTATAACGACCAATTAGCGAAAGCAAGAGCGGTTGTTGTTGCTCATTATTTACAACAGCAAGGGATATCTTCTCATCGAATAGTAACGTTAGGTACTGGATCGAGAGAACCTTTTATTATATCCAATAACAAAACAGACAACCGAGTAAATCGCCGTACACAACTTATTCTTTTAGGTGCAGATTTTAATCCGGTTAGCATGCAATACAATTCAGTGGCTAGTCATTCTAGTGCACAATAGGGAAGGGGGAGCGTCATATGAATGTCTTCAAGGGAATCGTCAAAATAGGTATAACCGTTATTGCTAGTACCAGCTTTGCTGTCATGGCTTTAACTGAATCTGGTACAGTGATTAAAAATCAAGCGGGTGCAACGTATCGGGATAGTGCCAATATTTTACGTAGCACAACATCTAATTTAGTAGAGACCCTTGTTCAGCCAGTAGCGGCACTTACTTTAATTAACGATCAATCTAAGTTAGGTGCTCCTGGTCGAACAGTGACGTTCAATCATGTACTTACTAATACGGGTAATAGTACAGATTCTTTCGCTCTTGATGTTGTTTTACCTGCCTCTGTTATTAGTGCTGCAACTATTTATCCAGATGAAAATAATGATGGTGTTGCTGATGCTGGCTCATCACCAATTTCTTCAGGATCAGTGATAGGTCCATTAGCGCCAGGTGAAAGTTTTGAATTTGTTATTGTGGCGGATATTGATGCTGCTGCGACAATTAATGTATCGGATGCGCTAACGGTGACTGCAACCAGCCAAGCGGTTGCTGTTAATGGTACTTCTGTTGCAAATGGCAGTGTGGGAATACAGACAAATACTGATACTGTAACCGCAACGAATTTACCGATTGTTGAAATATCAAAAGCATTAAGTGCCAATATCGGTGCATCACCAAGTGGGCCGCATACAGTAACATTTACGTATGCCAATGTGGGTCTCACCGATATGGATCCATTACAAACTAACGGTGTTATTTTAAATGATGTTCTACCTGAAGGTATGCGATTTAATGGTGCAGTATCTTGGAGCTTATCGGGTACAACAATAACGGCTTCAGGTACAACTATTGGAGGAAATGAAACTTCGGGTGATCAAGATTTAGCCTTTACAACCTGTATTGCACCTAATGCTTCTTGTCCCAATAATGATGAAATTCAGTTTGTTATGGATGGTTTAGCGGCTGACGAATCTGCAACGATAACATTTGAAGTGAATATAGATTCAGGCCTTTCTGCAACAACATTGTACAATCAAGGTATCTATGGTTTTGATGAAGATAATAGTGGTTCGGTTGATTCTGGTGAGTTAGTTTCAACAAACACTAATAGAGTACCATTTTTAATTACGTCTAATTATGCGGTTATTGCTAACAATGGTGGTTGTGACGTTGGTACTGATAATAATTGTGATGCACTTGATGACACAAATAATGAGATTGTTGAGATAGCATCCGCTTCGCAAGGTGCGCGAGTCAGTTTTACCAATTATATTTGGAATACGGGTAATGATGAAGATATTTTTAATATTACGATTGAATCGTCAACATTTCCGAGTGGTACCAGTTTTTTCTTATACAAAAGTGATGGCGTAACCCCATTAATTGATACGGATAATGACAGTAATCCTGATACGGGTATTATTCCTGCTGTTGGCGAAACATGCCCATCATATTTAGTGGCTGATAGTAATGGTGTGTGTGGATATAAAGTTATACTGATTGCAACACTTCCCGCTTCTGCCATTGGTGGTCCATACCAAACGGTTAAACGTGCAAGATCGTCAAATGATACCTCAAAAACAAATACTGTTATTGATCGGTTGGGTGAAATCGTCGCGAGTACGGTTGATTTAACTAATAATCTGAGAGCAGAAACAGGGTTAACCGTTGAAGATAACTGTGATGCTGTTGAAGATGATTGTGGTTATGGTGCGGGTCCTGAATCAGCGGCAGTGACAACTAATACCGCACAACCTGGTGCAACAACTCGGTTTACGTTATATGTCACTAATAAGTCAGGCGCAGCTGAAAGCTATGAGTTGCAATACAGTGGCTCAAATTTTGCGGTCAATACCATGCCTGCTGATTGGACTGTCGTGTTTAAAAATGCTGAGAATGAAGTCATTACCAATATTCCAGTATTAGGTCCTGATGATGCGGTCGTTGTTTATGCGGATGTAACTGTTCCCGTAGATGCAGAATCTGCCACTCAAGATATTTATTTTAAAGTGTTTTCTCCAACGACAAACGCAGAAGATATTAAACATGATGCGGTTATGGTTGATAATAGTAATCAATGTCTAGCCTTTGGTCCTCCTAATTCAAATGGGGTGACTTTTGCAGGAGGGAGCATTGTTTATAAACATATATTAAATAATCTCAGTAATGATGAGTTCTTAAATATAGTGCTTACTGTTGCTAATTCAAATGCTGGTTTTTCTACTGTTATTTATGAAGATACTGATAATGATAATGTACTGACAGGGGCTGATAATGCGATAACGTCAGTGGCTTCTCTTGCTGGTGGTGCGCAGAAAGTTTTATTTATAAAGGTTCTTGTACCAGCGAATACCCCACAGGGAACGGATAACATTACAACCGTTGAAACTATTGTTAGCTGTGGAACATTACAAGTGATTGATACAACAACCGTTGCTAATACGAATATGAAGGTAACTAAAGAACAGACACCTGATTTAAATTGTGATGGGCTGTCAGATACTAATGTTTATGTTACTACAAACTTCGCTATAGCACCTGGACAGTGCATTATGTATCGATTAACAACAGAAAATATTGCAATTGAAGAAGCTCGTAACGTGACCTTAACTGATGCCACACCTGCTTATACAACATTTAATGTTATAGGAACGTTACCCAACATATCTGAAGGGACAATAAATACGATTACCAATGGTTCTACAGGGGCAATTATAGGAACGATTGGAAGTGTCGCTCCTGGTGAATCAGAGGAATTGATTTTCGGTATTCGTATTGATAACTAGTTATCGTTTACTTGTAGCGGCAATGCTTGCTTGATGTTATATCAAGCAAGTTTTTTTTATGAATAAGAAAAAGCCCAATATATATTATTGGGCTTTTTAATTGTAAATAATTTAAAGAAATCATTTATTTTCTTTAAGGAGTTCTTTAGCTCGATTGTTACCATTCTTTGCTGATTTTATTAACCAGTATTCAGCTTTCTCGATAGAAACATCGACGCCATCTCCATTAATGTAAATACTGGCTAAATTATACATTGCTCTATTATTCCCTTGTGAGGCTGAACGTTTATACCAATAAATAGCTTTATTAAAATCTTGCTCAATAAGGCTACCTTTATCGTATAATTTTGCCAATTCAAAACTTGCGGCTGGATATCCATTTTTATCAGCTGATTTTAATTGGCTAATCGCAATGTTCAGATCATTTTCAATTAATTCTAAATTTTCCATACTCAATGTTGCTAAATCAAATAAAGCTTTTGGATTATTGTCTTTAGCTGCAATGTTGAGATGTTTAAAGCTTTTTTCTTTATCAACTTCGATATCATAGAGTCCTCGACGATAGATATCACCTAAAACGAGATGAGAATACGGATGATCTTTTTGAGCTGATTGTTGTAATAAACGAATAGCTTGTGGGGTGTTTTTGTTTAATTCTAGATATGAAATAGCCAATAAATAATTTGAATATTCATTATTGGTATTATTATTTTTACTTAAAGTATCAATCACATTCTGATATTTTTCTTGTATAAAATATAAATAGCCTAATGAGTAAGATGATGGATCGTGCTGATTTTTAACATTAATGAGTAAGTGTGACTCGGCTTCTGTATAGTTAGTATTGCCGCCTCTTCCATCAATAAGCATTAAAGCGTAGTAATAACGAGCAAGAAGATGATCTTTATTTGCAGCTTTCTTATAGAGTGAACGCGCTTTAGTTTCTGATTTTGTGACGAGTTCTCCTTCTTCATATAAGGCGGCTAAATAAATCATGGCATCAGGGTCATCTTCAGCCATGAATTCTATTTTTTTTATTTCATTATTCTTTTCTTGGTTAGATGTTTCTGCATTTTCAATATTTAATATTGATTGAGATAATGGTGAGAGTGTTTGTAGTGCTTTATTTTTTGAAATAGATGTCAGTTTATTTAATTCAGGCTCATTTAATCGATTCGATTCATTATTTTCTGTCGCACATCCACAAAGTATTATTAAAGTTGATACGATCATTTTTTTCATTATTGCTTTCTCCTATCCCTGTACTATTGTTAATTTTAGAACATAACTTAAAGGGATGTATTATGCGTGCAATATTTATTTTTATATTAACAATGTTGTTAACATCGTGTGCTTCTAGCAATTTAACATCATCTTGGGTTGATAGAACATATTCAAATTTTCCGATTACAAGCTCATTAGTTGTTGCAATGTCAGATAACTTACGAGTTAGACGAATATTTGAAGATGATATGGTAAAAGAATTACAAAAGAAGGGGGTTAATGCAATTTCAAGCTCTCAAATATATCCAGATAAATTACCATCAAAAGCAGATTTATCGAGTTATATTAAGAAAAATAGTACCCAAACAGTATTTGTTGCTAAGTTAGTTAATATCGAAGATAAAAACATTCGTTATCCAGGTAATAATAATAGCTATGGTTATGGCGGCAGTATGTCTTTTCATAATTACTATAATAGTTCTTATAGCTATATTTATGATGATAGTTATACCGTATCGTACGAGTTTGTTAATGTTGAATTTACATTATTTGATACTCAAAGTCATAAACCAATTTGGTCAACATCATCAGAGTCGATTGATCCCAATAATATGAATGAGATTATTGCTGAATTGACACATATTTTAATTGGAAATATGCAAGATAATGGTGTTGTAAGATAACGCTATTATTATCAATGTATTTTATTGTTTGAGCCTTACAGTAATGTAGGGCTTTTTTACGCTAATAATAACGAAATTTAACTTTTGTATGATGAAATAATACACATCGTGGTGAATTCCTTATTGGTATATCGGTATTTGTACTACAAATTGATGTAAATCAAATAACGACGATGATAGTTACATTATGATGCACAAGAATCTCGGAATGAGATGAGGTCTGGTGGCCTTCTCGGTCTTCAAAACCGATGTGAGCTGTATAAGCTTTGGTAGGTTCAATTCCTGCCTCTTCCGCCATTTTTCGCGCGTTTAAATGGTTCCTCTGTCACTCATTACTTTGCCTGTTTAAGGTTAGGGTATGAGTGCTGTTGTCTGCAATTCAGCCAAGGAACTTACCGTGACGACAATAACATCGCCAGCATTACCTTCTTCATCACTCGCTTCAACCGTTAATTATCGTTTACCTCAAATTGAACAACTCCTTCAACATTCAGATTTAGCCGATTATGTGCGCTTATTAAGTCGACCTGTTGTGACAAATACACTGCGTCAACTTTTTGCGTCGATTCGTCAGCATCCTGATTTTAAAACCCAAGGTGTTAATGATCTCGATATCATGGCATTAGTGCTTGATAGTTGTCGTCAGTTATATCGTCGTCGCCAACAACGAGTAATCAATGCAACGGGTATTGCTGTACACACTAATCTTGGTCGTTCACCCATTGATGAGCAAATTTGGGACAGTGTTAAAGCCGTTAACGTTGGCTATAACAACCTTGAATTAAAATTAAGTGATGGCAAACGCGGTGATCGTAATGGTTTATTACCGACCTTGATTCAGAGCTGGATTGGCGCTGAAGATTGTGTGGTCGTGAACAATAATGCAGCGTCAGTGTATTTAGTGTTACATGCGTTAGCGGCGGGTAAAGAAGTTATTGTGTCTCGCGGTGAGCAAGTACAAATTGGTGGCGGTTTTCGAATCCCTGATATTTTAGCCCTTTCTGGGTGCAAACTTGTTGAAGTGGGAACAACCAATATCACCACCAGTGATGACTATATTAATGCGATCACTGAAAATACCGCAATGGTCTTAATGGTGCATCAGTCTAACTTTTCTATGCAGGGGTTCACTGAATCACCTGATATTCAGGATGTAGCTGAACGTTTACCTGAACATGTTTCATTGGTGATCGATCAAGGCTCTGGTTTATCGTCTGAACAATACGCTCAAAGTGAAGTGTCATTACCGCGCTATTTACAAATGGGTGTTGATTTAGTGTGTTTTTCGGGTGATAAAATCATTGGTGGACCGCAAGCGGGTATTATTGCTGGGTGTTCAAAATTGTGCCAACAATTAGCCAAAAACCCGATGATGCGAACTTTCCGTCCGGGGAGAATTGTTTTATCAATGCTTGAGCAATTATTAATTCAGAAACTAAATCGAGATCCTGCTGGTTTTGGTGTCGCGCAACAGGCATTAGATCGCGCCAAGGTTAGTCAATCGCTAGCGCAACAGTGGTCTCAGCGCTGGAAGTCTTATGCTCAAGCAGTGCCCCTTGTAATGCAAGTGGGTGGTGGCGCGATCCCTAGTGAAACCTATCCTTGTTATGGTCTAAAACTGACCTTGCCGGGTAAAGCACAAGCACATTTAGATGCGCTACGTGATTTGCCAACCCCCATTATTGGTTATGTTAATAGTAATCAGTTGCTATTAAATGTCGCGACCTTATTAGATAGCGATCATGCTGTCTTTATTGCCCAACTTGACGATTATATTCAATCTTATACCCATGGTGAGGCTAAATAATGGCGGCAATACCCACACAATATCAAGCAGTGGTTGGCCTTGCTGGACATGTTGACCATGGTAAAACTGCATTAATTGAAGCGTTAACGGGTATGCTCACCGCGCGTCCTCATGAGCAGCAATTAGGTATGACTCAAGATTTAGGTTTTGCCCATTTTCAAGATGATAATGGCAATACTATTGGCGTGGTTGATGTGCCGGGGCATGAACGTTATTTGCGTAATATGGTCGCAGGTGTGTGGCATTTAAATGTGTTGTTATTAGTGGTGGCGGCCGATGAAGGTTGGATGCCAATGACCACTTCACACCTTGATGTTGCGCATGCGATGGGAATTGAAGATATTGTCGTTTGTATTAATAAACGCGATAAAGTCAATGCTGATCAATTAGCTGAAATAGAAGATCAAGTGTTAGAACAGGTTATGGAACGTAGCGGGTTATTACCTGAAATCGTGACTGTATCTGCATTGAAAAAAGATAACATTGAAGCATTACGTCAGCTTTTAATTGATACCGTACAAGTTAATATTGCGCGCCATAAAATCATTGCTCCAGTAAACAGCGATGATAATACCGTGGTTGAGTCCGCGACTGATCCTCTTATGTATATTGATCGGGTGTTTGTTGTTAACGGAATTGGTACGGTGCTAACGGGCACACTCGCACAAGGGCAATTAGCGATTGGTGATAAAGTACGTTGTCATCCATCAAACCTTGTCGGGACAGTACGATCTATTCAAGCTTATCATCAGCAATTAACTACGGTATCTGCAACATGCCGTGTCGCGGTGAATGTTAAAGGTGTAGGTCGTAAAGATATTGGTAGAGGTCATTTTATCACAGGTGTTAATCAACAGATTACTTTGCGTGATCAATGTATTGTGCGATTAACGAAAACCGCAGTTAAGTTAAAAGTTAAAAAACAACGCCAAGTCGAAGTGGCGATGGGAACGTGGCATGGCACGGCGCGTTTGAGCTACATTCCCAACACTGAGCTTGCACGATTAGTATTTGAAAAGCCAATGCCATTATTATTTGGACAACGATTGGCGATGATCCAAAAAGGCGGCAGTGGTTTACAACATGGTGCAGAAGTGGTGTGGAGTGATTATATTTTTGGCTATCAAAAACGCCGCTTATACGATGTACTCAATAATTTACCACAACACTTACAGCCTGAATCGCAACGACAGATGTTATTAGTGCTACAAGGTTATTTTGAATGTTATGAGGCTGATTTCAAACCAACGGAACAACAAACATTCATTGCACCATTTTGTTTTGATAACCAATGGATAGCAGATATATCGCAACAGCTTGAAACATTATTAGGTGCTGGTATTTCTATGGCATCAGCTGAATTATGTAGTCGATTACGGATCAATGATGCTGTAATTGAACTGATCATGCAGCGTTTAAAACAGCAACAGAAAGTGCATTTAAGTTATGGTAAATGGTGTATTGGGCAAGGTGATAATGAAGATGATCTACCTCAAGATGCGCTTGATATATTGCATCAAATTCGTCAGTTTGGCAAAGCAGGGCTTGAGCTAAATAAAGTCAAAATTGTAGGTGGTAAAAAGTGGTTACGCCAATTAAGCCATCAAAAATATATTACCGCTCTTGATGAGAATATCTATTTTGATATGGGGGTGTATTTAGATCTTGTGAAAGCAGTGATTGCAGATCATCAACCCCATGATCGTATTACCATGACTGATATTAAAGATCGTACCGATCTCAGTCGTAAATATTCTATTCCGCTAGCGAACCGCATGGAAAAAGATGGTTGGGTTAAACGTGATGATGATGAACGCATTATTTTAAAAGCATGGGATTAACCGATAACGGTAGATGTAGGCGAATAAGCAACGTTGTTAACACCATGCAGCATCCTATTTAGAGTAGTAATAACGGCCCTTTACTTATATGAAATATAGGTAGAGGGCTTTTTTGTATGGTACTTTTTCTAATATAAACATCGCTCTTCAAGATGATGGTTCGACACTTGACTGTCGAAGTGTGTCGAAGTGTGTCGACGTGCCCGTGTCGAAGCTATCGCCGACGGCACCACAATCAATATATTGTCATCTCGGAAAGTATTTTTTTACTATTATGTTTTTTTAAGTTTTTGATATAAATCATATTATATTAAATGTGCTTGTATGGCACATTTCTTGCTTTAATAGGTTTTTTTGCGATTGACTAGGTAGACAATGAAAAGCTTTGTAATTGCAGATCCTGAGAAGTGTATTGGTTGCGGCACCTGCATGGCAGCATGTTCGACAGTACATAAACAACAAGGACTGCAAAGCCATCCCCGCCTAACCGTGGTTAAATTAGATAATGCCACCGCGCCTGTGATGTGTCGTCATTGTGAAGATGCACCTTGTGCCACTGTATGTCCAGTACAAGCGATCACCAAGCAACAAGATCGCGTCATGCTTAACGAAACATTATGCGTAGGTTGTACTTTATGCGCTGTTGCTTGTCCTTTTGGTGCAATCGCTTTTGATGGTAGCCGACCTATTGCAATGGCAAATAGTTACGATACTTATATCCCTTCAACTATTCGTTCAAGTAACCCTTCAACTTCGATTCCAAGCACATTTGGTCAAGATATTCTTGCTTGGGAACCGGGAGTAAAAAGCATTGCTGTTAAATGTGATTTGTGTGGTTTCCGTGAACAAGGACCCGCTTGTGCTGAAGTATGTCCAACTCAAGCAATTGTGTTAATCGATGAGGTTAATATTACTAAAGCACGTGATATTAAACGTGAATGTGCGGCAGATAGTTCAGCGTCAGCCAAAGGTGGAGCAGTAACACGATGAGTCCATTAGTTTTAGTTTGTTTTGCTTTAATCAGTTATGCCGTGGCTGCGATTTTATCGTATCAAGGGCGTAAACATGAGCAAGAAAGTTTACGCCTTGCGGGTGTGATCAGTGCGTTTGGTGGCTTGTTTGGCATCATTGCGGGTGTTAGCACCATAATAAGTGGTTACGATACTGCGGATGCGACTGCCGCAATGAGTCATTGGTTTAGTATGGATATGCTATCAGCACTGATGGTGGTGGTTATATCTGTGGTCACCATGGCAGCGTCTGTTTATTCAATTAACTACCTTGAAGAGTACTATGGCAAAGGCGGTTGGAAGGTTAATATCCTGTTCAATATTTTTGCTGCAGCGATGACAGCCATTGTGGTGTCAGCCAATGTAATGATCTTTATTGTCTTTATGGAGATCATTTCACTGGCTTCTTGGTTAATTGTTACTAGTGATGGTAGTGCGAAAAGTAAAAAAGCGGGTTTGCAATATTTTATTGCAGATCATGCCGCTAGCTTTTTAGTTGTAGTGGCATTTATGATTGTTGCCTCTCATGCTAATAGCTATCAATTTAGCGCTATCATGCATAACCCTGTTACTGGGGCAATGGCATCATTAGTGTTCTTATTAGCATTGGTTGGTTTTGGTATTAAAGCAGCAGGTATTGGCTTACATGGCTGGTTACCTAAAGCTTATCCCATTGCACCGTCATATTGTTCAACCTTAATTTCTTGTGTAATGGTTAAGATCGGCATCTACGGTATTTTGAAGTTTGCGATTTTATTTCTTGGCGCAACCCAATTATGGTGGGGCTTCTTAGTGCTAATCTTCGGTGCAGTGTCTTCTGTGCTTGGCGTAATGTACGCACTAGCAGAACATGATATCAAACGATTATTGGCATATCACACTATTGAAAACATCGGCATCATTTTAATCGGTGTAGGTGTAAGCATGATTGGTATTGCTTCGCATCATCCAGTATTGGCATTGCTTGGTTTGTTAGGTGGTTTATATCACTTACTAAACCACGCGGTGTTCAAAGGCCTGTTATGTTTAGGCTCTGGTTCAATGGTGTTCCGTATGCATACCAAAGACATGGATGACATGGGCGGTTTGGCGAAAACAATGCCTAAAACAGCCGCAGCATTTTTGATTGGTACGTTAGCAATTTGTGCATTGCCACCATTAAATGGTTTTGTCTCAGAATGGTTTATTTACCAATCGCTATTTAGCCTGGGTAAAGTCGGTACGGTTGCAAACTTAGTCTTTGGTCCATTTGGTATGGTAATGCTCGCCTTTACCGGTGCATTAGCATGTATGTGTTTTGTGAAGGTATACGGTATTTGTTTTACTGGCGCACCTAAAACAGAACGCGCTGCCAATACCCGTGAAGTGGGTCCTGCAATGATCACCGCCACAACATCACTGGCAATATTATGTATTGTGCTAGGTGTGTGTGCGCCATGGATTGCACCTTACTTCTCATCAATTGCGTCTTCAATGTTAAATATGGCACCGTTAACGGTTGCTCATGGTTTAACGGTTTACCCTGCGGTTGCTGATCAAGCGATCCTTTCAACACCTGTAATCGCCATTGCACTGGCACTATTAACGTTAGTACCTGCTGCATTACTTTACGCTTTTCGTCAACGTCGTCTTCCGCGTCGTCATCAAGGTGATCCTTGGGCTTGTGGTTACCAATACGAACAACGTATGACGGTTTCTGCTGCAAGTATTACTCGTCCGATGCGTAATATGTTTGGTTTTATTTATAACAACCGCCAAGCATCATTGACTGAGCGTTTTGTACTGCCTTATTTAAGTGAAGGTGGTGAAAATCCAACGCTGGATAGTCGTAAAGTGTGTCGATTCTGCATTATTGCCGTGGTGGTTGTAGTGTTGTTCGTTCCTCTCATTTCAGGAGTTAGTCTCTAATGTCCCCACTTGAAATGCCAACAGCGGGTTGGATTGTTTTAGCGATTGTCCAAGCCATTTTAATGCTGATGTTAGCGCCACTGGCAACGGGGTTTTCTCGCGTTATTCGCGCTAAAATTCATTCTCGTCAAGGGCCTGGTGTATTACAAGATTACCGTGATATTGCCAAATTATTACGTCGTCAATCGGTAGCGCCTGCAAACTCTGGTTTTATTTTTTGGATAATGCCATGGGTACTTGTTGTGACAATGCTATTAATTGGTATGGCATTACCTACCGTTACTCAAGTGTCACCGTTTCCAATTTCGGGCGACATTATTACCGATATTTACTTGTTAGCGATTTTTCGTTTCTTTTTTGCATTATCAGGTATTGACTCAAACAGCATGTTTGCAGGTATTGGTAGTAGTCGAGAACTAACGCTGGGTATCTTAGTTGAACCAATTCTAATTCTTGCGATTGTGGTGGTTGCGTTAAGTGTCGGTACGACTGACTTAGGTTATATCAGTCACGCACTAGCGAATAACCATTGGCAGCATCCATTAACCGTTGTTCTTGCGGGTCTTGTGTGTGCCTTTGCATTGTTTATCGAAATGGGCAAAGTGCCGTTTGATGGTGCAGAAGCAGAACAAGAGCTTCAAGAAGGTCCAGTGACAGAATATTCAGGTTCTGCATTGGCGATGGTAAAACTGGGTTTAGGTTTAAAACAGCTTGTTGTTGCACAGTTATTCCTTGCGATTTTCATTCCTTGGGGTAAAGCAAGTAGCTTGAGTTTTGGCGGCTTATTTTCAGCTTCCATCATTTTGCTAATTAAATTGTTTGTAGTGTTCTTGATTGCAGGTTTAGTTGAAAACACCATGGCGCGTGTACGTTTCACTCAGATCCATCGCACGATTTTCCCTGCTTTTTTGGTGGCTGTATTGGCACTAATATTTTTAATTTTTGGTTGGTAAGTAATAGATATGACAAACAATACATCTCAACAATTTCACTCGCAGCCACAAGCGGGTCGTATTGGTAAAAATTATGTCGATGGTGTGAATCATTTCTTTCCATCCGCGATTATTGATGAAGAGTGGCAGACAGAAAATCAAGTCACTATTACCGTTAAAATGACCTCGTTGGTTGAGGTGATGAAATGGCTTTATTTCGATCAAGGCGGCTGGTTAACGGTTACTTTTGGTAATGATGAACGTAGCCTTAATGGTCACTTTGCGGTTTATCATGCGCTTTCAATGGAAGGTGAAGTAAAAAGCTGGGTAACCGTAAAAGTCTTAGTTGATGCTAATAGCCAAGAGTTTATTTCTATTACACCAACTATTCCTGCTGCGGTATGGGGCGAACGTGAAATCCGTGATATGTACGGTTTACGTCCAGTAGGTTTACCCGATGAGCGTCGTTTAATACTGCCAGATGATTGGCCTGAAAACCTCCACCCATTACGTAAAGATGCGATGGATTACCGTCAGCGTCCACAACCAACAACAGAAACTGAAACGTACCAGTTTGATAATCAACTTGGTAATGACAGCAACCGTATCGTGCCTGTGGGTCCGTTACATATTACGTCAGATGAACCGGGTCACTTCCGTTTGTTCGTTGATGGTGAAGACATTGTTGATGCGGATTACCGTATGTTCTATGTTCACCGTGGTATGGAAAAATTAGCTGAAACACGCATGGGTTATCATGAAGTGGCACAGCTAACTGACCGTGTATGTGGTATCTGTGGTTTTACTCACAGTGTGGGTTACAGCAATACTATTGAAAACGCATTATCGGTTGATGTGCCATTCCGCGCCAAGATGATCCGTACGGTATTACTTGAAGTTGAACGTCTACATAGTCACTTGTTAAACATTGGTCTATCAAGCCACTTTGTTGGTTTTGACTCGGGCTTTATGCAATTTTTCCGTGTACGTGAAAAGACCATGGAATTGGCCGAGTTACTAACGGGTGCCCGTAAAACATATGGCATGAACTTAATTGGTGGCGTGCGTCGTGATTTTCTAAAACAGCAGCGCGTACAAGGTATTGCGATGGTAAAAGAAGTCCGTCAGAAGTTCTCTGAGCTGGTGGATGTTTTACTTTCAACGCCTAATATTGGAAGCCGCACTGAAGGTGTAGGTATTCTAACCAAGCAAGTCGCCCGTGATTTTAGCCCTGTAGGTCCATTGATTCGTGCGAGTGGTTTTAACCGCGATGTACGTATTGTGCATGGTCAATCATTAGAGTCATACGGTAGCGTGCCGATTGATATTCAAGTGATGGAAAATGGTGATGTGTTCTCACGCGTTATGGTACGTGTACGCGAAGTATTTGAATCATTAAATGTGATTGAATACGGTTTGGATCACTTGCCACCAGGTGCGATTTTAACGGAAGGTTTTGACTATAAACCTAATAAATTTGCACTTGGCTTTACTGAAGCACCACGTGGTGAAAACGTTCACTGGAGTATGACAGGCGATAACCAGAAGTTATTCCGCTGGCGTTGTCGTGCAGCAACGTATGCAAACTGGCCAACATTGCGTTATATGTTACGTGGTAATACTGTTGCTGATGCGCCGTTAATCATTGGTAGTTTAGATCCATGTTACTCATGTACTGACCGTGTAACGATTGTTGATACTAAGAAAAAACGCAGTAAAACCGTTCCTTATAAAGCGATTGAGCAATACAGCATTGACCGCAAGAACTCGCCATTCAAGCTTTAGGAGGTCATGTGTTTAAGTTATTAAAAACAGTAATCAAAACAGGTTCCGTTACCACTAAATATCCTTTTGCTCCGATGGAAGTGAGTGAAGATTTTCGTGGTAAGCCAGAGTTAGATGCTGATCAGTGTTTATCGTGTGGTGCTTGTACGCGTGCTTGTCCTGCCAATGCTTTGATCATGGAAACAGATACTAAAGCGGGAACACGTCGCTGGGAATTGTCTACTGCTCGTTGTATTTATTGTGGTCGTTGTGAAGAAGTCTGCCCAACAAAAGCAATTAAATTGACTCAAAATTTTGAGCTAGCGGTTACTAATAAAGCGGATCTTTATGATGAAGCGGTGTTTACTTTAGCGAACTGTCGCCAATGTGATCGTCCATTTGTGGCACGTAAGTTACTTGAATATGTCATGGATACCTTAGCGCACAGTGGTGTAACGGGTCAGCAACTTATAGAACGCCGTAAGCAAATTGAAACGTGTCCTGAATGTCGCCGTAGCAACAATATGTTAGATAGCGAAAATGTTAGTCATCTACGTTACCTTGAGGAGCAAAAGTGAAAGGTATTAAACAGCTAGTTGGTACAGCTCATACTCAAACTGTACCTGTCGCGCTTCCACCTAATAGCCAAAAGCTTAAAGATGCGTTGATCAAAGAAATTCGTCGTTCAGCTTACGTTTATCGTGTTGACTGTGGTGGTTGTAACGCCTGTGAAATTGAAATTTTTGCAGCAACAACACCAATTTTTGATACTGAACGTTTTGGTATTAAAATTGTTGCTTCACCTCGTCATGCCGATATTCTTTTGTTTACAGGTGCAGTAACACGCGCTATGCGAGCACCTGCATTACGTGCTTATGAAGCTGCGCCGGATCCCAAAATTGTAATTTCATATGGTGCATGTGGTTGTGATGGTGGTATTTTCCACGATCTTTATTGTGTGTGGGGCGGTACTGATAAAATTGTTCCCGTTGATGTTTACATTCCGGGTTGTCCGCCAACACCAGCAGCGACTATTTATGGTTTTGCGGTTGCATTAGGGCTACTTGATCAAAAATTAAAAGCAAAAGTACACCAACCTGAAGTACAAAAAGCGAGTTTAAAACACACTGAGATTCCATTGGATATTAAAGTGATGATTGAACGTCAAGCGCGCGTGCTTGCAGGTTATTTGCATGGACAACGTATTGCTGATGATGTGATGGATGTCTTAGCAACCTGTAGCGCTGATGATGTTGATCAAAAAATCAGTGCGTATCTTGCGACCAAAAATGATCCGCGATTAACAGAAATTGTGAATATTTTACTGTCAAAAACCATGGCAGCATTAACAGGTTCTGATGTGAGTTCAAGTGCACAGCAAGGTCAGACATCATGTGGAGGTTGTCACCAATGAGTGATGTTTTAGCGGAATTAACACAATCTCGCCATTTTCAAGGCCACGTCTACTTTTATACATTAGGACGTAAGTTTGTTGATGAAAGCTATGATGTGCCTGAAGAAGCTAAACAGATCATGTACTACAGCTTGGCAATTGGTCACCATTTAGGCGTGGTCGATTGCTTAAAAGCTGTAATTGAGTGTGAAGGTGATGAATACCTAAACTGGATCAGTGGCTTGCCACAAGATGGCGAAGCGTTCAATAAAATGAAAGGCTATTTTGTGTTTGGTGAAATTACGATTTATCCTGAACACCTTAATATGCTGGCGCTGGCTTTTGATCGCATTGATAGTTCAACTCAGAATGCCCGTTCACAGCAGTTAACCCGTGATTTTATTACTGCGCTTGGGGATATTCACCGCGAACCGACAATGTATATGATGATTAGAGGAATACGCTAACCATGTTACATGATGAAAATATACTAAATGAGGTGAAGATATGCTTCAGGAAGTGAATTTGTCAACTATGATGGGTGAAAGTGTTTCTAATGATGATGTTGATCTATCGGTTAGTAATATTGTGCTTACCGTGGGTAATAGCATGATGGGTGACGATGGTGCAGGGCCATTATTAGCGAAGATGATCAAAGATAATCCGATATCAGGTTGGAGTGTGCTGGAAGGCGGTTCGATGCCAGAAGATTGTTTACATCTTATTCGTAAAGCACAGCCACAACGAGTGATTGTCGTGGATGCGGCAGATATTGGTGAACAAGCGGGTGAAATTAGAATTATTGATCCAGAAACTATTGTCGATATGTATGTGGTTTCGACCCATAGCTTACCGCTCAATTTCTTAATTGATGATTTAAAAACCTTTGTGCCTGAGGTCGTTTTTGTGGGTATCCAGCCCGCGATTGTGGCGTTTTCATTTCCATTAACTGAGATGGTGCAAGCAGCGGTTGCCACTATTTATCAGCGGCTACCTGAATGGCAAGGCTCTGGTGGCTTTGAACATTGTTAAGTTCTAACCATCATAAGTGTCGATGATGTGTCGATATTATTGACGAAAACTGTCGATGTAATTGACTCGTAGAAACTGATTATCGACACTCTAAAAAAAGAAAGCGTGACAGTGCTCGCACTTTCTTTTTTTTTGATTATATTTCATTTAGTTAAAAAAAATTATGATGATAGATATTTATTGGTACAATAAATGCTTATAAAGCATTACAGCGTAACGCTATGCTGTGATGTATCGACATTAACAAGGTATAGACCATGAACCGGTTTGTTTTTGCAGATCCAAATCTGTGTATTGGGTGTCGAACCTGTGAAATTGCTTGTGTTGTTTCTCACCAAGCTGATGGCAAACTAACAGGGATTGCTCCAGCAGATTTTTCACCACGGTTAACGTTGGTAAAAAATGTGCATGTGACAACCCCCGTAATGTGCCGTCAATGTGATGATGCACCTTGTGCGCAGGTTTGCCCTAATAACGCCATCGTTTTAGAAGATGGTTATGTAAAAGTAATTCAGTCTCGCTGTATCGGGTGTAAGACCTGTGTCATTGCTTGCCCTTACGGTGCAATGAATGTCGTGACTAAGATGGTTGAAGAATCAAAAGGTGCATCGCTATTTAAGCGCATGGTGCCTAAGTCTCAAGCATTAAAATGTGACTTGTGTTCTCATCGTGAAGCGGGTCCTGCATGTGTAGAAGTTTGTCCTACTAATGCTATTCAGATTATTGAAGCTGAAACGTTGATTGAAACAAGCAAACAAAAACGTGAAGCAGCTGCGCTTAATGCCGCTGTAGCGATTATTCGTTAGTGTTATAAACTTTTAGTTTAGAATACATATTAATAACAATTATAGCCAAAAGGTTAGAATGAAAAAATCAATTGTTGTTTGTCCCTACTGCGGTACTGGGTGCAAACTAAAGTTGGTTGTCGAAAATAACAAAGTCGTGGCAGCAGAACCAGCAATGGGTCGTACCAATGAAGGCCAACTTTGTTTGAAAGGCTACTATGGTTGGGATTTCCTCAACGATACCAACTTATTAACGCCTCGCTTGAAGCAACCAATGATTCGCCGTACACGTGAATCAGCATTAGAAGCCGTGTCTTGGGACGAAGCTATTCAATTTGCCGGCGATAAGCTAATGGCAATTAAAAAGCAGTATGGTCCAGATGCGATAATGACAACAGGTTCAGCCCGCGGTCCGGGTAACGAAGCCAACTATGTGATGCAAAAACTCGCAAGGGCGGTGATCGGAACCAACAATGTTGACCACTGTGCTAGGGTGTGACACGCACCATCAGTCTCCGGTCTGGAGACAACAGTAGGTAATGGCGCAATGAGTAACGCTATTCCCGAAATTCAACTTACTAAATGCTTACTCATTTTCGGTTACAACGCGGCTGATTCTCATCCAGTTGTAGCAAGACATATTCTTAAAGCCCGTGCAAATGGCGCTAAAATTATTGTATGTGACCCACGTAAGATCGAATCTGCGCGTGTTGCTGATCAGTGGTTAGCGTTGAAGAACGGTTCAAACATGGCACTCGTTAATGCGTTAGCGAATGTGATTATTGAAGAAAACTTATACGATAAATCTTTCGTTGAAAATAATACTGAAGGTTTTGCTGAGTTCCGTGAAATTGCTTCACGTTACACACCCGAAACAGTAGAAGAAGTAACAGGTCTTAAAGCTGCCGATATTCGCCTTGCTGCGCGTACTTATGCTGCGGCACCTGAAGCGATGATTCTATGGGGTATGGGTGTTACTCAGTATGGTCAAGCAGTTGATGTTGTTCGTGGTTTAGCAGGTCTTGCATTGCTAACGGGTAACTTTGGTCGTCCTGGTGTGGGTTGTGGTCCGGTTCGTGGTCAAAACAACGTTCAAGGTACCTGTGATATGGGTATGTTGCCGCACCAATTCCCTGGTTATCAAGATGTAAATATTGATGCAAACCGTGAAAAGTTTGAAAAAGCATGGGGTGTTGAGCTTTCAGGTAAGCCGGGTTACCGCTTAACTGAATTAGGTCACAAGGTAAACGAAGGTGTTTGTAAAGCTTTCTATATCTTTGGTGAAGATCCAGCACAAACTGAAGCTGATCTATCCGTAATGCGCGATACTATGCGCAAGATGGATCTTGTTATCGTACAAGATATCTTCATGACTCAAACCGCTGAATTTGCTGATGTTATCTTCCCAGCTACAAGTTGGGGCGAACATGAAGGTGTTTACAGCAGTGCTGACCGTGGTTTCCAACGCTTCTATAAAGCCGTGATCCCTACGGGTAATGTGAAGCCAGACTGGGAAATCTTTAGTTTGTTAGCAACGTACATGGGTTACCCTATGTCGTATAACAATACCGAAGAGATCTGGAATGAATTACGTGCATTATGTCCTGATTATGCTGGCGTAACGTATGAGAAAATGGCTGATCTGAAATCTGTGCAATGGCCTTGTCCAACAGAAGATCATCCAGGAACCTCATACTTATTTGAAGGTAATAAGTTTACAACACCTTCAGGTAAAGGGATCTTTATTGGTTCTGATTGGCGTCCACCGCTAGAACAACCTGATGCTGATTATCCGTTAGTATTGTCAACTGTACGTGAAGTAGGTCACTACTCTTGTCGTTCAATGACAGGTAACTGTTCTGCATTACAAACATTGGCGGATGAACCTGGTTATGTGCAAATGCATCCAGATGATGCCAAAGCATTGGGGATCGATGATCAACAATTAGTGTGGGTTTCTTCTCGCCGTGGTAAAGTTATCTCTCGTGCTAACTACAATGAGCGTGTGAACAAAGGTGTTGTATACATGACATACCAATGGTGGATTGGTGCATGTAATGAATTAACCATTGAACATGTTGATCCTATTTCAGGTACGCCTGAATTTAAATATTGTGCTGTTAAAGTAGAAAATATTGATGATCAACCGTGGGCTGAAAATTATGTACAAACTGAGTACAGTAATTTGAAAGCACGCTTAAAAAACCATGTTAAAAATGCGTAAATATATTGTTTAAATAAAACCTGTTGCGTTTTATATACAATATATAACATCATAAATGAAAATAAGGTTTCCAAGATAAAAGATTGATTATTTTTATTTTGGAGCCTTATTTTTTTATTTGATAAAATAAGTATTTTAATTTATTTATCAGTTCAAAATGTTGCATTATTACCAGTTTTATTTTAAAGATACTATTGTTAATAATTATTGATTGATATGGATCAATACTTGGTTATTAAAATGATTGAGAATTGTATAACAAATGCTTGGATTCTTATTCGCTATTCGAGCCATATTATCAGTAAGAGTTAATATTAGCATGGGAAATTTTGAAAGTGATTTAATGATCTTTTCTAAGGCATTATTGACGATAAATGATATATCAGGTGTTATAAATTTTCTAAATAATGAAAGATTATTATTTATCGATGCTGATCGTGTTAATATTATTCTAAAAGATGATATAAATGCACAATCAATTCTATATTATCAAAATGCAGATAAGGAATTTCAACATCATGATTATTCAGGAGATATTTTAAATTTTCATCATGTCGTATCACATGAATACAGTCATTATATTAATGGCGAAGAATTTTATCGTACTTTCCCTCAATTATATCTTCATCCTGCATACACTAATATTCAAACTTATTGTAAAATACCGCTACTAATAGCAAATCAACAATTAGGTGTGATTGAATATATTAATCTTCGTTTACCTAATCATGATGATGTAGAAAAATAATTTAAGTTGTTCAATAATATGATTGCTGCAATGATCGAACATATGCTTGGGCATCAAGTTGCTTCATCGTTAACACAACAATTAAGTCATGAACATCAGGATTTTCAGTTTATAGTTGATGTGACTAATGCCGTTATTAATCAGAGTTCAAAACAAGAGCTGATTAGTTCGTTATTACGTTTTTTATATCAACGATTTGGAATGAATGAACTATCGATTATACAGTCTCAAGATGGGCACTATAATCAATATTCGGGTAGTGATGTTGATGGGGAAATGGACTATCAATGCCATTTCTTCACTGATGATAGTATGATTAGAAATGTAGTTGAAAATAATCAAGTGGTTATTTTGACTTCCGCGGATATTTATAAAATAAGTAAGAATGAGAATAGTCCTTATTTTTCATCACAGGCGAAAAGTGCGTCTATAATCCCAATGATATTTCGGGGTATAACGACGGGTTATATTTGTTATGTCAGAACAATAGAAACACAATTTCAATCCAGTGAGATTGAATTATTTAAACAAATATCAGCACGAGTTGCATTGGCGATACACAGTATTAAAGTACATCAATCTACGACGCCTCATCGAACGCTGACTAAATTTATTAGTGTTGAAGATTGCTATGATGAACCTGCCATTTTTGATGACATTATTAGTCAAAGTGAAGTGATGAATAAGGTATTGGAGCAAGTTGCATTAGTAGCCAGTTATGATAGTACGGTATTGATTTTAGGTGAATCAGGTACGGGTAAGGAATTAATTGCTCGCGCGATTCATAAAATGAGTCATCGCAGTAAAACGAATATGGTCAAGATGAACTGTGCCGCTATTCCAAGTGGCTTGTTTGAAAGTGAATTGTTCGGTCATGAGCGTGGCGCATTCACTGGTGCCATAACACAACGCGTAGGTCGGTTTGAACAAGCAGATAAAGGTACGCTATTTCTTGATGAAATTGGTGATATGCCATTGGAGCTACAGCCTAAATTATTGCGTGTTTTACAAGAAAATGAAATTGAACGCGTAGGTAAGAATCAGCTCATTAGTATTGATGTACGTATTATTGTGGCGACGAATGTTAATTTATTACAAATGGTGCAACAGAAACGATTTAGAAATGATTTGTATTATCGTCTAAATGTTTTTCCAATTGAAATACCACCGTTACGTGAACGGGCTGAAGATATTCCATTATTGGTAAAACATTTTACTCGTGAATTAGCAAAAAAAATGGGGAAAACTATTACGTCGATTGCGGTGGAAGATATGGCTATCATGCAGCAATTCTCGTGGCCAGGTAATGTGCGTGAATTACGGAATATCATTGAACGTTCGGTGATTTTAACCCGTGGTCATGTACTAAATGTACCCACCCAAGAATTAATTTCTTTACCTGTAATGTTAACCAATACTGCAATTGATAGTACTGCGGCAGAGGTTGTGCCATCAATCAATGTAAAGCCGACAGCAGTGATAATTGATAAACAAATGATTATCGATGCATTGATAAACTGCCATGGTGTTATCGCTGGGCTTAATGGTGTCGCAAATCAACTGGGATTAAAGCGAACCACATTATTATCACGTATGAAAAAAATGGGTTTGAATAGTCAAGATTATCGTTTGATTAGCTAAATACTATAAATAAAACAATAAATATCGTAATCGATAAGTAAAGGATAAAGATATTGAACACCTTTGAAGCGTTACCGGAATCGATGTTTTGTAATGCAAGCGAACGTTCTATTGTACGTTACCGTAAAGGCAAAAATGATTGCTGTGAACTTGATTTCATCATTGAAGAAACGCCGGTTGCCATTGCTTTTAATGGTGTTGCTTACACCGTAATGATGTGTACGCCAAATGATTTAGAACAATTTGCGATTGGTTTTTCGTTATCAGAAGGGATCATTGATCATCATCGTGATATTCATGATATTGAAATGACACCAACCTGTGATGGCATTAATATTAATCTCACGGTTGCTAATCGTTGTATTGTGCGTTTGCAGCAAAAACGTCGTTCATTAGCTGGGCTAACTGGGTGTGGTATTTGCGGTGAAGAAAAACTAGAAACCGTGTGTCGAGCATTAGACCCTGTACCATCATCGGTGCAGTTTGATTTAAGTTACCTTGATCCCGTATTACAACAATTATTACGCAAACAACAACTGAACCAATTAACTGGATCAGCACATGCGGCGGTATATATCGACCAACAAGGTCAAGTGGCTGCAATTTTTGAAGATGTAGGTCGTCACATTGCGCTTGATAAATTGGTAGGGTGTATTCATCAACGACAGTTAACAGGTGGCGCAGTATTAGTCACGAGTCGTGCTAGTTTTGAGATGGTTCAAAAAGCGGCAGCAGCAGGGGTTGAAGTGTTGTTAGCTATTTCATCTGCAACTAAAATGGCGGTTGATCTGGCTGAAAAACTTAACCTAACGTTATTAGGCCATTGTCGTAATGGTCGCGCAGATGCATATACTCACCCTGAACGTATTATCGGGATGATTTAATAACAATTAATTATTTAAAATAAATAAGTACGAAATAGTCGTGCTTGTTTATAATAAATCTCCCGCAACGTCGGGTTTTCATTCTATTACACTAAGGACAAAAATAAATGAAATTTAAACATGTTATTACTGGTGCGCTTACTCTTTTTTCACCACTCGCTTTAGCGCATCCTGGTCACATTGGTCCTCATTCAGCTACTGGCTTTATGACGGGTTTTGTACACCCATTTACAGGTCTTGATCACTTATCTGTAATGATTGGTGTTGGCTTATTGGCTGCGTTGATTGGTGGTAAAGCTGTATCTCGTTTACCAATGGCATTCATTGGGATTATGGTTGTTGGTGGTGCATTAGGTGTTGCTGGTATGGTATTGCCTGGTGTTGAAATGGGTATTGCTTTATCAGTGCTTGGTATGGGCGCGATGTTATTGGCTGGTGGTCGTATGTCAGAGAAAGTGGCAACGGGCTTAGTTATGGCATTTGCACTATTTCATGGCATGGCTCACGGTATGGAAATGCCACTTGACGCACAAGCGCTAGAATATTTTAGTGGTTTTGTTGTCGCAACTGCAATCTTACATGTGTCTGGTATTGCATTAGGTAAATTAGTTATGAATTCTGCTGTAAACCAACGTGTAATGCGTGTAGTTGGTGTTGTTATGGCAGCCTTTGGTGGCATTTTAATGCTGTCGTAATTTAGCTGGAAAATCGTAGTGAAAGACAACTTTGCACGACAATATATTCATATTACCGGCATTGTACAAGGGGTCGGTTTCCGCCCCTTTGTTTACCAATTAGCGCTGCAATATGCGTTGGTTGGGTGGGTAATTAATGATTCGGAAGGGGTTAAAATAGAGGCTCAAGGTGAGACTGAAAACCTTAAGCAATTTATTATTGATCTTCAACAACAAGCACCGCCTTTAAGTCGTATTGATCAAATGACGGTAACACTATTACCGTTGTGGTTAGCCGCTGAAAAACCCGCACTATTCAGTATCGAGAAAAGTCAGCACTGTGATAGCACCACGGTCTGTGTTTCTCCCGATCAAGGGCTTTGTAATGCTTGTAAACAAGACATTGCTAACCCTGCCTCGCGTTACTATCACTATCCTTTTACCAACTGTACTCACTGTGGTCCTCGTTATAGCATTACTCGTGCTTTGCCCTACGACAGAGCAACCACTAGTATGCAAGGTTTTGTATTATGTAGTGATTGTCAGCAAGCGTATGTGAATCCGCTTGATCGTCGTTATCATGCTCAGCCAATAAGTTGTGCTGTTTGTGGGCCGTGGACACGATTTATTGATTATAAAGACAACGCAACATCAGATATTGAATTAACACAACAAGCCGCTATTAATCAATTAGCAAAACGTCTCCAAGCTGGTGCTGTAGTTGCGATTAAAGGGTTAGGTGGATTTCATCTTGTTTGTGATGGCTCTAATACTCAAGCTGTTGCAAAATTACGTCACATTAAACATCGTCAGCAAAAGCCATTGGCTGTGATGGTCGCTGATATTAAGACTGCACAACAATGGGTTATAGGTGATCCTATTGAGTGGCAAGCATTGGATTCTCAAGCTCGTCCAATCGTATTAATGCATAAATCTCAATCAATATCTTTAAATGATATTAACGCTGTAAATATTGCTACGAATGTTGCCCCAAATGTGCCTTATTTAGGGGTTATGTTGCCTTATACACCCTTGCATTATTTATTGTTTACCGCATTGGCTGACATTAATGCCACCGCGGTGTTAGTCATGACTAGTGCTAATGTGTCAGGTATGCCCATTGCAACGGATATTAAGCAAGTTGAGCAGCAATTTTTAGGTGTGATCGATAGTGTACTTGACCATAATCGTCCGATTGTTCATGCCTGTGATGACAGTGTAGTTCATTATGCAGGTGGTAAAATTCGAACGTTACGTATGGCTCGAGGCTATGCACCTTATAGTCAATTTGGTAAAAAATCTGAGACAATAACGTTAGCATTAGGTGCGCAACAAAAATCCACGATCGCTTTAGCTCTACCTCAACAATGGGTATTGTCACCTTATATTGGTGATCTTAATAACCTTGATACAGAGCAGCGTTATCAACAAACCATTGTTGATCTTCAAGGGTTATATCAAGTTACAGCACCACAACTTGTGTGTGATAAGCACCCTAGTTACTATTCAACGGCTTATGCTAAACAATTGATTTCAGCGTCTCAAACGTCATTAAATTTACTTCAAGTACAACATCATCATGCGCATATTTTAGCAGTAATGGCTGAACATAATCTCACTAAGCCTGTGATTGGTTTTACCTTTGATGGTACAGGTTGGGGGGATGATAATTCGGTATGGGGTGGTGAGGTGCTATTAGCATCATGTCAGACTTATCAACGCATTGGTCATTTACGCTGTTTCCGTCTTATTGGTGGAGAGCAAGCAATAAAAGAGCCTGCACGATTATTATTGGCGATGTTACTGGAGTGCTATGAACTTGATGATATTAAAGCGATGCAATTAGGTGCTTTTTCAACATGGAGTGAGACGCATTTTAGTAACTTGTATCAATTATGGCAAAGCGGCAGCCGTTCACCTTATACCTCGTCAATGGGACGATTTATTGATGCTTGGGCTTGTTTATTAGGGCTGGTGGATAAGGTTAATTATGAAGGTCAATGTGGGTTGCTGTTAGAACAAGCTGCTACACAAGATATTGATCATATTCCTTTATCATTTCAGATCACGGCTGATGGCATTATTGATTGGCAGCCTTTGCTTGCGTCTGTATTGCCGCTTATTCATGGAATAAGTCATGATCAACGTCAAACATGGATCAACCGCTTGGCGCGTAGTGTATTTATGGCAATAGCTGAAATGATTGTCACTATTGCGAAACAACATCCCCATCATGCTGTTGTATTAGGTGGCGGTGTGTTTCAAAATCGTGTGTTAGTCGATCATATTTACCAGCAATTTTCTGGTCAATCCCAACCGCTATATTGTGGTGAAAAATTGCCTTCAAATGATGCTTCAATAGCTGCTGGGCAATTGTGGTATGCACTTCATCATCATAGAGATGCGGCCATCGAATTACAGGAATTGTAACCATGCATGAATTATCACTGAGTATAAATACAGTTGATACCGTAGTTGAACAAGCTAGAAAGCAGGGATTTAAACGTGTCATAAGTGTGACATTATCCATTGGCACTTTGTCGTGTATCGAACCTCAGGCATTAGCTACGGGGTTCGAATTTGCTAGCCGTGGCACCATTGCTGAAGATGCTAAATTGAATATTGAATCGATTGCAGCCCGAGTGTGGTGTTTAGATTGTTTGCAACATGTAGAAATTCCTGAGCGTGGTGTGAGTTGCCCACGTTGTCACGGTTATCAGCTTAAAGTTGAAACTGGAGAAGAATTAATGATTAAAAATATCGAGGTTGAATAATATGTGCAATGTATGCGGTTGTGGCGATAGTCAAATTGAAGGCCACTCTCACGAACACCATTCTCACGAAGATAAACATGAACATCCACATCAGCACAATGATCATTCAGCTATAGATATGCCACAATCGATTGTGATCCATCACCATTATCACCATCAAGGTGATGTTCATCATCATGTTCATTACACTTTGCCTGCGGGAACTATGCCCGAGCAAGCAACCGATGGACATGATTATGAGCACGTACCACATTCACATGATCACAGCCATCATCATGCAGATAATCACCAGCATGAACAGCACCAACCCGAGCGTCTAGAAACGGGTGACTTGCATTATGGTAAAGGTGAAGCAGAAGTGCATGTTGCAGGTGTATCACAGCGACAATTATTAACATTAGAAATGGATATTTTAGGTAATAATAATCAACTGGCCGTACATAATCGTGAACATTTTATTGAAAATCGTCAATTAGTGCTTAATTTAGTCTCAAGCCCCGGTTCAGGTAAAACAACGTTGTTAACTGAAACCTTAATGACATTAAAAGATCAGTGTGTTTGTGCTGTGATCGAAGGTGATCAACAAACCAGTAATGATGCTGATCGTATTCGTGCGACAACTGTGCCTGCGATTCAAGTTAATACAGGCAAAGGTTGTCATCTTGATGCGCAGATGATCCATGATGCTTACCATCAGCTAGCGATTAATGAGCCAGGGTTTTTGTTTATTGAAAATGTGGGTAATTTAGTTTGTCCTGCAAGTTTTGATTTAGGTGAAGCCGCTAAAGTTGCTATTTTATCAGTAACAGAAGGCGAGGATAAACCGCTTAAATATCCCAATATGTTTGCCGCAGCAGATTTAATGATCATTAATAAAATTGATCTATTGCCTTATGTTGATGTCAATATAGAAGATTGTATTGCGAATGCACGTAAAGTAAATCCCACCATTCAAGTTATTAAGCTGTCGGCAAAAACCGGTGAAGGGATGGATGCATGGTTTAACTGGTTAAATGAAAATCGACAACAATTGTAATTAATTAGCGTATTTTATTTGTTATTAAAATGCTGTAAATATTATTTATATAGATACAGCATTTTTACTATTTTTATGTGTGGGCAATATTTAATATTAATTAGTGATAGTGCTCAAAAATTTGTTTAAATAAATAAATTAGTACTATCATTTTTTTGATTTATCTATAGAATCCCGCGCAAACAAGCTAACAGGGCTTAAACGCGTACTTGCGTTCGGTCTCTCATTAGCGACAATCTTGATGATAAACAACGTAAGTAGCCAATGAAAAAATACACTTTTGTTACAGCATTATTATTATTAGCTGGCTGTGATATTACTACTGAAACCCTTCAGCCTCCCACTGTTCAAGATATTGAAATGTGTCAACAACGGATTGTGGTTAAAACTAATTATAAAGTTACAGCGATGTCAGATAATAGTTTAGATAATAAATCTAAAGATAATCGTGGTTGGGTCTATGTTAATTATCAAAAAGATAATAATCGGGGTTACTTAAAATTTCGATGTAATGCTGCCTATGTTGAAGTTTGGGCTGCTGGCGCTGCGATGTGGACTGGTTTATAAGTGATTATTGTGAATGCTCGTACTGATACAGTACGAGCATTTTTATATATACAGATTACGATGTAGACATGTGTAGTAACAAGCCATTTTAGAACCAATCATTTTCGTGATTATCTTATGGTATTAAAAAATCATTTTTATAGATTAATTTTAGTGCTATTTATGATATCAATCGCAAAAAAATGCACTGTAAAAGTAGATTGAAATTTTATTTGTGATCAGCCTTTATTCGTTTTTATTAAAAATTTTCATTATTAAATTTGTCGTTATTATATTGATATGTTTTCTAGATAGTGATGCCATAAAATTTAAGTTTGGATAAAACAATACCGTGCAGGGATTGTTTATTTTATTGATGTTAAAGGAATAATATGAGTAAATTTTTTTGGCTTGCTTGGGCTTGTGCCACAATGTTACCTGTTCATGTGAATGCATCAGAATGGAATTCTTCAGGAATCGATGGGCACTATGTTTTATCGTCATTGATTGATGAACAGCAGGGGCAACAAAAAGTATTTTTTTCGCTTTATAAGGCAAAGTATAACAATAATGGTTTTGAGCGATTTTTAAGTCAATGCAATAAAAATGGGTTTGATAAGACGGTGTTAATGACGATTAATGGTCAAAAAATAGAGATGGATAAGATTTGTCGTAGGACGGAAGACAGTAAAAATTATTGGGTGTATACGCCAACAACCAATAAAGGTCTAGCTTTTCTCATTACACAATTTAAATATACCGAAACTGTTAATATCCATAAAATTTTCATCAATATCTATAATCAAAAATCAGATTTACACTTTAAGATTTCTGCCGAAGGGTTTGTTCAATCGTGGAATAAATCATAAGAATGGTTTGAGCATACATTAATTATTATTGTAATTGTAGAAGCGATATCAATAGTTTGATATCGTTTTTTTTTGCTAAAATACCAGAAGGCGATCCTAAGGTTGGAATACTTGATTTTAGTAACAATATGATATTTACATTAAGAAATGTATTGGAGCGGATAACGGGAATCGAACCCGTGTCATTAGCTTGGGAAGCTAATGTAATACCATTATACGATATCCGCTTAATGGCTGAATATTAAAGGTATGTATCCAATAGGTCAATTAAATTATTTGTAAATTATATAATTAGTGCGGAAACATGAATTAAATGAACGTTATGAAACAATTAAAGGCTAAATATTGATCAATTATAATGTTGGTTTAATCTTTTTATTTTAATAAAGGCTACCATCTTGTTAGGACTTCTGTTTTTTTTTGATTGAAAATATATACTTAATCTGTGATGAAGTATGCGTTTTAACTATATTTTATATTCATAAAATTGTATATAATATACATGATAAGAGCATATATATGTAGTTATAAACATAAATTAATAGTATGTGATGAGTTCATCCTGTTTTTAATGCACCCTGAAGTATTGATAATGAAGTTAAAAATCACACCATCAAGTTTAGCAATAATTGTATCCTTATTATTGACGCTAATAGCACTGGAAATGTTTTTTTTAAATGAAAAAAAACAATTTGAATTATTGAATAAGAAAAATGATTTAGTTTTAGAACAAGGCGTATCAAAAATTATCAATAATGAAATTAATAATATGATAATTAGTTTGAAAACGTTTAATTTGTTATTGAAATCAAATGATTATAATGCTAGCGCTAAAGATTTTGATAAATTAGCAAAAGAAGTTATGGCAACAAATAATAGTGTCTCTGAATTACAGTTTGCACCACAAGGCGTCATTCAATTTACATATCCTTATTCAAAGGAAAATTCTGCGATCGGGCACGATTTAAATCGATTAAAAGGCAGGCATAAAGGTGTATTGTTGTCTATTGATAATCAATCACTTACCTTGATAGGTCCAGTTAAACTCATTCAAAATGATCATTTATCTTTTATTTTAAGGTTGCCTCTTTTTAATAAACAATCAGAATTTATCGGTTTTGTTATTGCTATTAGTGATTTTGAAAATATCAGTAATAAGCTACCATTGAAAAAATTAGCATATAAAATACAAGGATTTAATCCTGATGGTAAGATATCAACCATATTTGATAACATCGTTGATAAAACAGCGGGAACGATAAACGTTTTTACAGTTCCCGTACCTAATGGTAAGTGGTTGTTTTCTATACAAAATAAAAAATATGACCCTAAAAATTATTTTGTGATTCATGTGTTATTATATTTAATAGTGATTGCTTTTTTCTTATATATATATAAGCGTGAACGTTACCTTTTGTTAACTAATATTTATATTAATGATACTAATTATATATTGAAGCACGAGGCTATTACGGATGAATTAACAAGTATTTATAACCGTAGATATATGAATAAGATAATGAAAAAGGTATTTTTTTCTAATGTTACCTCTATTCATAGTATTGCTTTTTTAGATATTGATCATTTTAAAATAGTTAATGATACCTATGGACATGATGCTGGTGATGAAATATTAAGAGTTTTTGCTGGAATTTGTTCAAATAATATTCGCACTAGTGATATATTCGCTCGTTGGGGAGGTGAAGAGTTTATTTTATTTATGGATAAAACGAGCCGAATTCATGCGGAGGATGTATGTTATCGAATTCTAAGGGCTGTTAATCAACATTCTTTTTTATATAACAGTCAGGTTATTCATATTACAGTATCCATTGGCTTAACGTCATTTTCACCAAAAAATGATAAAATTGATGCAGTATTTAAAAATATTGATGACGCAGTTTATCATTCAAAAAAGAATGGTCGTAATCGCATTACCGTTATATAAGCAGAGTTTTGTACTGAAATTAATGAGATCGATTGATAAGTCGTCGTCGTAAGAACAGTAAATAAATGGTTGAGATAATAATCTTAGTAGCCCTTTCTCTTGTGCCGTTGGATCAAGGGCTAAATCATGTAAATGCAGCTGAATACTCTTAGTTACAGGGGGTATTGGGTGTGATTTAGGTTCGAACCTTTGTGGTAAGGATGACTAATAAGATGACCGACAACTTGCTGTTGCTCATTAATACAAACAAAACAAGTTTGTGGTGATACCGTGACTTTACTTTTTAATACCACAGTTTTTTCTGGGAAATTAGCACTATAAGCGGCATGTTAACGGTCTTCGTTTTGATACATTTTTTGTTTTACGTAGAGATTTCTAAAAAATTTGATTTCATTTTAAATTATTAACCATCCTATGAAAATTGTTAGAATATGGAATGATATTTTAATTATATTATTTTTGGATTTAAAATGGCGTCATTAATTGGTTGTTTATTATTACCACAACAGCAATTAAAGTGTCGGCTAGTTATCGCTCGATTTAAAATAAAAAGCACAGAGAAAACAATACGTTATTGTATTAACCATGGATTAAATACTAATCTTCAATATTTGTTACATCATTTAGATCGTTACTGTGCTGAATTTGAAGTGATTTATGCTTTAATTTACGAAAAAAAGCATTATCAAATAAATGATAATACCGATTTTTAGTTGTAAATGATTAAATCTGCTATTCGTTTGAGATCTCATACAGAAAATCCAGTATCATATCTATATGTTTATTTATAGTTATTACGCATGAAAGAATCGCAAGCCATTCCTTTAGTTGACGATGTTGATACATTAACACGATTAAAAAAAGCATTTGTTGCGGGTATTTGGGCAACATTAGCCAGTATTTCGATTGGCTTTTTGTTTAAAGTTTGGCTGGCACAGTGGGTAGCAAAAGATGATTTAGCGCTATTTAATAGTGTTATTGATATTGTATCGTTATCATTGATTTTAATGACAGGCTTTCGATCATCAATGGTTGTTACCTACAGCCAGACGCATAATGATCATGACATTATAAATATATTCCGCTTTAGTTTAATTATTGTTGTACTTATTACATGGGGATTAGTTTTACCCTATATAAAGCATGAATTGCATATCAATGTCGGCTATTTTGAAATGGTCGGTGTTATTTTTGGTATGGGGTTAAAAATATACTTTACCAATTTAATCGCCATGTACCGTTTATATGACGTCTCAAATAAAGTGACATGGATTGAACCGACATCAAATGTTATCACCTTTGTCTGCTGTTATTACGTGTTTCATTTTACCGCATTAGCTTCTCTTTTTTATAGCGTTATGGCGTCCTCATTGATTGTGGCGCATTTTATGTATTGGAAGCGCAGAAAACAAATAGCGACCAAACCGCTAACCACGGTGCAGCTGGATCCGAATATGCGTAATTATGTTCGTAAAAGTTTTACGGCATCTTTAGAAGCTGGAGCCAGTATTTTAATGATTTACGCGGCGGTTTTGCTAACGATTACTCATTTTAGTTTAGATGAATTAGGTGATTTCCAAGTGGTCGTTCGGCCGATCTTTACCTATATGACAATGCTATTTGTATTTCCTATTTATCGGTTTGTATTGCCAGAGTTATCGCAAAGTGTACGTAAAGGTGAACATGCTCAAATACGTGCTATCCGCCGTTGGATATATCGATTAGCTGTCATTGTGAGTGTGAGTTTTTTCTTGGTTATGCTTATTGGGGGCAAAGATATTATTGAGTTTATTTTCCCTGCACAATATAAAGGCGCAGAGATTGTATTATTTCATTTCTCTATTTTCTTTATTTTTATGATGCTCAATGCTTATCAGTTAGCATATATCAAAGCCCACGGTAAATTTACACTGAGTTTAATGATTCGATTAAGTGGCATTGTAACCTTAGTTATCAGCTATTATTTGTTAGCATTATTTACTGCTAATGTGGTGGCGATTATCGTTGCGCTAGGCTTCGGTTATGTGATGATGTTTATTCTATCGACCATCGCAGAGCAGCAAATTCTACGTGAATATCGACGCCAAGGTGTTAGTGTTGATTGATATTGAGTGATTAAATCAACCGAATGTGAGTCAATAAAAAAGGTTGAGTGTGTCGTTATTTCTTTCTTATTGAAAGTGATCACCACTCAACCTTTTTATTTTCTAGATCAAGCTAGTCGCTCTTGTTAGTTATATTTTGATTATAAGACGGGCGACATACCATAGCTGTGACCGTTAAGCAGTAGTAAGCCTAACAACACCAACAATACGCCACCGAATAATTTTAGAATAATACTGGTCATTGTCCGTTGGCGATCATTTGTAGCTAAATAGCGACTCACGATTTTTTTACCGGATAAGGTCAGTAATGCGATGGCTGATGTAGTCAGCGCTGTCCCTATAGCCATTAGTATTGCGCTTATAACACCTAGCCAATACAGTCCAACCATATTGGCAAATAACAATACTAAAATAGCGCCAGTGCAGGGACGGATACCAATACTGAATATGATGACGATATATTCTCGTAAACTGGTAGCCTGATTGATTTCATCAGCATTCGCGAAATGTTTATGACCACAACCACAATTATCGCCATGATCATGGTGGTGCAGCGGTGCCGTTCTAAGTTGCCATACTTGCTTTAAGCTACGGTAAATAACAATCACCCCAAGTAATAACATTGCCATAAAGCTGTAGCTAATAAATTGATCAGCCGCATCGTTTACTTGTCGCATTGATGATTTGAAAAACACCAACAGAATGCTAACGAGTGTAATAGCAACAACGGCTTGTACAAAAGCCGAAACCACGGTCATGATTAAACTGGCTTTTATTTTTGCAGGGTTAGTAGCGAGATAAGTGGTGACAATCATCTTGCCATGACCGGGGCCTAGTGAATGAAAAATACCGTACAGAAAACTCAAGCCAACCAATGAATAAGCGGCGGTGATATTTTGTTGCGCATCATAAAGTAAATCACTTAATTGACCATTAATATCGCGTTGCCATTTAATACTTTCCATTAGCATTGTTGGCCATTGTTGCCATAAAACATAGCCACTCGCTATAAATAACATTAGAACACTCATTCGTATTACCCATGAGATCGGTGTAGCGCGCGTCTCTGCTTGTCCATGGGAATGTTGGTGATGAGAGCAAGATGATATTGATGGGGGATTATCAGCCTCTAAAGGTAAATGATTGCCGGATTTCATGGGGTAGATCCTAAATTAAGACTATTTGGTGGAAGGCGTCGTGGTGTTGATATCGCAGTGTAGTTTTACTGATTGTGTAAACACTTGCCCTAATTGATTATCAGGATCGGCATCTGCTGGAATCGACATCGCAAAAGTAACTTGTTCTGGTGTTGGATTTGGCTCAACTAATGTAAAACGACATGTTTTTGCTAATTCGGGTGACAAGATAATGTCACTTTTATTATCCCATGACATATCAACATAATAGCTTGGTTCAAAGATCAATAATTTTAACGAATCTTTAGTGATAGTTTTAGGTTTTGCTAGTGGTAATTCAAAGGTCAGTGTGGCTTTGGCGCGAGGTTTAACCAATTCACCACCGGCAGGAATATGGTATTTAATGGGGGTTTCATTATCATAAAAATAGGTAAAATAGTGCGCGTTTTTCATGTTTTCCATCACAGATTGCGCGGTGTCTTTTAATGTTTGTTCTTTGTGTGCTGCCGACATATTCTCACCATCAAGCATATAGGCGGTGGTCATGGCATCAAATGTCCATACCATTTTAAACCCTGTAATTTGAGTGCTATTTCCCTCAATGTAGGTTTTCATACTTATCCAAGAATGGGGGTGTGCTTGACTGGTTATCGGTAATAACGCTGCAATGGATAATATAAAACAGGGAAGGGCATTCAAACGCATCTAAGTAGACTCCATATTCATCATTGATGAGTGATAATGATTCAGGGTAAATAGCAATATTCTTGTTATGTTATAACATAGAGCTATTAATGAATCTAGATGAAGATATGGGCATTATTTGAAGAATATTGAGCTGTTAACTATAGAGTACTAACAGCTCATTGCATTATTAAAGGGATTAATTGTCATTGCTTAAAATGAAATCGGTTTTTACTAGCCGACGGCAAAGGGACAATAATTGTTCACACTCTTGTGCGTTAAGGGGAGCATAAAAATCAACTGTAAGCGCTTTAATGATGATATCTGCTTGTTGCTTGACCGTTATCCCTTTCGGCGTAAGCGTTAAATAACGGGCTTTTTTATTGTCAGCACTTTTCTTTGCTTCAACTAATTCACGTTTAATACAATTGTCGATTAAACGTTTTGTTACTGAACGCTCTCGTTGTAATGCTTCGGCAACGGTTTGCTGAGGAATTTCACCTAAATGATCTAATACCCGTAATGCGCCTAACATTTCAAGAGTAATATCAAATTTAGAACTGAGTGATTGGTTCGCAAGGGTTCTAAATTGTTTGTAAGTAATCCCAATGGTAAAGCTTAGGCTACTATCCAATTCGGGTATATTAGTAATAACAGAATGCATTAGGTTCTCTTTGTTGAACATAAAAAATGGATCAAAAACAATATACCTAAAGTCACCGCCAGTTCCCAGCTGCGTAGAAAGGTACTGTTTAAATTAAGAGTATTATTTCCTAAATAGAGCTGAATCGGTAAGACTGTCGCTAAAATAGTATCAGCATGAATATCTCGTTCTGGACCGTTACTGGTACTCATCATCATCGCTAAAGTAAAGATCAGCCCCCCAAGAATAAATGCATAATAAGGAATAATGGTTTGATGTCCCATTATGATAACTGAAAAAATCAGGGCAATCATACAACCCCCAATCTGCGTGATGAATCGTAACTTCACGGTTTTTATATAATTAGCTCGACTTATTTGTGTTGCTGCGGCAATAACAGGTACCAGACAGAAGACAGCTGAAATTAAATTAACAACCATAAGAAATGCGACACTAATACCGAGCAAACTTAGAGTAATAAAACGATGTTGATAACTGATATTAAATGTTGGCATCGGGGTAAAGGGTGGCTGTTTTTGAGTAACCGGAAATAGCCATATCATTGTTTTGGCAACTACCGCAGTAATAATCATCGCCAGTAATATTTCATGGATCCTCATGGGCATATTCATATCAGTATGTTGAGCAAAAATAATGATTAAAATCCAATTAAACGTTGGCATTAATAGTTGATTTAATTTCGCCGGCGTATTGGCTCGACGCCGCATAAAATCAAAGAAAAATAAGCTGATACTCCAAATAATAAAGGGGTGATTATAAAAAAGATTATTGACTATTAATGCTGCACTTGCCGCTATAAATGTGGGTAAAAACATGGCGGCAATACCAGACCATGAAAATTGACGTCCTTTGGTCATTAATAGTGTTGGATAAAGTGCAAAATAAACCGGTGAATTAAAATTAGCCAACTTACCAATTAACATACAAAAGGTGATGGTTAGCGCGATCCGTAGTGCGCTATTCGTGTCATTTTTATTAAACGTCATAACGCCTTGCTCGCTAGTAAATATAGTGAAAAATAGCGACTAACTTGATCCACACTTGCGCTACTGTATTGATAATTGGATTATTGCTTTGCACCATAACACTGGCACGAGCACCTGAAATCAAAGCAGGATTAAGATTATGAACCGAAATACGAGTGCGAATTTTCTGTAGTTCACGGATCCAATGCTTATCGTTAGTCACGCTTGAAAGTTGGTTATTAGGATTTTCAGCATCAAATTCAGCCCGATCTTGACTGCTTATTTCACCCGTAAATACTTTGCCAGGAATCGCATCAAACGCAATGTAGACTAAATGTTGAGGTTGTAACTGAGTCATCCCTTTTTCATTAAAATCGGCACTTAACCAGACATTGTTTTCATTAACGATAAACAGAGCGGGGGTAGCTTGATTAATATAACTCCCCACTTGTAGTTGTAGGTTAGTGATCGTACCTGTCGTTTGGGCAATCACACGGGTATGTGTTAAATCTAATTGTGCTTGAGCAAGTTTAGCTTGGGCCAATTCAACAGCGGCATTGTTAGATTTTCCATTTAACAACGCTTTTATACGTAATACTTCCGCTTTAGCTCCTTGATAAGCACTTTTTGCGACTGCTGCTTGTGTTTGTGCATCATCAAATTGTTGGCGAGTCACTAAGCCTTTATTAATTAATCGTTCAAATCTAGCTAATGAAATAGCCGCATTATGTGATTGTAATTGGCGTTGTTTTAATAATTGATTAGCTGTAACTAACTGTTGAGTTTGCGCTGAATAATTTTGATCCGCTTGGGCTAAATTTGCCTGTGCTTGACGTACTTTAAGCGCATAGGGAGCAGGATCAATGGTAAACAGTAGCTCACCTTTATTGATATTTTGACCATTCTCAACTGCCACATTGGTGATCACACCTGAAACTTGTGGTGAGATATTAGCAACCGCTCGGTACAAGGTTGATTGGGTTGTAAAGGGGGCCACGTTATCACTGATCAATAAAAAGAGGGAAAAACAAGCGACGATAGTGAGTACGCTATAAATAATATATTGATACATTTTTTCTTTCATTTTTGTTACCTATACAACAATAAAGGTGGTAATCTAACGCCAATTTGTTGTACATGCAACAATAAATTGATATGTTTTTATAAGGTATTGATTATATGGAATATCTGATTGGTGATAAGGTATGAAATGAAACAAAAAAATAGCTTTAAGATAAAACTGTAAAAATCAGTTAGAATATAAAGAGAGCGATATATTTTAACTGTGTAAAGGAGAGGGGCAATAGCGTCTTACTTTTCTTGGTATTATCGCGGAAAATTAGCATCACATGATGAGAATAATAAATAATGAAAACAAAGCTATTTACTGCGACGTTACTCTTACTTTTGAGTACATCTGTCTTTGCTGCAACGGCAGAAACAGCACTGCCAATTCAATTATCATCCGTTACCCAAGATGTAGATGTTGTAAATAATACAACGACGTTAATTGGTAAAGTGGATATTGTTCAAGGTGGTATCACCATTAAAGCAGATAAAGCGGTGATTAAATTAAATAGTAAAACTAAAGAATTAAAAACGATTGAAGTGTATGGCAAGCCTGCTCACTTCAAACGTGTAATGAAAGACGGCAAAGTCATTAATGGTGAGTCGAGTTACGGCATCTATACCCCTTCTGATAGCATGATGGTATTAAAGACAAACGCTAAAATAACCCAAGATGGTAATATTATTCGCGCCAATACCATCAGTTATAACCTTAAAGCGCAGTTTATGAAGGCGACAGGCACTAAGTCTCAGCAAGTTAAAACCAAATTATTACCAGAAACGAAGTAAAAGGAATTTTCGTGGAATTAGTAAAAGTTAATGCGAGCAATCTAGCGATCTATTTAAATTTAACTCAAGCCTATGAAGCTGAATTTTCACCATTAACAAAAAAAATGCCTGATGATGAGGGTAAGTTTGCGTTAGATACTCCGATTGAGGGCAATGTCACAGGGTATTTATTGTATATCGAAGGTAAACCGGCAGGATTAGCTGCCATTGCTAACGAGAGTGTTGATCATTACGAAGTGTGTGATTTCTATGTTGTACCCGTATTTCGTAAGAACAAAGCTGGTCAACGTTTTGCCCATACGCTATTTGATATGATGCCGGGTCTATGGCAAAGCAAGCAGATTGAGGGCGCTGATCACGCGATTACATTTTGGCGACGTGCGATTGGCAGTTACACCAATGAAGTATTTGTTGAAGATATTTACCATGATGAATACTGGGGCGATGTTACCCGCCAATGTTTTAAAACCACGGCTTAATTTGCCGTAGTTGTAAATAACTTCATAAATAAAACCCCTATTGTTTATTAAATGATAGGGGTTTTATTTTAGCTGTAGTATTTAAATCGACGATTGTTATTTTCTATCGTGAATTCCTTGAGGGTGATAGGGAATATATTTACTGCGCGTTGTGATTTTAAATAGTAGAAAAACTAGAAACTAAACGGTAAGTGTCGATTTTGTGATTACTATCGGGATTTAAAAGTGAAAATGTAGCTGATTTATATTGTTTTTTATATTATGAAAAGATAAATACGGGTAAGTGGTTTTACCAAACTTCGGAATAATAGGAAGTAATTTTGATCATTAATAAGAACTGGGATCTAGACGTTGCGTTTGAAGTCATCAATGATAGATATTATCCCGGCGGTTTGCAAAGTGGTCCTCAACGAAATCGACAAATTGAAACTTGGGGGCAATTAGTTGGTAAAACTAAAGCACTTGAGCAACTAGATTTGTTGATTGAGAGCTGTGGCTCTATAAATAAAATGTCTCAGTCTATCCGTATGAACTCAGGGAGCATAAAAAAACTTAGAGCGTTTTTTGAATCTCTTCCTGATGAGTTGGAAATGGTTGAAGATAGTGTCCAGCACAGATTCATTGAGGGCGAGGTTTGTTCTCTGGAAGAGGATTTGACCCATGAATTCAAGGAAGTTAAAGGAAATAACCCTGCAAAGTCTATCCAGAACTTAGTTGATGAATATGTGGTTGCATTTCTTAACGGTTCTGGAGGCAGCATTTTTTGGGGTATCTGCGACGATGGTAGAGTAAAGAGTTTACCGCTATCTATAGCGCAAAAGGACGAAATAAATAAAGTTGTTAATGCTAAAATCGGTACGATTGAGCCAGCAATAGATCCAACTAAGATTAATGTTAAATTTCACTCTGTAATAAATGCTGAGAAAGGATACGTTTTAGAGGTGAATGTTCCTAAATCCAATACCATTGGTTTGTTTTTTAATTCTTCCGGAGACACTTGGGTTCGTGTTAATGGGTGTAAACAAAAATTAAAAGGCTTAGCTCTTCAAGACTATATTCTAGATCGTATGCAATAAAACAACTAACAGATAAGGATATGTGTCGCGTAGTCGACACCTATCCATGGGAGCAAAGGACAGCCATAACTTTGCACATCAACTATGAGTAACTACACTTAAGTTTCAAGTTGCTTATGGTGAATCGAATGACAATCTCAAGACGGAAATTGATCGAGCCTCAAATAACGCCTTTTTATCATGTAATTAATCGCTGTGTACGTCGTGCGTACTTATGTGGTGATGATCCGTATAACGGTAAAAGCTATCACCATCGTAGAGGTTGGATAGTAAATAAAATCAAACAATTAGCAGCTGTATTTTGTATTGATGTTTGCGCTTATGCAGTGATGAGTAACCATTATCATTTAGTGCTAAAAATAGACACTGAACAGCAACAAAAGCTAACCCCAGAAGCGGTAATATCACGCTGGTTACAGTTATTTAATGGTCATCCTATTGCAATCGATTTTTTAAAAGAGGGGCAAATCGGCTCTGATAAACAACAAGCATTATCAGACTTAGTGGCTGAATGGCAGCAACGATTAGGCAGTATTAGCTGGTTTATGCGCTGTCTTAATGAAGAAATCGCACGAAAAGCCAATAAAGAAGATCAATGTAAAGGCGCGTTTTGGGAAGGGCGTTTTAAGTCTCAGGCACTACTGGATGAACAGGCGTTATTATCATGCATGATGTACGTTGATTTAAATCCTATTAGGGCTGGCATTACACCTTCACTAGAGCAATCAGATTTTACCTCTATTCAGCAACGTATTCGTGAATACCATCAGAAGAAAACATCCACTAAACCATCTTCATCAAATAAAAGTCACTTCCAATTACTATCCTTTGTTGGCGCAGAACATCAAGCTAAAACAGCAGGGATAAACTTTGCTTTTGTCGATTATCTTGAACTGATTGACTGGACTGGTCGGTGTATTCGAAATGATAAAAAAGGTTTTATTGCACCTAATCAGCCAAAGATTTTACAGAAAATGGGAATAACACCGGATGCTTGGCTTGAGCACAGTGAACAATTTATGGAACATTACGCCAATGTAAGCGGTAAATGGTCCCGAATGTGTGCATTTAAACAACATGTAGGTGGGCATTGGTGCAAAGGGAAATCAGCGAGTCATCAGTTACATCCTAGTTAAATATTTTTTATAATCGAAAGAAAATACTGCAATAACCGTCAGGATTGTGGGTTTTGTCGATCCTGAAATATGGTAATAGAACAGGTTTAGTGATGAATTATAAATAATGAGCTGTAAATTTTAGATTTGAGAGATTATTGCTGGTGGAATGGTTTACTTTTTGAGGACTCTATTTAAGTGTTAAAACATTTGGCTGTCCAAAATGCTCTCTTTCTTGTGGCTGTCCAAGATGGTCTAAGATGTTTATTATAAACTCTGAAAACCACGCACAAAAAAGGCTAGATATAAAATACCTAGCCTTTAAATTTATGGTTATATCATTCAGTGATGATTATAACGCAGTCTCTAAAATTTTGCGGCTGTCTGCAATAGTCAGTTTGCCGTGTTCACCGAGTGCTGTTCTCCCGTGTTTCTCAAGGCTAGCAACTAATACATCAATATCAGCAGTGCCTAGTTCAACATCAGTCAGTGAAGTTGGAACGTCCATTTCTTTAAAGAAAGCAATAGTGCGTGCGATTGCAGCATCAATACGCTCGTCAGTTGTGCCGGTAGTAATACCAAATATGCGCTCTGCATATTGAACTAATTTTGCTTGTTTCTCTTTACGACAAACTTGCATTACCGCAGGTAGCACGATACTTAATGTACGCGCATGATCGATACTGTAGTTACCAGTAAGTTCATGGCCAATCATATGTGTAGCCCAATCTTGTGGAACACCCATACCAATTAAGCCATTCAATGCTTGAGTTGCAGACCACATGATATTGGCACGAACCGCGATATCATCTGGAGTTGCTAGTGCTTTTGGACCTTCTTCGATAAGCGTTAACAATAGGCCTTCAGCAAAACGATCTTGAACTTTAGCATTCACAGGGAAAGTTAAGTATTGCTCCATGGTGTGAACAAAAGCATCCACAACACCGTTAGACACTTGACGAGGAGATAGGCTTAATGTGGTTTGTGGATCTAAGATAGCAAACGTAGGCTTCACTAATGCAGAGCCAAAGAATAGCTTATCGTTACCACGAGAAACCACGGCACCACCGTTAGTTTCAGAGCCTGTTGCTGGTAGTGTTAATACACAACCGATAGGTAGCGCGGCTGTTACTGGTGCTTGGTCATGCAAAATTTCCCATGGATCAGCGCCTTCATAACATGCAGCAGCTGCAATGAATTTGGTGCCATCAACCACTGAACCACCACCCACAGCTAATAGGAAGTCATAGCCTTCTGCTTTCACTTTAGCAACAGCTTGCATTAGAGTGCCATATTGTGGGTTTGGCTCGATGCCTGAAAACTCGCTCCAATTAAAACCAGTTAGTGCTGCAGAAACTTGCTCATAAACACCGTTACTTTTAATTGAGCCGCCACCGTAGATGACTAAGATCTTTTTATCTTTCGGAATATCATTGGCAATTTCAGCAATTTGACCTTCACCAAAATGAATTTTTGTAGGGCTTTGATACGTAAATTTGTCCATTTTATTTTCCTTAGAACAGCAAACTGAGCTGATTATTATAATGATTTTAGTTATCAGATACTGAGTACCTTAGATGTCTCCAGTCTAGGGGATAATACGGTTTTACTTAATACATAATTCTCTTTAATGCTTGCCTATTCCTCTTTTGTTACTGCTATTAATAGTGAATATCTGCTAAGGTGATGAAAATAAATTTGTGAGTAGATAGTCATGAAAAGTGAAAGTATTACAAAGATAGCTGAACCTCAACCCGCCGCTATACCCTCATCTATAATAACCTTAGCTTATTCGTTATGTGAGTATTATGGGTTAGCGCACCAATCTGCTCGTGTGGATACTAATCTTGCTGGGGTACGGTTATTTAGGATTGATAGTTATCATAAGCATAGTCCGCAAATGTATGAGCAAGGTATTGTTATTATTATTCAAGGCCACAAAACAGGGCATTTAAATCAGCATCAATTTAATTACGATCCACAGCGATGTTTATTAGTTACCACACCTTATCCTATTGTTTGTGAAACCTTTGCCTCACAACAACAGCCATTGATTGGAATTAATATTGATTTTGATTTAACCGTTATTCGCCAGTTAGTCACCATGATTGAATCTGACCAACAACATCAATTTAATTATGAGGGCAGTTGTGGTGTGGCGACCGCAAAGATGACTGAACGCATGTATCGCAGTGTCGAGCAATTATTTGAAGTGTTGCACGATCCTCTTGATGCGATGGTTGTGGGCCCATCACTGATTCGACAGTTATTTTATTATTTACTGCAAGGCGATCAAGGATATTTATTAGCGCAATATTGTGAACAAGATAGTGCGTTAGCCAAAATTTCATCGGTAATTGATTATGTACAATTGCATTATGATACTAAATTACAAGTGCATGAGTTAGCGGCAATGGCGGGTATGAGTGTGTCTGTTTTTCATAAAGTGTTTAAACAAGTCGTGACTGATCCACCGCTGCAATATATTAAGAAAATACGATTAAATAATGCCAAGACGTTAATCTTACAACAAGGTATGGCTGCTAATATTGCAGCGGGGCTGGTGGGGTATGAGAGTCCCGCGCAGTTTAGCCGTGAATTTAAGCGTTATTTTGGTTTGCCGCCAAGTAAAATTCATGAAAATGCAGGATTTATTCGGTAATATACCTAAATAGCATTGTTGATATGCAATCATAATAATTATTTATAATATATTGTTTTATTAGCGTAGTATCTATCAAAGACAAGACAACAATAATAAGGAAAACAATGTCTGCTTTTCAAAAAAAAGTGTTGATTTTATTTGCTCATCCGTCGCAAAACCGTTCTGAAATCAATGTACCGTTATTTAATGCATCTAAAGGTTTTGATCACGTTACCACCGTGGATTTATATGCTGAGTACCCCAATTTTCGTATTGATATCGACAAAGAACAGCAACGGTTACGCGATCATGATGTGATTGTATTTATGTTCCCATTATATTGGTATTCCACCCCGTCGTTATTAAAAGAATGGCAAGATTTAGTACTGGAATATGGCTTTGCTTATGGTAGCGAAGGTAAGGCGTTAGTCGGAAAAAAATTCCTCTGTGCGCTTACCGCAGGTGGCTCTGAATCAAGTTATCGTAAAGAAGGTTTTAACCACTTTACGATTCGCCAGTTATTACAGCCGTTAGAGCAAATGGCAGAATTAACGGGAATGGAGTTTTTAGCGCCGTTTGCTTTATTTGGTGCTGGCACTGCCACGGAAGAACAACGCATTTCCAAACACTTAACTAATTGGCGTCGAGTGTTAATGGCTATTAAAGAAGATAAACTCGATTATGATGTCGCGAGTAAATTATCAAAATTAAATCATAGTATTGATCTTGTGATCGCGGAGTAGCCATGACCGGAATATTTTTACAGGCATTTATTTATTTAGTTGCTGCGGTGATTGCGGTGCCGATTGCTAAACGCTTTGGGCTCGGCTCTGTATTGGGCTATTTAATTGCTGGTGTTGTTATTGGTCCTGTTATTGGTCTAGTTGGCAGCGAAACCACTACGATTCAGCATTTTGCTGAGTTCGGAGTGGTAATGATGTTATTTATTGTTGGCTTAGAACTTGAACCAAAAATGTTGTGGGGCATGCGCCATCGTTTATTAGGGTTAGGTGGCTTACAAGTTGTGGTGACTGCAGCGGTGGTAATGGGGATTGCCAGTGCGTTAGGTATCAGTTGGACTTATGCTTTAGCAATTGGTTTGATTTTTTCATTGTCATCAACCGCGATTGTGCTGCAAACCTTTAATGAAAAAGGGTTAAGTAAAACTGAAGGCGGAAAAAGTGCATTTTCAGTATTACTGTTTCAAGATATTGCCGTTATTCCAATGCTGGCATTGATTCCGTTACTTGCCTTACCTGAATTGGTGGAAAAAGCGCAATCAACTGTAACGGCTGCGGCTGAACATCATGAAGATCTTAGTTTAGTGGCAGGTTTGCCTGGTTGGGGTTACGCAATTGTGGTGATCCTTGCTATTGCAGGTGTTGTGGTGGGTGGACATTATCTTAGCCGACCATTATTCCGTTTTGTGGCGGCATCAGGTTTACGTGAAATTTTCACTGCCACCGCATTAATGTTGGTGATTGGTATTGCCGCGTTAATGAGTTTAATTGGTTTATCGCCAGCGTTGGGAACGTTCCTTGCGGGGGTGGTATTGGCAAACAGTGAATTCCGCCACGAGTTAGAATCAAATATTGAACCGTTTAAAGGTTTATTGTTAGGGCTGTTCTTTATTACTGTTGGTGCCGGCATTAACTTTGGTATTTTGTTTGATCAGTTTGGCACCATTATTGGATTAACTCTTGGTGTAATGCTAATTAAGGCATTGGTATTATTGATTTTATCCTTTATTTTTAAAATTAAAGGTAGTGACCGATGGTTATTTGCGCTTAGCTTGGCACAAGCGGGTGAATTTGGGTTTGTATTATTGAACTACACCGTTCAAAATAATGTATTGCCTGCTGAATTAGGTCAAACGTTATCATTGGTTGTGGCATTGTCGATGTTCTTAACCCCAGGGTTATTTATATTATTTGATAAAGTGATTTTACCTCGATTTAGTGCGTCAAAAAATGAACGTGAAGCAGATGAAATAGATGAACAAGGTAAAGTGATCATTGCTGGTATCGGTCGTTTTGGTCAGATTGTGAATCGCTTATTAACCTCAAATGGCATGCAAACTGTGGTACTCGATCACTCTGTGACTCAAATTGATAATATGCGTCAAATTGATATAAAAAGCTTCTTTGGTGATGCGACTCGCCATGATTTGTTGCATACCGCAGGTATTGAAGATGCCAAAGTATTTGTAGTGGCAATTGACGATCAAGAACGTGCTACCGAGTTAGTGCATTATATTAAACAAACTTATCCGCATGTTCGTGTGTTAGCGCGCGCTTATGATAGGGGGCATCATTATTCATTACGCTGCGCAGGTGCTGATTATGTGATCAGTGAAACCTACCGTTCAGCGTTAGCGATGGGTGCACAAGCTTTGAAAGAACTAGGCGTACATCCATTTAGAGCCGAACAGCAAAAAGAAATGTTTGTTGAAACGGAAGCGAAGAGTAAAGAATTGTTGTATCAAACATGGAGTGATAGCACCGAAGAAGATCATTTTAATGCGTCTTATGTTGAATTGTTTATGCAGTTAGAACAAACATTAGGTGAGGCCATGAAACAAGAGCGTACCGATAAACACACTAAATCGGAACGTGGTTGGACGCCGCCACCGAAAAACTTTATCGAAGAAGCAGAACAAATGCAGGCAGATAAGAATAACTAACCGTTGAGTGAGTTATTCTTGATTTAAAAGAGTAACTGCAATTGAGTTAATAAGACGCTAACTGTTTAATCAGTAGCGTCTTTTTTTTATATTATTGAAATTATATCTGTGTAGCATTTGCATACAATTTCTAAATAACGGCTTAAATATATTTATGTTATTGTCAATTGTAAAAGCTTATATCGAGCTTTATTTGCATATTGGTAATAGGTGAAATGTTTAAAAAGAATCTACTTGCATCGCTTCTACTTAGCTCTTTCGTCGCTCAACCTGCTCTCGCTGATACAACATTGAATATTTACAATTGGTCTGAATATTTACCAACAGAACTATTGACGCAATTTACGAAAGAAACCGATATTAAGGTTAACTATTCAACGTTTGAAAGTAATGAAACGATGTATACCAAGATCAAAATGATCAATGGTAAAGGGTATGATTTGGTTTTTCCATCTACTTATTATGTGTCTAAAATGGCCGATGAAGGCTTATTAGCGAAACTTGACCATAGTAAGATCACCGCATTTTCTAAACTAGACAGCACGATTTTAAATCAACCATTTGATCCTAATAATCAGTATTCTATTCCTTATCTTTGGGGCAGTACCGCTTTAGGTTATGACAGTGATCATATTGATAGTAAACAAATCACTCACTGGAAAGATCTGTGGAAACCTGAGTTTAAAGGTAATGTGTTATTAACTGACGATCCACGCGATGTGTTTGGCATGGCATTGATTATGAACGGTCATAGTGTTAATAGCCGTGATGAAGCTGAAATTAAACAAGCTTACGAAACGTTGAAAACCTTAATTCCAAATGTCGCAGTGTTTAATTCAGATGCGCCACACATTCCTTATATTGCTGGTGAAGTATCAGTAGGAATGCAATGGAACGGCACTGCGGTACGTGCTGAAAATGAAAATCCAGCACTTAAATTTGCTTATCCTCAAGAAGGTACTATTTTCTGGATGGATAACATGGTGATCCCTGCGGCGAGTGAGCATAAAGATGCCGCTTACCAATTCATTAATTTCTTATTAAAGCCTGAGAACCAAGCTAAAATTATCACAGAAATTGGCTATGCTGCGCCTAATTTAGAAGCATTAAATAATCTTCCTGACAATATTCGTCAGAGTGAGATTATCTTCCCACCGAAAGCGATTAAGCAAAAAGGTCAATTTTTAGCGGATGTTGGTGACGCAACGGCACTCTACCAGCGTTACTGGATGGAGTTAAAGAAATAATGAAAGTTATCTACACTGAAAAACAACGTTTACACCATGTTCGTTTTGAATTTTTAAATGGTGAAGCAACCCCATGTTTTGAAAAACCAGAACGTGCAGATATGGTGCTGAATGCGTTAAATAACCATGGTGGTTTTACGATTGTAGAGCCTAATAGCTATGGTGATGCACCGATGCGTTGGGTTCATACCGATGATTATGTTGATTTTCTTGCAAGTTGCTGGGATCAGTGGGTAGAAACCTTTGGTGATGTGCATGATGCCTCGCCATATTGTTTTGCGCCAGCACGTCATTTGCGTAACCGTATTCCTAAAGATATTGAAGGCCGCTTAGGGTATTACAGCTTTGATATGACCGCGGCTATTACTGCTGGTTCTTGGAAAGCGATTGTTGCGGCGACAGAATGTGCTTTAACAGGGGTTGATTTAATTAAACAAGGCGAGCATGCCGCGTTTGCATTATGTCGCCCACCGGGTCACCATGCTGCCCCTGATTTAATGGGCGGTTATTGTTATGCTAATAATGCGGCGATTGCAGCTGAAAGCTTTGTTCGTCAAGGTGCTAAGCGAGTTGCTGTATTAGATATTGATTACCACCACGGTAATGGTACGCAAAGTATTTTCTATAATCGTAGTGACGTATTGTTTACGTCTATTCATGGTGATCCTGATTATGATTATCCGCATTATTTAGGCTTTGCTGATGAAGACGGTGAAGGTGAAGGATTAGGCTTTAATCTTAACTTACCATTACCACTGCACACGACTGATTGGTCAGTGTATGAGCCAGTATTGGCGCAAGCATTGGCTCGTATTGCAGAATATAAGCCTGAAGCATTAGTGATTTCATTAGGCATGGACACCTTTGCCGATGATCCTATCAGTTACTTTAAATTGATGCGTAACGATTATCAAAATATTGGCTGGATGATTGGCTTATTAAATATTCCAACACTATTTGTTTTTGAAGGTGGTTATGCGGTAGATGATTTAGGTCATAACACCGTCGCCGTCCTTGATGGATTTAATAAAGCACTGGTTTAAGATTGTTGTAATAAGAAAATCATGCGGTATGAAAAAGCGATAGCCTAATGGTTATCGCTTTTTTATTTATAGGACAATCACTTTTTTTATTACAGATATCCTACGCAAGTAACGTTAAAGCCACCTATAAGCTGTGGCTAAAAATAGTATATTCAGAGTCTTAATCTTTGTATGTAGGACGTTCGGTCATGAAAGATTTTATTATTCGTTAACAGCAATTGCTTGAATAGAATCTTTTTTATGCCGCTTTCTTTCGACTTTGGCTAGCCATAATAATGGTGCAATGATCATTATCGTGCCCACTAAAGTTGTTATATCTGGCACTTCGTTAAACAATAAATAACCTACTATTACTGCGCCAATTAAACCACTGTATTCAGCACTGGCGATTTTATTACTTTCCGCTGCTCGATAGGCTACCACGCATGTTGCGGCATACACCAAAATTAATGCACTAGAGCCTGAAGCGGTAATCAGTGGTGACCAATCCCATGGTTTATTTTCCCACAATGCTAATGCGAGTGATGCAGGCATACCGATTAAGTTTGTGAGTAATAATGTTTGGGCAACGCTCTGTTGGGTGGGTAGTTTACGAATAAAAAGGTTGTTTACTGCAATAGTGAATGCGACGACTAATGCTCCAAATGCCGCCCAGCTAATGTCTGTCGGACGCACAATGACTAACACACCAGCAAAGCCAATAATACCGGCAGCAATAGAATAGCGACTGAGTTTTTCGCCGTAAACAAGCATTGCTAACGGAAGCATGATCAAGGGTGCTGCATAGAAAATAGCATTAGCAGTTGCTAAGGGTAAGCTGCTCAATGAAATCACCATAAACACAGCGCCTAATAACCACACATGAGCGCGTACACAATGCCATTTTAAGCCAACTAAAAAGCTCTGTTTGGTCGCACGTAAGCAAAAAGGGAGCAAGATGATGACTGCTGATAATTGACGGAAAAATACAAATTGGAATACTGCGGCATCTTTACCCATGGTTTTTATTAGTGCATCAGAAAATACAGCAACCAAATTACCAATAATTAAAATGGTCATAGCAAAGCCAACAGAACGTTTTTTCATTGTACCTACCGAGAGAAACAAGGTGAATGGTGGTGCTGATTGAAGTTAAGAAACGCAAACAACAACATTGAGAAGCCTGTATATTATGATGAATTTCACATTATGTATAATAATATAACATGTGTTCTATTAGTATTGTTTATGCTTAAAAGATATCACCAAGGAAGAATGTTACCGTTATAACTTAAAAATTGCCCCGTTTCTTGTGGTGTAAGTATAGCCAATAAATGTAATAAGCATTGCGCAGTATAAGTGGGTGTAAATAATTTATGTGGCGCAACATTACGTTGAAAGGGTTCCGATAGTGCGCTTGCGGTTGTACCGGGATGAAAAGCAATCACACAACAGTGGGGGAGTTTGGTTTGCCATTCAATACTAATAGTTTTAATCGCCATATTAAGTGCCGCTTTTGAGCTACGATAACTGATCCAGCCGCCTAATTTATTATCTTCAATGCTGCCGACCTTCGCTGAAATAGTTATAAAATAACTGCGTGGTGATGTTTTTAGTGGAGTCATAAAATGTTTAGCAATTAATAAGCTTGGCAGGGTATTGATTTGAAAGTTAGTTTGGAAAAAAGCCACATCAAATTGTTGAATAGACTTTTCAGGCTGATGTTCCGCAGTGTGAAGCATACCGGCAGCATTGATCACGACATCAAGTTGAGGTAGTTGTTTTGCAAGTGCTGCTATCTGGTTTTCAAGGCTAATATCAAGATGATGCCAATGTAGCTGTGGATGTTGATATTGTGGCTGGTGGCGAAAAAATGTCGTATGGATGTTTGCATGGGGTTTAATGATTAATAACTGTTGGATAATCGCTAATCCAATGCCTCCCGTTCCTCCAATAATTAATATGTTCATAAAATCTTCCTTGAAATAGTAACGTTATTATTCGCCAATACTGTAACAATGGCTGTTAAATTGAATTATAGCGAGCCGTTCATAACATTAATTATGTGATTAAATAGTCAATATTTAATTATCAGGATAATAATCACCCACTTAAATTCCTTTTTGGAATAAGTGCTTTACAGAAAACTCTGACCGCTATAATATACGCCGCATGGAGAGATGGCTGAGCGGTTGAAAGCACTGGTCTTGAAAACCAGCATACGTTTATAGCGTATCTAGGGTTCAAATCCCTATCTCTCCGCCAAATTCTTAAAAAGCCAACATTTAAATGTTGGCTTTTTTTCGTCTAAGTAAAAGTAGCAATATATTTAATTGGTGTAATAAAAGCGGGTTCAAATCCTCTAATGCCTAAATCAGCTCCGCCAAATTTAAGAAAGCCGTTAAGAATTTAGCTTTTTTCGTCTAAGTAAAAGTAGTAATATATTTAATTGGTGCAATAAAAACGGGTTCAAATCCTCTAATGCCTAAATCAGCTCCGCCAAATTTAAGAAAGCCGTTAAGAATTTAGCGTTTTTTCGTCTAAGTAAAAGTAGCAATATATTTAATTGGTACAATAAAACAGGTTCAAATCCTCTACTACCTAAATCGTATTTTTTCGTCATACCAGCGAGATAGGGGAGCGATTATCAGTATGTTGTAGAATAACCTCGTTGATGATAACGAGGTTTTTATATATCTACCATCGAGACGGAAAAATGTTGAAGGTTAGTTTGTTTTTGATGGTGGTTGAGTGTATTAAACAGCTAACGCATTATGCACATTGATGTTGTATTTTATAATATGTGATATAAATAATAACCGTTCAACTTTTAAATCAGTTAAGTGATGTAAATCATATTCTGATGAATATTGTTGATTAAGATCTAATAAATTAAATTGGTCATCAATAATTATTTCTTTTTTTAATGATTTCATTATTAATGAATGACAATAATCTTGAGGTGAATCTTCAATTGATATTTTTTTTATTATTTCATCAATCGATATTACATTTCTATATTCAAAAAAATCAAATAATTGATCTTCAATGACGCTGGCTAATTTTTCAGTATCAATATGACTATTTTTTAATATTTTATTATATTCAACAGTAACTCTAACTTTTGGGCTGGAAACTGATTTTTCCTTTAGAACAATATCAAGAATACAAGCTGTATTATATTTGTGAAACCAAGATCGAATTCTTTTTTCAACATCAGATTGATAAAGAAATGGTTTTATCCATGCTTTATTTAATGATATTGAAAGTGATTTTGCAGAACTAAGCATGTAATCAGTATCCTAAAAGAGATGAGGTATGATTACATCACTATATGAGATTCGATTTTATGATAATCATCACATTGCAAACATGAATAAACTGTAAATTATTAGAATTATCAATAATGTTACTTTCCAAAGTAAAGAGGCTTGTTAAGCCTCTTTCTTATATTGGTTATTTATTATTCTTTTTTCTTAATAAAAGTATTCCAAACAAGGAAATTAATCCCATTACACCTGTTGAACCACCGGAATGTTTATCTTTTTCCGTATCTTTGACCTGTTCTTTAATTTTTAAATCTATGACTGCAGGATCGTGATCCGATGCGCGGTAGATATCCTTATAACGAGGAGAACATGTATTTTTATTACAATTGTTTTTATCTGCATATTCTAATAACGTAGTTTCGCCAGCATTAATATTCCAATCTGTAGCATCGACAACCTTACTTTTTAGATCTGGTGATAATAGAATATAATCTAACGTACCAATATTATTTTGATATGAAAAGCTGTATGAATCTGGATGTAATTGACGGATGATATTGGTATAGCCATAATTTTTATTGATGACTTTACCTTTTGCTCCATATAATTGTGTACCTGTCTTTTCATCTCCACCAATATAAGTATATGCTGCGGCTTTAATAATATGATCTTTAGGTACATTATCTCGATTAGTTAATACTATGACAGGATCTTCATTTGCGTATGAATTTAAATCACCTATAATAATTTTTGAACCAGAAATTTTATCTAATTCCGCACCTAAATGTTCAGCAGCAGCTACCCGTAAATTCTCACATGAACCTTGCTTATCTGCATCAAGCTGTTTACCTGTATTTACATCTTCCCAGCAAGTAGAGCCTTTTGATTTAAAATGGTTAACAGAGATGGTTAAGGTTTTATCTGTGCCATTGATTTTAAAGGTTGGAGCAATGGTATCTCGTTGATGATTAATACCATTTTCGTTTCTTTTCTTATATTTTTCATCGGTATACTTAACGGCAGGTGCATGTTGCTCTGGCATTTTTATTATACGATACTGCTCTAATGTGACTTTATTTGGTTTGTAAATCACTTGGCTTGAAATCGCATCACCACCAACAAATTTTTCACCATTATTGGGTTTTACATAAGCGTAATGTTCTGCTGGATCTTTTATTCGATCATTAATCTTAGTAACTAGATCGTTAACGGCTGAATCTGATTTAAAACCATTATTTTCAATTTCCATTAGACCGACAATATCAGCCTGCATTCGCACAATGGCTTTAGCAATTTTAGTGCTTTGTAGGTCAAATTCCTCTTGTGTCATTGCGCCACGGTTTTGTTTTAATGGATTTTGAGTCTCATGCGTAAATGGGGAATTGAAGTAATTAAGAACATTAAAACTAGCGATTCGTAAATCTCCGCCTTGTTTTAATACTGGCGCATCAGTTCTATCGTTTGTATGAATAAATGTCTTTGTATCGGCCTCATTGGTGACATAGAAACGATAATCGCCATACGAATAACCTATTACACCTTCTAAGCCATCAACAACATCACCAATACGAATATAATTATCAGTTGTTCCGGTGCCGTTATCTGCACCAAAGGTTGGATACCAAGGAATATCACCGTTTGGTGCTTTGGTAAAAGATTCAATAACTAATAAATCATTGGGTTGTTTTGCATGAGAGGTTGTTGGCGCATGGGTTTGATTAGGGTGTACGTTGACAGTTCCATATGAAAGTAACATATTGCTACGGTACGAATTAAAATCAAAACCATAATTTTTTGTGACGTTTAGATCTGAATTCTCATTAATACGTATGAGCATTCCTTCGTAACGTTCTAAATCAAATTTATTGGCATTATCAAAGGTTAAAACAGTAATCGGCGGTAATGGGTTATCATTAGTTAATATTTTAATACTTTCGACATTAATTAATTTAGTCCACTTAAAATCTTCGCTAATATTTGCAATGACATTAACTTCTTGTCCTGTTTTCAAGCCTGTTATTTTGCTTGTTTGAACAAAAATACCATCAGATGTCTTAGGGTTATTATCTGTCGCGGCTTGCATGAAAAAGCCTTGTTTTAGATCTTTACCTAAATTATGTTGCTGAATAGCTGTAATAATACCGTTTACTTGATATTGTTGAGTCGATATATGTTTATCTAGGGCAATAGGAGTGTATTCGCCTTCTCCTTGAATACCTTGAATGGTTAATGTTTCTATTTCATTTTTGTCTTGATCATCAGCGGCATATAGTTGAAAACTAAATGATGAAATAGTGGCGCCAATAATTATCGCTAAAATATTTTTTTTCATGAATTACGTTCCATGTGTATAACAAGATATTTTATTATTCAATTTTTTAAGGCTTAAAACCAATAGTATGCTTTTAGATAACCTAATGTACCTGTATTTCCACCCATGGCAGCTTCTGCAACGAGTTTTACATTTTTGGCATACATATATTGCGTACCGATAACTACATGTTGGTCGTCTTTATCATTATTATCATCATCGTAAACATTACCCACAACATAACCTGTTAATTGGCTCGTAATGTCGTAAGAACCCGATAATACATATGTCATGCTATTTTTGTTTACACCATCACGGTCTGAATAAGAAGTGAATCCACCAATAGCAAATTTATTAATTTTATATTTACCGTGTAATGAATATAACTCGCCACGATTATGTACTGTTTCAGCTGCAGCAATGACGGTTAGGTTGTTAGTAAAGTAGCCGGCATAGCCATTAATAACTTCACCTTCTCGGGAATCAGTTACGTATGATCCTCTTTTCTTGAGGAATACGCCATTTTCATCATAGATGGATTGAGCATCTTGTTCGAAATCCCAACCTTTGGCTGAATATGAGATACCGACTTTTAAATCTCCAAATTCGCCACGGTATTTAATAGTGTTATCTTGATCGCCAGCTTCTGATACTTCATCGGCAAGTTGATTTGAGAAATCACCAAAAGCGTCATAGTGATCATAAGCAGTATCTGTTCGACCAAATTCTACTGTTTGTTTATCAGTTAAAAAATAACCAACATAAGCTTTATCAATAACTAATCTAAAGTTGTTTTCATAAGTCCAATCTGTGCGTTCGGCATCAATTTCTAATTTGGCATAAAATTTATTAGTTTGTCCTTTAATACCAATAGTTCCAAAAGAGTCATCAACATAAGATTTAGATTTATCGCCAAAAGGGGATTTGTCTCTTTTCGTAACAATGGTTCCACCAATTTCAGCACCACCATAAATATCTAATCTATCGCCATTAGCTTTTTTATAAATAGTGGCTGATTGTGCGAAGCTACTCATAAAGAGTGATGAAATAGCAATTACTAATATTTTCTTTTTCATTTTATTTACTCACAGATTAAATGCTTTGAGTAAAATACCTTTATGGAATAACTTTGGTGTAGCAATTAATGGCTCTAAATTCATATTTCTGATTGAAGTGTGATGTTCGGCAAAGCAAACGATTGCATTTGGGGTGAAATTTGGAGCAAGATCAATGTTTCAAATGGCGGGAGGTTAAAGAATTAACTGTATTGGTGATGATGATCTTTCATCTTATCGGGGATATTCACTTTTAGGCATATGATACGTTAACAATTAAGTCTTTATTTGATTAGCGTTTAATACTGTGTGTCGCCTCAATATTACCATGGGCTTGAATAATAGTGCCTTGAGATGAGCTACAACCATTTATCGCGATAGAGAATAAAAACAAGATAAAGATGTTTTTTACAGTAATCATTCATAAATCCAATGTGAGTAATGATATAACAAAGTCTACCTGTACTATTCATTGGTAACAAGGATGTAAAAATTAACTACTATGTTATAAAGTCCAGATTAGTATCAATGTATAGATAGATGACGTTCTAGCATTGATGGCTTATTGGTCTTATTTTGATTGTTTTTAGTAATGATTGATGGATAAAAATGCAGTCGATATTTTTTTTACTATTTTCACTTTACAGTGAGCTTAGTCAACTATATTATTCGCTGCATTGGAGAGATGGCTGAGCGGTTGAAAGCACTGGTCTTGAAAACCAGCATACGTTTATAGCGTATCTAGGGTTCAAATCCCTATCTCTCCGCCAAATTTAATTGTTGAGTTTCGACTTGGCAATAAAACAGAAATTAGTGTGCCGACTTAGCTCAGTAGGTAGAGCAACTGACTTGTAATCAGTAGGTCACCAGTTCGACTCCGGTAGTCGGCACCATTAAATTTCGGTGGGATTCCCGAGTGGCCAAAGGGAGCAGATTGTAAATCTGCCGGCATCGCCTTCGAAGGTTCGAATCCTTCTCCCACCACCATATAATTCCTTCTTAGTTCAGTTGGTAGAACGGCGGACTGTTAATCCGTATGTCACTGGTTCAAGTCCAGTAGAGGGAGCCAAATAGAGAAGCCTGCAAGCAATTGCGGGCTTTTTTACGTCTAAAACTTGGCAACAGTTGAATGGTAAAGGTGCGAATCTTCCTCCCGCCACCATATAATTCCTTCTTAGTTCAGTTGGTGCTCTTTATTGGGGAGATTAGCGGCCTGTTAATACACATGTCACTGGTTCAAGTCCAGTAGAGGGAGCCAAATAGAGAAGCCCGAAAGAAATTGCGGGCTTTTTTACGCCTGAAACTTGGCAAACAGTTGAATGGTAAAGGTGCGAATCCTTCTCCCACCACCATATAATTCCTTCTTAGTTCAGTTGGTGCTCTTTATTGGGGAGATTAGCGGCCTGTTAATTCAGCTGTAGTCGTAATGATAATGTTATTTATTCGATTGTTTTATGCTGTATAAACCAACAAATCGAATGATATTACAAATCATCGATTAATTGATGATCAGTTAAAAATCTTTTTAATATTATTACTTTACATAAAAAGGTTAGCACTATATTATACGCGGCATGGAGAGATGGCTGAGCGGTTGAAAGCACTGGTCTTGAAAACCAGCATACGTTTATAGCGTATCTAGGGTTCAAATCCCTATCTCTCCGCCAAATTTAATTGTTGAGTTTCGACTTGGCGATAAAAAAGAAATTAGTGTGCCGACTTAGCTCAGTAGGTAGAGCAACTGACTTGTAATCAGTAGGTCACCAGTTCGACTCCGGTAGTCGGCACCATTAAATTTCGGTGGGATTCCCGAGTGGCCAAAGGGAGCAGATTGTAAATCTGCCGGCATCGCCTTCGAAGGTTCGAATCCTTCTCCCACCACCATATAATTTCCTCTTAGTGTTACTGGTTTAAGATCGGTAGAAGAGGATGGTAGATAAAAAAGCTCGCAAGTAATTGCGGGCTTTTTTACGTTTAAAATTTAGTAAAAATAGGCTTCGAAGTTGCGGGGTTATTAGATCCCACCATCATATAATTTCCTCTTAGTTCAGTTGGTGCTCTTTATTGGGAAGATTGGCGGACTACTAATCAGTATGCCGCTAGTTCAGGTCCAGTAGAGTGAAGCCTGGACTTGAACTGAATGAGTAATGATGCTTATTTTTTATTTTAATGGCTATATTATTAGGCTATTAATTGTTGTATAAATCAACAAATTGAATGATATTCCCAATGATCGATTAATTGCTGATCACTTAAAAACCTTTTTAAGATTATTGCTTTACAGCGGAAGGGCTGCGCTATAGTATACGCGGTATGGAGAGATGGCTGAGCGGTTGAAAGCACTGGTCTTGAAAACCAGCATACGTTTATAGCGTATCTAGGGTTCAAATCCCTATCTCTCCGCCAAATTTAATTGTTGAGTTTCGACTTGGCGATAAAAAAGAAATTAGTGTGCCGACTTAGCTCAGTAGGTAGAGCAACTGACTTGTAATCAGTAGGTCACCAGTTCGACTCCGGTAGTCGGCACCATTAAATTTCGGTGGGATTCCCGAGTGGCCAAAGGGAGCAGATTGTAAATCTGCCGGCATCGCCTTCGAAGGTTCGAATCCTTCTCCCACCACCATATAATTTCCTCTTAATGTTACTGGTTTAAGATCGGTCGAAGAGGATGGTAGATAAAAAAGCTCGCAAGTAATTGCGGGCTTTTTTACGTTTAAAATTTAGTAAAATAGGTTTCGAAGTTGCGGGGTATTAGATCCCACCATCATATAATTCCCTCTTAGTTCAGTTGGTGCTTTTTATTGGGAATATTGGCGGACTGTTAATTCATCTGCCGCTAGTTCAAGTCCAGTGGAGTGGGGCCTGGACTTGAACTGAATGAGTAATGATGCTTATTTTTTATTTTAATGGCTATATTATTAGGCTATTAATTGTTGTATAAATCAACAAATTGAATGATATTCCCAAGGATCGATTAATTGCTGATCACTTAAAAATCTTTTTAATATTATTGCTTTACAGCAGAGGGGCTGCGCTATAATATACGCGGCATGGAGAGATGGCTGAGCGGTTGAAAGCACTGGTCTTGAAAACCAGCATACGTTTATAGCGTATCTAGGGTTCAAATCCCTATCTCTCCGCCAAATTTAATTGTTGAGTTTCGACTTGGCGATAAAAAAGAAATTAGTGTGCCGACTTAGCTCAGTAGGTAGAGCAACTGACTTGTAATCAGTAGGTCACCAGTTCGACTCCGGTAGTCGGCACCATTAAATTTCGGTGGGATTCCCGAGTGGCCAAAGGGAGCAGATTGTAAATCTGCCGGCATCGCCTTCGAAGGTTCGAATCCTTCTCCCACCACCATATAATTCCTTCTTAGTTCAGTTGGTAGAACGGCGGACTGTTAATCCGTATGTCACTGGTTCAAGTCCAGTAGAGGGAGCCAAATAGAGAAGCCTGCAAGCAATTGCGGGCTTTTTTACGTCTAAAACTTGGCAACAGTTGAATGGTAAAGGTGCGAATCTTCCTCCCACCACTATATAATTCCTTCTTAGTTCAGTTGGTGCTCTTTATTGGGAAGATTAGCGGCCTGTTAATACACATGTCACTGGTTCAAGTCCAGTAGAGGGAGCTAAATAGAGAAGCCTGCAAGCAATTGCGGGCTTTTTTACGTCTAAAATTTGGTAACAGTTGAATGGTAAAGGTGCGAATCTTCCTCCCACCACCATATAATTTCATCTTAGTTCAGTTGGTGCTCTTTATTGGGGAGATTAGCGGACTGTTAATCCGTATGTCACTGGTTCAAGTCCAGTAGAGTGAAGACAAATAAAGAAGCCTGCAAGCAATTGCGGGCTTTTTTACGTCTAAAACTTGGCAACAGTTGAATGGTAAAGGTGCGAATCTTCCTCCCACCACTATATAATTCCTTCTTAGTTCAGTTGGTGCTCTTTATTGGGGAGATTAGCGGCCTGTTAATACACATGTCACTGGTTCAAGTCCAGTAGAGGGAGCCAAATAGAGAAGCCTGCAAGCAATTGCGGGCTTTTTTACGTCTAAAATTTGGCAACAGTTGAATGGTAAAGGTGCGAATCTTCCTCCCACCACAATATAATTTCATCTTAGTTCAGTTGGTGCTCTTTATTGGGGAGATTAGCGGCTTGTTAATTCAGCTGTAGTCGTAATGATAATGTTATTTATTCGATGGTTTTATGCTGTATAAACCAACAAATCGAATGATATTACAAATCATCGATTAATTGATGATCAGTTAAAAATCTTTTTAATATTATTACTTTACATAAAAAGGTTAGCACTATATTATAAGCGCCATTGGAGAGATGGCTGAGCGGTTGAAAGCACTGGTCTTGAAAACCAGCATACGTTTATAGCGTATCTAGGGTTCAAATCCCTATCTCTCCGCCAAATTCTAGAAATACGATTTATCGGATTTCATTAAAGAATTGGAGCGGTAGTTCAGTTGGTTAGAATACCGGCCTGTCACGCCGGGGGTCGCGGGTTCGAATCCCGTCCGCTCCGCCAATATAAAGACATAGTGTTAATTTATTAACATGCTATGTAACGAAATTATGTGCCGACTTAGCTCAGTAGGTAGAGCAACTGACTTGTAATCAGTAGGTCACCAGTTCGACTCCGGTAGTCGGCACCATTAAATTTCGGTGGGATTCCCGAGTGGCCAAAGGGAGCAGATTGTAAATCTGCCGGCATCGCCTTCGAAGGTTCAAATCCTTCTCCCACCACCATAATTTGTAAAGATACATCGCAGGTATCGTATAATGGCTATTACTCCAGCCTTCCAAGCTTGAGATGCGGGTTCGATTCCCGCTACCTGCTCCAAACAATTCCCTCTTAGTTCAGTTGGTAGAACGCCGGACTGTTAATCCGTATGTCACTGGTTCAAGTCCAGTAGAGGGAGCCAAATAGAAAAGCCCGCAAGCAATTGCGGGCTTTTTTACGTTTGAAATTCAGTAAAAATAGCTTTCGAGAGTGCAGGGTACAGGATCTTATCACTAAACAATTCCCTCTTAGTTCAGTTGGTGCTTTTTATTGGGAAGATTAGCGGACTCTTAATCCGTGTATCACGGGTTCAAGTCCAGTAGAGGGAGCCAAATAGAAAAGCCCGCAAGCAATTGCGGGCTTTTTTACGTTTGAAATTCAGTAAAAATAGCTTTCGAGAGTGCAGGGTACTGGATCTTATCACCATATAATTCCTTCTTAGTTCAGTTGGTTTCTTTTTATTAGAAGCTTGGCGGACTGTTAATTCACATATCATTGGTTTAACTTCAGTAGAGGGAGCCAAATAGAAAAGCCCGCAAGCAATTGCGGGCTTTTTTACGTTTGAAATTCAGTAAAAATAGCTTTCGAGAGTGCAGGGTACTGGATCTCATCACTAAACAATTCCCTCTTAGTTCAGTTGGTGCTTTTTATTGGGAAGATTAGCGGACTGTTAATTCACATATCACTGGTTTAACTTCAGTAGAGTTAAGCCAAATAGAGAAGCCTGCAAGTAATCGCGGGCTTTTTTACGTTTAAAATTTGATAGTTGTAGGTTAATTGTTCACTGCTTACTATCGGCCAATCCTAAATAATTCCTTCTTAGTTCAGTTGGTGCTTTTTATTGGGAAGAGTAGCGGACTGTTAATTCACATGTCACTGGTTCAAGTCCAGTAGAGTGAAGAAAAATAGGAAAGTTCGTAATAGATAATGTTGGCTATTTTTTATTCGTATTTAATGATTTTTGGTATAGATTGAAATCGTTGTATGTCTTCTTTTTTCATAACCTGATTACCACTATTTAACAGCTACTGTTAAATTATCTCCTATACTTTAAGATATTGAAGTATAGGAGTAACGTTATGCCTAAGAATTCAATCCAATTTCAGAAAGGCTTCTCTATACCCGAATTTATGCAAATGTACGGGACAGAAATGCAATGTAAGGAACATTTATTTCATCTTCGATGGAAAAATGGTTACATTTGTCCCTACTGTGGGTCTAAAAGCTATTGTGAACTTAAATCACGGCCATTATATCAATGTAATAAGTGTCATCATCAGACGTCTTTGACGGCTGGTACTCTATTTTCTCATTCAAAATTACCGTTAACTACCTGGTTTTTAGCTATTTATCTCATCACTCAAGATAAAAATAGTATTTCAGCATTAGAACTAAAACGTAAATTAGGGATTTCTTACAACGCAGCATGGCGAATAAAACATAAGCTCATGCAAGTGATGAAAGAACATGATGATAATCGAAAGTTAAGCAATATCGTGCAACTGGATGACGCATATATTGGAGGTAAACAAAAAGGCAAGCGAGGGCGTGGTGCCGAAGGAAAAACACCCTTCGTATCAGCGATCTCTTTGAATGAAGAAGGTCATCCTATTTATATGCGGCTAAGTGTTGTTTCTTGTTTTAAAAAACAAGAAATCACAGAGTGGGCTAAAAAGAACTTAAAAGAAAAAACATTAGTTATATCAGATGGTTTACCCTGTTTTAATGGTCTGGTAGCAGCAGATATTATTCATGGTTCCTTATCAAAAAATGGTAAAGAACTTCATCAATATGAAGCTGCATTTCATTGGGTCGATACCATGATTGGTAACGTTAAAAATTCAATAAAAGGGACGTATCACGCGATTAGAGAAAAACATATTCCTCGTTATTTTGGTGAATTCTGTTTTCGATTTAATTATCGCTTTCGAGTTGAAGATATATTCAATACGCTGATTAAATGTGGTGCAAAATCACCACCGATGCCAGAGAAGTTATTAACCTTGGCTGAAGCTCGGTGGTAATCAGGTTTCATAAAGGAAGTTTTCATTTTAGTGACTATCAATTCATTAAATATAGGTATTTAATATAAAAACAATAATATTAGGACAACATGATGAAAAATTTTAATCATACCCACCATGATACTTTAGACTGTATTCATTCATTTGTTAAAGAACCCAATAAATTAATGCACTATTTATCTGAGTTCGATGAATGTTTAAGAACTGTATATGTTAATGATGCGGCTTTTATTATAGAAAATTTATTTGAACAAGAAATTGGAAAAGATACGATACTATTTCCAGAGATACATATTTATGATGTAAACACGGCGATTAGTGATGATTATAACGATTCAATAAAAAAAATGATTGATAAGTTACCTTCGCTTACATTATGTCTGATAAAACTTAAATGTGGCGAACTTCTTACTTTTGTTGATGCATTTTTCTGTAGTCGAAACACAGCACTTCTAATGTTAAAAAATCTAGAAAATCATCTTGATGAGCATAAACGCTCTTATCATGTTGAGTATCATGGTCTACCTCATAGCGAAATGCTTGAATCATTACATTGTAATGATAAGTTTGATCTTGAGAAAGTATAGATAGAATAAATATATTAAAATAAAAAGATATTTAAATTGATAAACTATTTATTTTAATATTTTATAAAAAATAGAATGGATGATTGAGTGATAGATCATTAAATATTTATTGTGAGAGTATCAATAAATGACAAAGCCCACCGTAAAAGTGGGCTTAAAGATATATATAATATCGATATTTTTATAATGCAGGAGGCAACTGTCTTAACAATGCAAATACTTGTTTTTGTTTATTATGAGAAGCGATAAATCCAATTAACGTTTGATCTGCTGTATGTGCTTTAGCAATATAACCGTCATGATCTCGTTCAATCTGCCAATGGATATCCAATGCGGTTGTGATCCCAGCTAAACTTAATGGTAACCACGGTGTTTTAGCTTTAATTAACATTGGTGGTAATGATAACGGTGTTGGTGTTCCTGCCAATGTTTTAGCCAGTGCTATCGCTGATAACATGATAGGTTGAATAAACGCACTAATTTTACCGTTGATCTCAGCACAATCGCCAATAGCGTAGACGTTAGTGGCTGAGGTTTGTAGCATATTATTGACAATAATTCCTCGATTAGTACAAATTCCAGCTTGTTGTGCTAATTGAAGCCTTGGTGCTAATCCCATAGCAGCAATGATGATATCTGTATGTATATCCTCTTTTCCCTGCTGTGAAATTATCATCTGTTCACCATCAGTGCTAATTTCACTGATTGTGGCATTTAACTGAAGGTCGATGTCTTTTTGACTTAACACTTGGTGTAGCTCTGCGGCAATAAAATCTGGCAGTAAAGCGGGCATCATGGCAGCGGCTTTATCGCACAATGTAATTTGTTTACCAGCGGTAGCTAAATCAATGGCTATTTCAGTACCAATTAAACCCGCGCCTAAAATAGTAATATGCTTTGCGGCATTTATTTGTAATTGGTTTTGCTGTAATTCAGACAGACTATTTAAGGTTATGATCTGATCGGTCGCATTACCTGCAAACTTCGGTATAAATGATATAGCACCCGTTGCAATAATTAACGAAGAATACTGCAATTGTTGTTGATTGAAATATACCCATTGTTGCGCAGTATTAATTTCCTTAATAACCGTTTCTGTTATTAACTGAATATTATATTCTGCTGCAAACTCAGCGGCGGTTTGTTTAATAAGATCTGTCGCTTGTTGATGACGACTAAATACATGGCTTAGTTCTGGTTTAGAATAATCAGCACCTTGATCCGCAGTTACTAAAGTAATGGCAGTATGTTGATCCAGTTTTCTAAACGATTTCACCCATTGGTAAGCAGCGAAGCCACTACCAATGACAATAATTGGATTTGACATTGTTAGCTCTCATTTCATTTAGTTGATAGGTTCAAATACTTCTTTACCAATACCACATTCTGGACAAAGGAAACTATCAGGCACATCTTCCCAAGCAGTACCAGGGGCAACATCTTGATTCGGTTCACCAAGTGCAGGATCGTAAACCCATTGACAAACAGTACATAACATTTTTTGACCACTGGTTGCTTGTGTACAACATGTGGTTTTTGTATCTGTTGCGGGTTCTACTTCAACAACGCCTGTTTGTTCTACTATTTCAGGAATATCAATCGCGACTTGTAGTGTTGCTGCTGGTGTTACTTTGGTAGTGAAAGGTGCGTAATGATCATAAGAACGTTCAGTTTGAGCCCATTCTTTAGCGATCTTTTTACCATGATCACGGCATTCTTGTAGTGCTTTACCATCTGGACGCCACTTGGTTTTAAGGCCAATGGTAGTAAAGAAGCCAGCATCAGTTAAGCGTGCATGAATACGATCAACAGCACCACCGTTCCAACCATAACTACCAAATGCACCCGCTTTTTTATTTTTAAAGCGTAAGCCGGTGATTTCTTCCAGTAAACCTGCAACTTTAGGCATCATGACATTGTTCATTGTTGATGAGCCGACAAGTATCCCTTTAGAGCGGAACATATTGGAAATAATTTCATTTTTATCATGACGAGCAACATTGAAAATACGTACAATGACTTGATTATCTTCTTCAGTGATCCCTTGTGCAATTGCATCTGCCATCATGCGGGTATTATTTGACATCGAATCATAGAAAATAGTAATGCGGTTTTCTTGATATTGATCGGCCCACTCAAGGTATTTCTCAATAATTTGAGTTGGATTATCACGCCAAATGACACCGTGTGAGGTTGCAACCATGTCGACTGGAAGGTTAAAGCCGAGAACTTCTTTAATCTTATTAGTAACCAGTGGGCTAAATGGTGTCAAAATATTTGCGTAATAACGTAGGCATTGATCAAGCAATTCGTTTTGGTCGACTTCGTCATTAAATAAACGCTCATCACAATAATGTTGACCAAAAGCATCATTACTAAATAGAACCGCATCTTCTGTCATGTAAGTCATCATGCTATCAGGCCAATGCAACATTGGTGTTTCAACAAACACTAATGCTTTACCATTACCAATATCAAGCGTATCACCTGTTTTGACGGTGTTAAAGTTCCACTCAGGATGATGGTGATGACCAACGATTGAGTCAATTGCGTTTTCAGTACAATAGATAGGTGTATTAGGAATGCGGCTCATTAATTCACTTAGAGCACCAGCATGATCTTCTTCAGCATGGTTAATAACGATAAAATCAATGTCGTTAAGATCAATTTCTTGTTCTAAATTTTGTAGGAAAGCTAATGTAAATTTGTGATCAACTGTATCGATGAGTACATTTTTGCCTTCACGAATTAAATAACTATTATAGCTTGTGCCACGGGTTGTTTTATATTCGGTACCATGAAAATCACGCACTTCCCAATCACGTTGACCAACCCAAGTAATATTGTTTTTAACATGAACAGCCATTTTTAAATTCCTTTAACGCTTTAAGTTGTATTTTGAATACATGTTATGTCGAGGGGTGGATTCTGTCAACCGTAAAGGGGTATTTAAAATGCATGTTATAATTTATTTGTTTGTTATCAATTAATTAATGTTTAAATTTGTTTTTGAACCGTCAATGTGTTGGCGGTTCATGATCGGAAGAAAATAATGAGAGGTGAGAATGATAATCAGCAGAGGTGTTAATTAAGATTAAAAACCAGCACAATAATAGTAATCAGGCTCACTGCATTGAGTACTGAATAGAGAATCGTTTTTGGCATGCTAAATGCCAAACTATTAAAATCTCGTTTTGAGCCAATAACCGTAATCGTTAAAGGTAATACAACCAATAAGCCAAATATCCAACGGATAGTATCAGTGATGGCGTAACCTATTTGAGTTTCAGCAACAATAAAACCTAGGATAGATAAAAGGAGGGTGGTGAGTGAAATTGCAAAGGTTCGATTGTAGGAATCCATTAGCTGAGCAAAAGCTTGATATTCTTCATCCGTAAAGTCTGATTTATTCGCCATGTTTTTTTCAATTTAATAATGAGGTAACTGTTTCTATTATAACGGATCATTGCTGATATAACGAAAATAAAGATAGTGACGCTAAAAGAGAAACATAGAAAGTGTTTGTTTAATAACCACAGATGAATGGTTTTAGTTATCTAACTGTATCTGTTAGGTAAAATACATTAAAAAACGTTTTAAAATTAATCAGTTGATCGTTTTTGAGTTTACAGCAGCTAATGTGAATTGTATTATACGCGCCATGGAGAGATGGCTGAGCGGTTGAAAGCACTGGTCTTGAAAACCAGCATACGTTTATAGCGTATCTAGGGTTCAAATCCCTATCTCTCCGCCAAATTACTAAAAAGCCAACATTTAGATGTTGGCTTTTTTTCGTCTGAATAAAATAGTGATGTATTTAATTGGTGCAATAAAAGCGGGTTCAAATCCTCTAATGCCCAAATCAGCTCCGCCACACATTAAAAAGCCGCTATTTATTAGCGGCTTTTTTACGTTTAAACAAAAGTACAGTAAACTTACAGCAGGGTTCAAATCCTTGCACCTTAAAAAGATGAAATAACCCGTTATCTATGTGAATATAGACGTTATTTGTTTGGAAAATAATAATAATGAGTTTTGAACAATGGGCTTTTATTGCTGATCTTTATACCCCAATGATTGTCGTTATGTGCGTTATTAGCATGGTGTTATTAGGACGTGAGCAGGGGTTGAGAAGTGGGTTATTCGCGCTGAGTGGCATATTGCTTTCAACGGCTTTTATTTATGCGGTTATGTTTCTCGATAATTCAGTCGGTATTTGGCCTGCGTTTAATTTGGATTACAGTACTCACACTGCTATTGCCTTAGTCTTTATTGGTTACTTTCTTGTATACAGTCCCAAATTAAGGGGAGTGATGGTACTTTCAATGGTCGGTTATGCTGCTTTAATGATGCATCAGAAGTACCATACATTAACTGACATTATTACCACCACAATCTGTGTTATGCCTGTCATCTTGTTGTGCCAATATAAATTTTCTGAAATGGCTAAGCGTTAGTTTTTTTTGTAATAATGACGTAATTGAGCTGATTAGCAATCTTGAGCTTAGACTTATGGCTATTCTTTGTGATTTTTAAATAAGTATTACGTTTTATAGTTGAGGTGTTAGTGGCAGTAAAGAAGAGAGATGATGTTTATCATACTCGCTGTGATGACAGTGAGTATGATCTCAATATTAAGCCGTCATGCAGGATATAGCGCTATCCTAAATTGGTCAAAATTTCACTTTCATTAAAATGAAGGCTGATAATATCGTTAAAATGCGTATATTCATCAATAAAAGGGACTTTAGCATCAATAACTTCAGCTTTATCTATCGGTAACCATTGACCATTAATGGTGACTTTCCAAATAGTCTCTTTTAGTTTGATATATATTTTGGGTTGCATCCTTTACCTCATACCATTTTGCGATGGAATAGCTATTATGAGTGATTAGTTGTCTTATGGTATCGAACATTAAGTAATCTTCAATTGATATTTACCATAATTAATACCTTTAGCACAAAATATTAGTCACAACATATCGTTAATTGGAATAATCGTTGTAAAAATACAGACTAAAGCTGTTTTTAATAAAAAAGCTAACAGCGATAACTATTAGCTTTTTTTATATGTAAAATATTAGTAAATAAAATTAATCTTCAAAATCAACAATTAGCTCGTCTTCTAAGTAATCCACCAAACATCCCAATGCTGGCGCAGAAACAATGTAAGAGGTGATTTCAGCCACTTCAGGTGTTGATCTGCGTAATACTTCTAATACTGTATGTTCTGGGTTATAAGCGACATTAAATTCTGTGGCAATCGTACAGCTGTCGTTATATTCATCGATAGACAATTCAATTTCACCATTGTATTCACCAATATCTGTATCAAAATTATCAACTAAAATTTCGATCATAGCTTCATAGTAATGTTGGTAATCCATTGATTTTAACCTATTCTTATCTAAAAAATGTGCTATCTAATACGTTAGCATTCATGTTGCTATGTTACCTTATTTCAGACCGACAAAAAGCCTTAATCTAAAATAATCAGTTATATATGACTGCATGATACTAAGTATTGAATTCGAGTCGTTACTGTCATAATGAAGGCGCGAATTATTACACTTCTCACAAATTCTTACGGTTTCTAATTACTCGTTACATCTTTTGGTGTCTTTTAATTGTTTGTTACACAAACCTATTAGTTAGAGTGGTGATAGCCATAATATTTAGTTATATAATATATGAAACCATATTGGTTAATAACACTTCATTAGTGAAAACAAAACATTAAATATAGATCGGTTGTATGGAATGCAACTATATAAGAATCATAGAGGATGAAATATTTAGGTCTGTTGAAACGAGTGGACATACTTAGGAAATTAAGTGAAAAAAACAAATAAAATAACAGCGGCTCTATTCAGCGTTATGATCAGCGGCAATGCATATGCTTCTGATGTTAATGTCGTTTCTTTTGTTCCTGGCAAAACAATAGTTCAGAATGGAGACATGGTTTCCTATAATGGCGAATGTTTCGTTGCAAAAAATAACCCAGGGGTATGGGAATCGCCAAGTGTTGATTCATGGTTTTGGGATGCCGCTGAATGTTCAGGTGAACCAAATCCAAATCCAAATCCAAACCCTGAGCCAGAACCTGAACCTGAACCAGAGCCGAATCCAAACCCAGATTTAGGTGGTATTATTACTTTCATTCCGGGTACAACCCAAGTCAAAAATGGCGATGTTGTGTCATATGACGGACAGTGCTTTATTGCTCAAAATAATCCTGGTCTATGGGAAGCACCAAGTGCTAGTTCATGGTTCTGGGCGTTGACTGAATGTTCTGGTGAGCCTTCACCTGAACCCGATGTGACAGAATTATCAATTTTATCTCCAGTAACTAGCCAGTTATTGAAAGTTAATGAAGCGATTGTAATCAAAGCCCGCATTGATGGTGAATTGGCAACTAAAGTTGAGTTTTGGGTTAATAATACTAAATTAGCTGAAAAAGCCATTGATCAAAGTAATCTACTTTATTCGCAAACTTGGACGCCAAGTGAAGCAGGTAGTGCAGCGATTAATATCTTTGTGTTTGATAAAAATAACCAAAAAATCGAACAAAAATCTGTTTCTGTAAAAGTAGAAGCCGAAGGTAATGACGACTTTACCGCGCCAGTGGTGACATTTACTTCACCAACGAATGGTTCAACTGTTAATAAAACTGACACTGTTTCTATTTCTATTAATGCATCAGATGCAGATAAAGACTTAACGACATTGGTTGTTAATGCGAATAACCAACAAATCTGTACATTTGATGCGGCTGTAGCAAATACATTTAGTTGTGATTGGCAACCGACTCAAACAGGTAGCGTAACACTGAGCGCTATCGCAACTGATGCACAAGCTCTTTCTTCTAGCACAAGTTTAAGTATTACCGTTAAAGAAGAAACGATTGAGCCGCCAGTAACACCTCCGGGTGGATTGTGTGAAGAGTTTAATGTTTACCCAGACTGGACGCGTGGCGATCATGCAACCACTGGTGATATTATGGTTAATAACAATATTGCTTATTCTGCAATTTATTGGACACAAAGCAAACCGGGTAGTGACAGTACATGGGCTTTACATCTAAATTGTGATGGTTCAGAACCTGGCACGGCGCCGCTTCTTTCATTACCAAATCCGATGGATCCTGTACGTCTGGAAGTCGCGGGTTGGCCAAATACCTTTGTGGTTGCAAGCCCATCTTTAACTGCTCCTGCAACATTAACGATTGAAACGAGTAATAGTGCAGATTTAGCTGATGTAGATAAGCTAACCGCTACATTTGTATCAATGATTGAAATGGCTGCACAAGCAAGTTCTTCATCTATTATTATTAATAGTGATGTGCTTGATAAAGCAACGCAAGATAAAGGATTGTCTTCAGAGAAGATTGCCGTTAAAGAAGCCCTAATTAAAGCGGTTGATAGTACTGGCAGCAAAATTGATATTGATGCGATCAATGCACTTAGCAATGATCTAAAAGGTTGGGCACAAGCTCATAACCTGATTATATCGACACTTGCACCAGAAGCGACGTTTGGTTGGTCTCTAAGTATTGGCGATTTTGCTTATAATCTTCATTCTGGTCGTCAATCTGTATGGAATGCGGCGTCTAATTACACAGCAGAGTTATTAAATAAGCTTGCGCTTTATAAAGCAGACAGTGCAACTAAAGCTGACTTTATTACATTTACTAAGCCAGAAACAACGGCAATGTTGTCAAATGAACAATGGCATAACGCACTAGAGTATGTTAAGCAAGTAACTGATTATGCTAAAGTTCCTGCAATGTTAGCGGATATGCCAACAGATCAAGCTGCTAACTACTTTATGGGTGATAGCTCGCATAAAGCGCAAATTCGTAAAGCGGCTTTCAGTAATATTTTTGCTATTTTGTTTAACAAAGATACGGCTACTTTAACCGATAAAATTGAACAGTATCAAGCGGTAAAAGTACCACTGTACTATGTGGGTGAAGAGTTAGAAAAAGGTTCATTAACACGTATTGAAGCGTTGAATAAAGAGTTAGCAAACGCAGAAAATGTGATGGACAATGAAGCATTCTTATATGAAACACCACAATCACAATGGATCCCATCGACTGTTTATAAGTGGAATGACTTCCTTGATGGCTTAAATGCGATGCATAACATTGGTGTTGCAGGCAATAAGTTCTGGTTATTAAATGATGAAGCAGATGATGCAACTAACATCACTTATGCCAAAGTTGCGATTGCTGCTTTCTTAGCACAAAGTATGCAAGAAACCATTCGTTACAACGCGTGTGATGAAAATAACTGGTCTGAAGTAAAATATGGTGCACCAGCCGATTATCCAATGTCAGCAAGTTGTGGTCAGTTAGGTCAGAAATACGCAGATTACGGTGTAAACCCTGATTCTGGCTTAGATTACGCTTACTCTTGTCCTCGTGATAATAAGATGGAAGTCAGTGCGCTAACACATGCTAAATGGTATGGCGCGCCAGCTCCAGTCTTTGCAGCGCCTAACGCTGTATTAGAAGAGCGCGGTTTGCTGGTTAATGGTCATGTTGGTCGTTGGACGAACAGCGGTCACTGTAATGATGTGCCAGAAAATGTAGATACGTCGAAGCAAGTATGGGAACGTGATGAATGTAAAACTTACGTTGGCCAAAAAGCGGGTACATTCCTTTGGGATGGTAGCAGTCAAGAAAGTGTTGAAGGTTGTGGCTGGTGGGGTCGTGGTGTAATTCAAACTACGGGTCGTCAGAACTTTGGTACCCTTAACCATTACTTAGGCCGTTCACACGTTGATCCTGCAACGATTGGTAAAACAATTGATGGTGTAACGGTTGAAGCACCACCGGCGAATCCATTATATGCAGATCTTGATTTATGTTCGAATCCAGGCTTGATTTGTAGCTCTGAAGAGAACAAAGAAATTAAGTGGATTGCAGGTTTATTCTACTGGGTAACATCAGTACAAGAATACTCAAATGAAGGTGGTCAATATGCCGATTGGAACTACTACAACGAAATTAAAAAGTACGTTGATGGTGGCCTGAAAGGTACACAATTTATTGATGACGTTTCAGGTATTGTAAACCGTGGCTGTCCTGACACCGTTTGTGAAAGTGGTGAAGTGCATAACGTTAAAGAGCGTCAAGCCAACTTTAAGTTAGTATTAGAAAAGTTAGGTGTTAAAGCACAATTATAACGGTTAACAAATAACAGTTATTTTAGACTACCAGTCAGTGATGATTGGTTATAAATAAGAAAGAACCCTGCTTTTGAAGTAGGGTTCTTTTTTTGTAAATAATCCGTCGTATAAATAGGATAAAGAGTAGCTTATAGCCAGCCTTTACGTTTAAAGAACAGATAAGGGGCGAAACCTGCCAAGATCATCAGCCCTAGCGCATAGGGGTAGCCAAACTCCCAATGAAGTTCAGGCATAAAATTAAAGTTCATTCCGTAACTAGAGGCAACCAATGTTGGCGGAAGAAAGACCACTGATACCACTGAGAATATTTTAATAATGCGGTTTTGCTCAATATTAATAAAGCCCATTGCCGCGTCCATTAGGAAGTTAACCTTTTGGAATAAAGATTCATTGTGCGGTAATAAAGAATCAATATCGCGTAACACTTCACGAGCTTGCTCTAATTCAATTTCAGGTAAACGCGCTTTGCGAACTAAAAAGCTTAATGCTCGCTGAGTATCCATTAGGCACAAGCGTATTTTCCAGCCAGCATCTTCTTGTTTTGCTAGATGCGATAAGGCTTGATCAAAATTGGCACCGGGTTTATTGCCACTTAAAATAGTTTTACCAATCGACTCTAGTTCGCTATAAATATCTTCAATAACGTCGGCAAGTTGTTCTATTTTCGTTTCAAATAGATCGAGCAATAATTCATAAGCATTGCCTTGCTGCAAACGCTGTGTACGAGCACGCATGCGATAAAGACGAAATGCGGGTAATTCACGTTCGCGTAAGGTAAATAAGCGACCATCTCTAATGGTAAAAGCTACTGTTGCATTGCTTACATAATCATCCATATCTTCATAATAAAAGAATGAGTGAATGTGTAAGCCATCTTCATCTTCAAAAAAACGCGCACTGGCTTCAATGTCTTCTAGTTCAGGGCGAGTTGCAAGGCCTTGTCCTAGTTCCTGTTGAACACGTTCGCGTTCTGCTTCATTGGGTTCGATAAGATCAACCCATAATGCTGATGAAATGGGATCTTTGGCTTCTAAATCTAAACGTTGTAAACGTAAATCGTTTAATGCGTATGCGTTCAGCATGTCTTATATCTCCACTAATGGCGATGATATAAAGAACACTTTAAAACACGATTTGAGGCTGATAAAAACAGCGTCGACCAATGCAAAACTGGAATAATAAGATTTTAAGCAGAAGCAACGAATATAAGGAATAGTGCATGCTGACAGTTAAACATTGTCAACTTACATACAAAAGCAGAAGAGGACAGATTAACGGAGAAAAATCTCATTCCAGTACCGACTGGGTGTGTTCAAAGCGGTGTCCTCTCAAATAATGGTGTGCACATGTTACATCTGACTGCAAAAGTGTTCAAGTTATGCTATTGCAACATTAGATTTTTTTTTAGGTGTGTTAAGTCAAAAGCTTATTCATGCACGATTAAGGTTTACTCACATCAGTTTGATTATTTGTTGATTAATTATAACGATAATTTATTATTTTGCGTGATTAAATGTGGAATTAAGTAGAATTATTGTTATTTAACGTTAAATATCAGATGCGGTGTTTAACTGAAATGTTCACTCAGAAAATCCAAAAAGACGCGAACTTTACTTGAAACTAATTGCCGATGTTGATAAATCGCATAAGTGCTTGTTTCATAGTGACACGGACTGAACGTCGATAGAGGGAGCAGTTGTATCAGTTTGCCGTTGTTAAGTTCTTCATCAATAGCCCATTGTGGCAGTAGAGCGATACCACCTCCGTTTAATATGAGTTGTTTTTGGCCATTAACAGAGTTGACCTCCATGTAATAAGGGATCTCTATTTTTGATGGTTTATTATTTAAGATATACCAATCATGCCAACCTTTAAATCCATAGACTAAGCAATCATGCTGGGCTAAATCTGCGGTTGTTTTAGGTATACTTCGATGTGCTAAATAGCTTGGGTTAGCACAAAGTATAAAATGATTATTCATGAGTTTTTTAGCGATTAAATTAGAATCGGGTAATCGGCCACTACGAATAGCGACATCGACATTTTCTTCAATTAGATCAACGATCCTTTCAGTAATTTCAATCTCAACTTTTATGTCAGGAAATGCGGCTCTAAATAAAGGTAGAAGGGGCAGTATTTTATTTTCACCAAACGCCACCGTTGCACTGATTTTAAGTCGACCTTTAGGTGAGTTGTGTACAATATTTACCGCACGTTTCGCCTCGTCAAATTCAGCGATGATACGTTTGGAATATTGATAAAATACCAATCCAGCTTCAGTTACGCCAACATTACGTGTTGTACGATCTAATATTCGAACATTTAATTCTGCTTCTAAAGCAGAAAGCTGTCTTGAAATAGATGAGGGTTGAACATCGAAAACTTGGCTTGCTTTGGATATGGAACCTTGTTCTACGACACAATTGAAATAAGCAAGGCGAGTGAAAAGACTCATATTAATGACTCATATAATAAAATTGATTATTTTAGGGGATGAATACCGTTCATCACCAAGATAGTACATGCTTATCTTATATTATTGATCCACTTTTTAAACATTAACGCTTACATAATTGCTTTTAAAGCAAAACTATATTGTCTGATCGTTGGTTCATGTCTCTAGTTATTCTCATTAATATGCAGATTCTGATTAATTGAGAGAAGAACAAAATGAATTCTATAAATACCGCTATTATTGCATCGTGCTTTTCTGTAACGGCACAACAATTAATTAAAAAACTGACCGCGACAGGAACCCATATCGTAGCGATTGGCCGCATTGGTGATGAAAATAGAGCTAAAGATTTAGAACGTAAATACTCGGGAAAGATTACGGTTTTATTGGGAGATCTTACTGATGAACAGCAAAGTCAAACATTGGTAGCAAAAGCAGCGGATATTTTGGGCCATGTTGATGCTTACTTTCATTGCTCTGGAATATATACATGGAGCTATTGGAAAGATATTGATGTTAATAAAGTAGTGGATCTATTTAATGTGAATTTTATGACCGCATTCATTTTTGGACGTGAAGTGTTTAAATTAATGGAAGCTCAAGGTGACGGTTGCTTAATGTTTGTATCAGCTCGAGATACCGTACGTAATATACCCGCAGGATTTGGACCTTATATGGCTTCAAAAATTGCATTGAATGCATTTGTAGAGAGCTTGGCCGCAGAAGGGGCATCATCAAATGTGTGTGTAAATGCCGTTTTACCTACGATTGTTGATACTGCTATAAATCGTGAAGCTATGCCTGATGCCGATCCTGCTACTTGGGTACATCCATCAGATCTTGCAGATTTGATGATTGATTTAAGCCAGCCCAATAAATCCTATTTAAGTGGTGCTTTGATAACCGTTAATAATAAGCTGCATTAATTTTTGGTTATTTTTACTCATATAATGTCTGATGCTAAATCGATCCTAAAATCATAGGCATGGCGACAATAACAGATAATATTAACGTTATTATTGAAGGGATAGCATCTTTTACGGTATCAAATCTAAAGTGAAAGAACATTGCCCCCGTTGATACGCATATAATAAAAGTGGCCCCGATAGTGCTGATTAATGGGCTGACCATGATCATTCCGATTAACAGCATTATTGCCCCTGTTGCTTCAATAATACCGACAATAAACATTATGCTACGGTTAAGTCCATAACGACGAAAAAAGGTCAATTGCGGTTCAAAGATGACTTTTACCCAGCCAAACATCTTAACTGAACTTGCGAATAAGAAAAATGCGATGAGTAGACCTTGAATAAATAGCATGATGTAAACTCCTTGATAAACGATAAGCTTATTAAAGCATTCCAATTGGAGATTAAGGAGGGTAGTATTTCGCTTATTATGATTCCAAACTGGAATGTGTCGTGGATAAATTTGATTGTTTAAAAGTATTTACTCGAGTTGCTCATTTAAGGAGTTTTACTGCTGCAGCGAATGAATTCAATACGACGCAAAGTGCGGTAAGTAAGAAAATCGCTTGGTTAGAAAAACAAGTAGGCGTGAGCTTGTTTTATCGACATGCCCGTGCGATTAGCCTCACTGAGAGTGGGCAACAATATTTAGGTTTAGCGTTAAATATTACCCATGAAATGGATTGCTTTGAATCTAATTTACGCCAAGAACAGGCAACTATTTCGGGGGTACTAAAGCTATCAGTGCCAAGTGCTTTTAGCACCCAGTTACTGTCTCAGCCTCTTAATCAATTTTTAAATTTACATCCGCAAGTTACCGTTGATGTTTCAGTGTCTGATAAATTTGTTGATTTACTTGAAGGTAATATTGATATAGCCATACGTGCTGCATATCTTAAAGATTCAGGTTTAAAAGCCAAATGGTTATTGGATAATGAATTGGTGTATTTTGCATCTCCTGATTATTTAAAAACGACTCCAGCCATTGTTGATATTGACGATTTACGTCAGCATAAATGTTTAACTTATTCTTTATCGACACCATCAAATCTATGGCGTTTCAATACGGGCAAAGAAATCGTAAAAATAAAAGTTAATGAACAAATTAGAAGTGATAATCCTGAGATGTTAGTTCAAATGGCTAAACTCGGTCAGGGTATAGCGGCAATGCCGAGATGGATGGTAGAACAAGATCTACAATCTGGCACGTTGATTTTATTACTGACACAATATGAAACCCAAAAATTACCCATGTATATGGTCTATAAAGACGCAGAACAGCAACCTCAACGTATTCGTTCTTTTATTGACTTTTTAGCGGATTACTTCAATTCTTGATTCTGTAGATACGTTTATTTTTATAGTTTAAGTCTGTCTAATAATCTTGATAGTCAGCTATTTGAGCAAGCCAAAGTTTCTCCTCAATCTCTCGCATAGTGAAACGCTTAGAAAGTAATGGCTTCACCTTTAGTGGATATGCCCTTACTTGTAATGATATTCAATCGCTTTCTTTGTTATTTACTCGCTATTAACTTATAGAAGTGTTTTTTGGCTAAAATAAACTAAACAGTTTAGTTTAAAGTTATTGACAGGTGCTGCTCTTCACTATAGATTAAACGAAACAGTTTAGTTCAATCATATAGGGATAGATGTGGATATTTTAAGAAAAAACATGTTAGCGCCATCAACGACAACAATAGGGTATAAAGTCGGTGTTTTTGGGGTTGTGTTAGTTTTATTGTGGATTGGTATTTTTAAATTTACGCCAACAGAAGCGGCAGCAATTGAACCTCTTATTAAAAATCATCCCTTAATGGGTTGGACATACCATTTTTTCTCAGTTCAAACCGTCTCTAATCTTGTAGGATTTAGTGAGATAGTCGTGGCGATTGGACTTTTTTATGGTTTCTTTAACCCTAAGGTCGGTTATATCTCAGGTATTGTTGCCAGTGCTATTTTTATAGTGACACTCAGTTTCTTATTTACTACACCAAATACTTGGAAAATAGTCGATGGCGTTCCTATTGCAAACTTCTTCTTAGTTAAAGATATTCTATTTTTAGCCATTGCAATAATGGTTGTTGAACACAATAAAAAATTATTACCTCATAAATCTCAATAGTGACTTTGTGATAACAGTTAGTTTGGATAAATCATACTCTGGTGCATTAATAAATCATCAGTAGCAAACAAGTAATTATAAATAAATGGAACTCAAATTATGAAAAAAATATTTTTAGCCACTTTAGTCTTTTTATTCTCATCTTCTATTTTTGCACAAAATATAGGGAATAATTCCGACCGTTTAGGTGACAAACAACTTAAAACTGCAGTTATGCAAGATAAAAGCGCAGCAGTGGTCGCGGGTAATAACATTAGAGATAATTTAGACACCTTAAACAGTCTGGAGTTAAGTAAAAAACTTAATATATGGCGAAATACATATAATTCTACCAAGCTGAAAAATACGTCTATGACTATTGATGAATTATATGCCCAGAATGGTACGGTTAGTTATCAAGCTATTGTAAATGTGAGATATCAATACACCGTTCGTGAGTCAAACAAGTAACGTTAACAAAGAATGACCGTCTATCAAGGCGGTCTTTATCTGTAAGGAATATGAAAAGAAAAGAATATGGGACAGCCATAACTTTTATAAAGAGCAACCAAGCACCAAGCAATAGGCGAGCAATAAAGGACAGCCATAACCTTGCACATCAACCATGAGCTACTACACTTAATCTTCAAGTTGCTTATGGTGAAATAAATGACAATCTCAAGACGAAAATTGATAGAGCCTCAAATTACGCCTTTTTATCATGTAATTAATCGTTGTGTACGTCGTGCATATTTGTGTGGGGATGATCCGTATAATGGTAAAAACTATCAACACCGTCGTGGTTGGATAGTAAATAAAATCAAACAATTAGCCGCTATTTTTTGTATTGATGTGTGCGCTTATGCGGTGATGAGTAATCATTATCATTTAGTGCTAAAAATAGATACCGAGCAGCAGCAAAAGCTAACCCCTGAAGCGGTGATATCACGTTGGTTACAGTTATTTAGTGGTCATCCTATCGCTGTCGATTTTTTAAAAGAGGGTCAAATTAGCTCGGATAAACAACAAGCATTATCAGACTTAGTGGCTGAATGGCAGCAACGATTAGGCAGTATTAGCTGGTTTATGCGCTGTCTTAATGAAGAAATAGCACGAAAATCCAATAAAGAAGATCAATGTAAAGGGGCGTTTTGGGAAGGACGATTTAAGTCTCAGGCACTACTGGATGAGCAAGCGTTATTATCTTGCATGATGTACGTTGATTTAAATCCGATTAGAGCGGGAGTTACACCATCACTAGAGCAATCAGATTTTACTTCAATTCAACAACGTATTCGTGAATACCATCAGAAGAAAACATCCACTAAACCATCTTCATCAAATAAAAGTCACTTCCAATTACTACCCTTTGTTGGCGCAGAACATCAAGCTAAAACAGCAGGGATAAACTTTGCTTTTGTCGATTATCTTGAACTGATTGACTGGACTGGTCGGTGTATTCGAAATGATAAAAAAGGTTTTATTGCACCTAATCAGCCAAAGATTTTACAGCAAATGGGAATAACACCGGATGCTTGGCTTGAGCACAGTGAACAATTTATGGAACATTATGCCAATGTAAGCGGTAAATGGTCCCGAATGTGTGCCTTCAAGCAACATGCAGGTGGGCATTGGTGTAAAGGGAAATCAGCGAGTCACCAGCTACACCCTAATTAAACATAGTTTCTTCTAATTAGATGAACATACTGCAATAACCATCAGGATTGTAGGTTTTGTTGATCCTGAAATATGGTAACAGAAACGATTTAATGAAGAATTATAAATAATGAGCTGTAAATTTTAGATTCGAGAGATTATTGTTGGTGGAATAATTTGTTTTTTAGGGACTCAATTTAAAAGCAAAAGATATGGCTGTCCTATATTTGTCGGTCCTATATTTGTCGTTCCATTCAATGTTTGATTTATGCCGCATAAACATCATTACCGTTCAGGTTTCTATAAAGGATCTGCTGGTAAGATGGAAAAAGACAATATACGAGAGGCTATAACCAACATGAGGTTCAAATGATCCGCTGAGAAAGCAGGACTTAATCATCATTTGGTTATCGCTATTAACGGGATAAAGGTTCATGTGCATAATGATCGGAACATCATTATATAAATGCGATTTGTAACCAAAGTCATTGCAACACTGATCAAGAACGAAAAAGCACTCACCATTTTTGTGGTAGTGATGGATAGACTCTGCAGGACATTAATTACTCAGCGAAGTCAGTATCCTATCTAGTCGCTTTTTTATACCGCGCTTTTAGTAAGTAACTATAAATAAAATACTCTTATGACAATAATCAAACAGCTTTCATTAGCAGCAACCATCGCTGCATTATTTACCTCTAGTACAGTATTTGCCACACCTAGCAACAATGCAATGAACACTATGCCTAATAGTGATTACTTCGCGGCAACGCAATACAAAGCAGCTCAAGCTCCACTCAATAGCTTCGGTGCTATTGATGTAAAAACCAGTATCCCAGAAAGTATACAAGTGCCTGCTGCGCCAGTAGAAGCTGGTGGCAATAATGGGATCCCAGAAACACTGGTGCAAAAATGGACTCAGGCAGGAATATTCTCACCTCAAGTTGAAGCACGCGCTTTCATTTTAATGGATGCCAATACGGGACAGATTATTGCCGCTAACGATGCCAACATGCGTATGGCCCCAGCCAGCACCACTAAGTTAATGCTAATGTACATTGTTGAGCAAAAACTGGCCGATGGTGTAATCTCACTAGACTCAAAAGTACAAGTACCAGAAGTAGCGTGGCGCACGGGTGGTTCAAGAATGTTCTTAAAGCCTGGCTCTTTTGTTTCAGTGAAAGATCTTATCTCAGGTATGATTGTTGAATCGGGCAATGATGCCGCTGTAACACTGGCAAACTACATCGCTGGATCGCAATCTTCATTCGTTGCAATGATGAACGCGACAGCCGTTAAGTTAGGTATGCACAATACTCACTTTACCACTGTTATGGGCTTGCCAGCGCCAGCACATTTCTCAACCGCTTATGATCTTGGGCTGCTCGGACAGCACATCATGAACGACTACCCTCAATACTTTCATTTTTTCAGTCAAAAGTATTTTGAATACAATCATATCCGCCAACCAAATTTCAATCGTTTATTGTTCACTTATCAATATGCGACGGGCATGAAAACAGGCAGTACAGAAGCGGCAGGCTACTCGCTGGTAAGCTCTGCTGAGATACCAAATAACCCAATGAAGTTGGTTGGCGTTGTTCTAGGTACAAAATCACTGAATGATGTTGCCGCTCAAAGTAAGGCACTATTTAATTATGGCTTCCATTTCTTCAAGCAAGACACTTTGTATGCAGCAAACAGCAAACTTTCTGAACAAAACGTTTGGGGAGGAAAACTAGATACTGTCTCTCTAGGCCTTGAGAAGCCACTAACCTTGGTTCTGCCTTCCAGTGTTGATGAGAAAGGTCTGGTAACTAAGCTTCAAATTGACCGTGATATCAAAGCACCGGTTGAGAAGGGTGAGAAATTAGGCGAAATTACCGTAACCTATAAAGACAAAGTTATTCAATCGAAGCCACTTGTCGCGCTCAACAGCGTTCAACAAGGCGGCTGGTTCACTCGAACTTGGGCAAGTATCTCACTGTATTTCCATAACTTGCTAGCATCTTACGGTCTGTAAACTTTAAAACAACCGCAACAGCCATCATACAAATAAAGCCAATACTTTTAGTCGAAAGTGAATAAGGTATTGGCTTTTATTTGGATATAACAATGTCCACAATGAAAACAAAAAATAATGGACACCCATAACTTTTTCTCTCACTGCTGCCATTCTCAACAACACATGCCTGTGTCCAAATTCCGTCATTCCCTACAATAAAAATATGGCTGTCCCATGTTTTTGCTATTGTTCTTGCACCCGCAGAGCCTCTGCTATAGCTATGAATGTCAAAAACTTTTTGACGCAACAATGCTTGTTCCGGCGTAACAATACCGTGGTGTTTAAGTCGATAATGATAGCTACTTCGAGGTGTTTCAAATAGCTTGCATAATAGCTTTATTGAATGAGGCTCTTTTGATAATGCTGCTATCAAATCTATCGTTTGATGTTGTCCTGTATTAAAAGAGCGGAAGCTTTTTTAGAATATCGTTCTCCTACTCAATCTGTTTGATTTTTGCTTCGAGCTCTTGAATACGTTTTTGTTCTGGCGTCATTGCCTTCGAACTTGGTGTTATTCCACCATGTTCTTGCTTTAGCTGAGCAACCCATTGCTGTATATCCGGACACCAACAGTATTACATGCTTCTTGTATCGTGTAGCCTTTATCGAGGACTAAATTGGCCGCATCATGCTTGAATGCGACGGAATAAGTTGTTCGAGCTTTTTTCATTATGTACACCATTTTAATATTAAGAGTATTTTATCCTATTTAGGTGTACAAGTTTATTAAGCCACAACAGAGATAATTTAACAGTAACTATTAAATAGTGGTAATCAGGAAAGAATAAATCCTCATCAAATTATCATGAATTGTGATGGTTGCTAACTTTATCTGTATAATCATCGATTCCTTATTTTTAAATATATTAATAATAATTAAGAGTCATCGAAATGAAAACAACTGAACGTATTTTTCACTCTGTCTTCTTTGAAGTTTTGGCGGTATCACTGTCTATTCTTGGGTTAGCTATTTTTACAAACCATGACATTACAGCGTTATCAGGAACCATGATAGTTATTGCCACTATTTCTATGGTTTGGAATTTTATTTTCAATTGGATGTTTGACAAATTTTTCACGGGTGAAAAAAAAGAACGAACTATTTCATTACGTATTTTCCACGTTGTTTTATTTGAAGTAGGATTGTTGTTTGTGACAGTTCCTGTTATGGCTTATTTATTACATGTAGGCTTATGGGATGCATTTATGATGGATATTAGCGTTACTATATTTATTACCATTTACGCATTCACCTTCAACTTGGTATACGATAATATGAGATTAGTATTCGTTAAAAGAGTTTTCAACCACCATTATGAATAGCTATTTCCACAAGCAGTTAAATCATAGACTCTACAATAAGCTTTCGTTTTCAGTCAGTAATAATATTTAAGGCTGGTGAAATATCCATAAAAAATCCGAGAATATTTATATTCTCGGATTTTTACATACTGCAATATTTGTTCAAGCTAAATATTGAGTTCTTAACTGATCAGCATTACTCAATTTTATTGCTGTTTAATTAAAACACTAAATCGCTTACTACTGGATTACCTCTTCTATATATTCTGATTCAAATCATCAGCGGCAACTGAAATATCCTGCTCGCCAATAAACCCACCTGTCTGATGCGCCCATAATTGCGCGTAAATACCGCGTTGCTGTAATAACTCAGCATGGGATCCTTGCTCAATGATTTGACCTTTATCGAGAATAATTAAGCGATCCATCGCGGCAATGGTCGATAAACGGTGTGCAATCGCTATGACGGTTTTGCCTTGCATCAATTTATTGAGGCTTTCTTGAATGGCCGCTTCAACCTCAGAATCTAACGCAGATGTGGCTTCATCTAAAATCAATATTGGTGCGTTTTTAAGTAAGACCCGTGAAATAGCAATACGCTGACGTTGACCACCTGAAAGTTTTACGCCACGTTCACCCACTTGAGCATCATAACCGACGTTACCAAAGGAATCGGTTAGCGTTTCGATAAACTCATGCGCATGTGCTTGGTGTGTTGCCGTTAATAATCGTTCTTCACCAGCATCAGGCGCGCCATAGAGAATATTTTCACGAATGGAGCGATGCAGTAATGAAGTGTCTTGGGTGACCATACCTATGTTACAACGTAACGAGTTTTGAGTGACAGAGGTAATGTCTTTGCCATCAATGCGTATTTGTCCGCCTTCAACATCATGGAAGCGCAATAATAGGTTAACTAAGGTTGATTTACCTGCGCCAGAGCGACCGACTAAACCGACTTTTTCACCGGGCTTAATGTTGAGGTTAAGATGGCTGATCACGCCTTTGTTCTCGCCATAATGGAAGCTAACATTATCAAATTCAATGCCACCTTGAGTGACGTCTAATGGTTCAGCATCAGGGGCATCTTCAATCGCAATTGGCTTTGATAAGGTTTTCATGCCATCAACTACCGTACCGATGTTTTCAAATAATGCGCCGACTTCCCACATGATCCACATCGACATGCCGTTGATTCGTAATGCAAGGCTGATAGCTATTGCGATCGCACCGACTTGAATTGCACTGTGCATCCATAAATAAATCGAGATCGCAGAAATGGCAAACAGCAGGGTATAGTTAGTTAATTGAACACAGAAGTTAAACCCTGTTACTAACCGCATTTGTTGATGCACAGTGCTTAAAAAGCCTTTCATGCCTTTTTCAGCATATTCAGTTTCACGTTGATCGTGAGAGAATAATTTAACTGTTGAAATATTGGTGTAGCTATCAACAATTGAGCCCGTCATAGTTGAACGTGCGTCTGCTTGTTCTGCTGCAATGTGTTTAAGTTTAGGTACAAAATAAAGTTGAATACACATATAAGCGGCTAACCAAAACAGCATTGGTAACATTAACAGCCAATCAGCCTGTGCTAAAATGACCAGCGATGAGGTAAAGTAAACCGCGACATAAACAAACACATCAGCAGTTTTCATTACTGTTTCACGCACAGCAAGCGACGTTTGCATGACTTTCGTCGCGATGCGGCCAGCGAAATCATCTTGATAGAACGACACACTTTGTTTGAGTAAATAACGGTGCGCGAGCCAGCGAATCGACATAGGGTAGTTACCCAGCAACGATTGGTTGGTGATTAATGATGAAATCAATACCAGTGTTGGCATGACAACTAAAATCACTAATCCTAACCAAAATAAACTGGTGCCATTTTGAGCGAGAAAGGTATGTGGATCACTTTCTGTCAGCCAATCAACCAATTTTCCCATGAAGCCGAACAGTGCCACTTCTAAAATAGCAACCGTAGCACTAAGGAATGCCATAATAATCAATGGCTTTTCAAAACCACGGCTATAGTAGCGACAAAAAGCAATAATACCCTGTGGTGGTTGCTCAGGATCTTGTTTCGGAAATGCTTCTGTGAAATTTTCAAAGCGTTTTAAAAAGCGTTTAAGCATGGTTCACCTAAGTTGATGAAAGGCGCAATAAGCAAATTAACGGAAAGTAGAGATGAGTATTATGCCGTGGTTAACGACGATTATTTAATAACAATAATGGAAGAAAAAGTGTTGTTATTGTATGCATTACTTTAATCAGACTCAACAATTGTGATATTTTTAATGATGAAAGTATTAACTTGATAGCAAAAAAAAGGTTATGGCAATGCAATGTTGTAATAACCACAATTAAATAGAATAACGATTGATGGTCGTTATAATAAAACATTAATAAATCATGGTGTTATTTGTTCTTTATTGTCAATAACGATCCATTCTGTTTACAGTGTAAAACAATAGGTAATATATGAAATATAAAGGCACTGTTGTGCAATGGAATCATCAAAAAGGCTTTGGTTTTATTCAACCTCAAGCGGGTGGTGAGAATGTATTTTTTCATATTAGTGCGTTGAGTGATCGTCAAAGTCGACCGCGGATGAATGAACGTGTTTCTTATGAGCTAAGCGTTGATAATAAAAGTAAAAAGTCAGCGAAATCAGTCATGTTTGTTAAAGCACATTCAGGACTTGATAAATACACCGCGCCAATGAGTAAAGCGCAAGGGTTTAGCGTGTTATTTCTGGCTCTGGTCGCTGGCTGGGTGTGGTTAGCTCGATGCCCGTATTGGGTATTAATTGGTTATGTCTGTTTGAGTATTGTAACCTTTGCTGTGTATGCCCATGATAAGCGAGCAGCACAAAAAGAGGCATGGAGAACCAAAGAAGCGAGCTTACATTTATTAGCATTAGTAGGTGGTTGGCCTGGTGCGTTATGGGCGCAGAAAATATTACGCCATAAATCTCAAAAACAACCGTTTAAAGCGATTTTATGGTTAACAATTTTCATTAATATCAGTGTTTTTATTCTTGTATTTACACCGCTAGGACAGCAATGGCTGCATAACTTTATTGCTTCTATCGGGTATTAATGACTACGCTGTTGATGCTTGCAATGTAGGTGCTAATAATAGGTAGGCGCTAATAACCAAAGGAGAAGTAAAGGCTTCTCCTGTTTAGCTTTAAATGAAAACAACGATAAAGGCTTCATTGGGGATGGTTAGTGCGAAACAGTTTTTGATAAAAGGTTAACCACTAATACACCCGCAATAATTAATCCAATACCAATCATGGCGGGTAAGTCTAAACGCTGATCATAAGCAAAATAGCTAATGGTTGCGACCAGAACAATGCCTGAACCACTCCAGATTGCATATACAATACCCACTGGCATGGTTTTTACGGTGACAGACAATAAGAAGAAGGCAATCGCATAACCAGTAATAATAATCACACTGGGTACGAGTTTCGTAAATTGCTCTGCTTTAGGAATAAACGATGTGGCAATGACTTCAAAAACAATGGCAATGGCTAATGCAACCAATGGTGGCATTGAGGTTAATAATTTAAACATGTGGAATTTCTGTGCTGATTGGAAATATGTATTTTAAAGGGATTTTTTGTATTCGACTAGAGTAAATTTACGGAATTGATATTTACATTGTTTCAATAATGCGCAGAGATATGCAATGCATTTTGCTATAACAATTGTTTTTTATTAACGGGTAAATATTCCAAAAAAGGATATTAATATATAAAGGTAGGATGGAAAGGTATTATTGGGTGATATATATTAATATGTTTTGAGTGTTTGATGTTGGTATATAACTTGCTTTGTATATATTGTCATTGCTTATTTTTACAATGGAAGTAGAAATAAAAGATGGAGCGAGAACAGTATGTTTTATTATTTCCTTTTTGTAGCCGACATTATTAATAATGTCGGTTTTTTTTATTTGAAAATTGTACATTTTTAATTAATTCTATTTTGGTTACATTTAATGATAGAATTTAACAATCATTGGCTGTTTGCTATTGAGGCATATTAAACAGCTAAATTATAATATTCGGTGGAGGTCGTTGGTATGAATGGATCTGTGATACGAAATTTGAGTTTAAGTTCAGTTATGCTGATTGTCGTATCAGGCTGTGTGAGTCCTGAGGTTGCTAAAGAAACCGTAACCGCGGATACGCAACGGCCAGTGTTAATCATCAAGCCAGTTGAGTATAAAAAAGAAGTTAAACCTATCTCTGTGCCAACATCAACGGCAACATCAAAGTCAAAGGTTATTGATGGTAAAGCGTCTTATTATGCCAATATGTTCCAAGGGAGAAAGACAGCCAATGGACAAATTTTTGATCAAGGTAAGCTTACCGCAGCCCACCGTACATTGCCTTTTGGTACCAAAGTAAAAGTAACTAATATCAATAATCATAAAAGCGTCATTGTTACTATTAATGATCGTGGTCCATTTATTCGTGGACGTATAATTGATCTATCAAGCTCGGCATTTAAAGCTATTGGTAACCCTCGTACTGGTGTATTAAACGTTACTATGGAAATTTTAAAATAAAGAGAGTAGTAATCGCAAAGTGATATGCTTCATTAAATAAGAGCATCGAGACGTTGATTATTAAGTCTTACAATTAAAAAAGAGCGCATAAGCGCTCTTTTTGTGTGACGAGTAACAACGAGATTAGAAGTCGTCGTCACCACCGAAATCATCACCAAAGCCGCCATCAGTGTCACCAAAACCGCTATTGTTAGCGAAGGTATCGTCACCACCAAAGCCGCTATCATCACCGCCAAAACCTGAATCACCAAAACCGCTATTATTATCACTACCGAAGCCTGAATCACCAAAACCGCCAGTGTAGTCAGACGCAAAGCTGTTTGAGTCATCATTAAGGAAGCTTTCATTATCAGCTTGTGGATCAGTCGTTGCATCTGTCGCAGCATCTGCTTGTGCTGTGTCTGTTGTATCCGTTGCTGCATCTGCTGCGGGAGTTGCATCAGCTGCTGGATCTGCCGCTGCTGTTTCTGCTGGTTTATCACCAAATATCATATTGCTAATCACACTACCTGCAACCATACCGGCTGCAACACCAGCTGCGGTTTGCATGAAACCACCGAAAGCACTTGGTTGATGAACTGGCGGTTGTGGCTGTTGAGGTGGTGCTTGGCGAGAACCACCAAACATACGGCTCATTGGGCCGCGGTTTGATTCTTCTTTGTAATATTCAGCGTTCTTCTCTAAGTAATCGTTCTTTTCTTTTAGTTGTTTTAATGCCATTTCTTGCACAAGTACGGCTTGTGTTAGTTTGTAAATAGCATCTGGCTGTGCGCCAATTTCAGTGTTAATAAATTGCTCTGCGTCTGCATCTTTTTTGCTTTCAGGGCTTTTTTGCAGCTTAGCAGCAACGCTTTGAATCAGTTCTTTTTCTTGTGGAGTCATGATTATTACCTTCTCAATACCCTGTCATTGGTAGGGTGTACCGTTGCTTGGTTGATGTTGTTTTATCTAACATCATCCTTGCTAAATAAGATTGCTTACAAATTATAGTATTCTCATAGAGACATTGAACAGGTGATGAATGCACCTTTATAATCTGTAAATCGAAATAGAATGCGCGAATACTGTATTACGTTCGCTGTACTACATCTATAGTTTGCTACAATAAATTTTATTTAGTTTGTTACTATCTGTAAATGGGTACTGAAAATGTATTATCAAGTATAGTTAAAGAATATATTTATCGTTTGTTAACATGTTCTCATTAATAAAGAGTGAATTATAGTGATCTGGTTGCTTAATTGAGAGCGATATATTGCAACAGTGAGTAGTGAATGACTAACGAAGAATATTGTTAGCATGACGCCAATCCATGATCGTCCACTCTTGCATTTGGGCATGCATCGCTAGCATGGGATCAGGATTAACGGCGAACGGTTTATTAACAAAGTTAAGCAACGGTAAGTCATTAATGGAGTCGCTGTAACCATAACTACCTTTATAGCTATGATTTTGTTGTTGTAACCAGAGCTTTAAGCGTTCAACTTTTCCTTCTTTAAAACTTAATATGCCGGTTGTTTTCCCCGTATATATCCCCTCTTTTTGTTCTAAATGAATCGCAATAACATTATTGATGCCAAGGACTGCGGCTATTGGTTTAACCAGATGTTCGCCCGTTGCTGAAATGATTAAAATATGATCACCACGTTTTTGATGCCATTCAATACGATCAAGTGCCTGGGGGTATATTGCTGGAGTAATAACCTCATGAATAAAGTCATCAACCCGCTGTTTTATTATGTGAGGTTTTTTCCCTTTTAGTGGTTCAAGCGTTGCTGTCATGTAACTCGTCATATCAAGCGTGCCTTTAGCGTAGGCGGTCATCATGGCGTGTTCATGTGTGAGTAATGAAACAGGAGCAAGCCCTTTTTCAACAAGGAAATGATTCCATAGACTGGCTGAATCAGCAGCGATTAGCGTTTCATCTAAGTCAAAAATAGCAAGATAAGATGGCGTTGTTATTTTGGTATTCATTATTGTTTGAGTTGTAAATGGCAAGGGTGATTCCTTATTTTTTGTTGTTATATCTATAGTTAATGTGTGTAAGTTTATTAAGCCACAGCAGAGCCTTAGGGTAGAAAATAAAGATGACACTTTTATGATGTTTTAATGGTGTTTTTACTACATTAGGCGAAAGAGATACCTGTGGTAAGGTAAAGAGAGGTTGTTGCAATATAAAAATGATCTTATGTCTTTTCTGTAACGACGGGTGTAACTTAAATCATACGATGTATATCTTTTTAGAAGGGAATACCAATGACTAATACTATCGTTACTATTACAACAAATTGTATCAACGATCTGGATCTTGTTTCTGAATTAGCCCAGCAGCAAGTTGTTGTGACGGATATTGAACAAATCCAGATTCAATTAGCGAATAACACGACTGTAGTATTTCAAAAAGATGCCGCGTTACAGCATTATATGAATACGCTTTTAGGCACAAATTTAAAGCGTGTGTTTAGAAATAATACTCATCAGCTTAATCACTTAACGGAAAAATCAGTCAATATTGACGGTACTTTATTATTATTAAAAGATGATGGTGACTGGCTACGGATACAATCTGACAGTGGAACATTGGCAAAGTTATAATGTTATAAGTTGTTATTTTTGGCCAATCTAGTTACAGAAAGTCTAGGATGAATACGATAGATTGGCCATTAAAGAGAAATAGATTAGTTAATCGCTTCGCAGATACGTTTGTTATTGGTGTAGTAGTAGCGATGACGGCTATCGGGGGTTTTTCCAGTAAAGCTCTTGTCGATAACATAGGGAGTGCCTTTGGCAAATAACCAAATAAATTGCTCAATAGCGTCGTCAAATTGTGCTTCGGTTGCATGCTTGGTGGGGTGTGAGAATGTAAAGCGAGTTAGCTTTGTTGAATCGATGATCGAACAATGCTCATAATTACTGAATCCTAATTGTTTGAGATCAGGCTGTGGTATGCCGCCCGGTACCATATGTGAGGGTACTGTCAACACCGCTTGAGTAAGATTCATCGTATATTCTTCCTTATAATACCTATTCATCTATTTAATAACTGTAACTGAGTTTATTGCTTCTCTCTAGCTTTAAATGTCACTCTCTCATACTAAGCGCTTTTATAAAAAAACGCCTCAATCAGAGAGGCGGTTTTTATTCTATTTTTTGGCTTTATGATCAAATAATTAATCTTTAATCCATTGATCATTTACTTTTTGCATTGATACAGTCTCATTAACAGTATCAACTGTTTGTCCTGCTTTGAAATCACCGTATTTAGCACTAAATGCAACAACCATTACTTCAGCCGCAAGATTGTTCTTTAGGGTATGTAATGCTGATGACATATCATCTGTTGTGGTGTCAGCGGCAGTATCTGGTGCTTTTGGTTTTGCTGCTAGTGCTTTCATTGAGGTTTTAAACTCGTCTAAGCTCTTATTAGCAACTAAATCGTAGCTTACTTCTGCTTTGTAATCTGTTTTAGTATCAAGTAATACTTTAGTAATCTTAAGGTTTTTCACTTCAAAAGGTGTCGTTTTTGCAGTAATACCTAGATTAGGTTGTTCATACTGGCTTGTTTGAACAATATTAGTAATTGTGGACTCGTCAACTTTATCACTACAACCTGCTAAAAAAAGTGTTGATGCGATAGCTGCGGCTAAAACAAATTTTTTCATTAATAATGCTCTTTGCTTGTAAGAGATATCCAGCCCAAGGTATTGAACTGGCGTTTATTTATATTATACGTTACATCCAGTTTTACGATTGAACAAGTAATGGTGGTGTTTTATTGCTGAATACCAGCGTTTATTATATCAATGTTTAAAAATTGAACAATGTTTTATATTCTGATATTAGGATAGTCGTTATTTTGCAATACCGCCCTGAGTTAGCTTTTTAGGATCTAATAATGATTCAAGCTCTGCGCGACTTAAATTAGTTTCTTGTTCTGCAACATCAATAATGGGACGTTGTTCTTTATAGGCTTTTTTGGCAATAGTGGCTGCTTTTAAATAACCAATTACTGGGTTTAACGCGGTGATAAGAATCGGATTTTTACTCAGTGCTTGTTTTAAGTGTTCGTCACAGACTGTAAACGTTGTAATTGCTTTATCGGCTAATTGCATTGAGGTTGTGGCTAATAAACTGATACTTTGCAGTAAGTTATAGGTAATAACTGGTAGCATAACATTGAGTTGAAAGTTACCCGATTGACCAGCAACGGTAATGGTTGCGTCATTACCTATTACTTGTGCGGCAACCATTGCTGCCGCTTCTGGGATCACAGGGTTTACTTTACCTGGCATAATGGATGAGCCTGGTTGTAATGGTTCTAATTCAATCTCACCTAAACCCGCTAATGGACCTGAATTCATCCACCGTAAATCATTGGATATTTTCATGATGGCGACGGCAAGGGTCTTTAATTGGCCCGATAAAGCAACGACAGCATCTTGGCTACTCATGCTATAAAAGAAATTACTGCTAGTCGTAAACGGTACTGCGGTTGCGATAGCAATATTTTTAGCAAATATAGCTGCAAAATGCGGATGAGTATTGATACCCGTTCCAACTGCAGTTCCACCTTGTGCTAATGCAGAAACATTTTCTAATGCTTGTTCAATGCCATATCGAGCATGCTCAATTTGACTTTGCCATCCGCCTAATTCCTGTCCAAACGTAATCGGCATCGCATCCATTAAGTGAGTACGACCGGTTTTTACACAATCCTTTAATTGCTGACTTTTATTTTCTAGCGCCCGTTCTAAATATTTTAAAGCTGGCAATAATTGCTGGTGGCAGGTTACGACGGTACTGACTTGAATAGCCGTTGGAATGGCATCGTTACTGCTTTGGCCGCGATTAACATCATCATTAGGACTAATTGTTGTACCTAATTGCTGTGAGGCTAACGTTGCGATAACTTCATTGGCATTCATGTTAGAACTGGTGCCAGATCCTGTTTGGAATATATCGATAGGGAATTGATCATGGTGAGCGCCATCAATAATAAGCTGGCAACTATCGATAATGGCATGCGCTGTTTTATTCTCAATCAGGTGTAGCTCAAGGTTAGTACGCGCCGCCGCTTGTTTTACATAGGCGAGTGCCTGAATAAATGCACTTGGCATGGTTAAATCGCTGATAGGAAAGTTGTTGATTGCGCGTTGTGTTTGGGCTTGATAAAGCGCGTCTTGCGGGACTTCAATGTCACCCATGCTATCAGTTTCGATACGATGTAATACTGACATAATGCTATCCTTTAAATTGATGATGCTCCATAACGGCAACATGTATGGCAATGGTGTTCTTATTAGTAATTACCATAATGCGATAAGTTATTATAGGCCACTGTCTGTGTGGTTTTTTATTGATATCATAGTTTTCGAATACGTTATCATTTGTATTTTTATGGTCTAATTAAGATAAAATAGCGTTGTTTTATGTTAATTATTGGCTTAATTCTTGCTTTGTATAAAAGAGAGAATATTTATATGGTTAATATTAACGCTAGCCAGTGTGCTATTAAGGGGGACAAGTGATCAGAAGTGTTAAGGTGTTATTTATTAGCAGCAGTATGTGTTGCTTATTACAGAGCTATATTGCTTATGCTGATCCTGTAGATACCAGTGCAGTTAGTATGTTAAGCGTACCTAATGCAATGAAACAACTTGAATCTGACGGTTATTATGATTTTAGAATGATAAAGATCGAACGAAAGCATAATGAAATTGCAGTAAAAGCACGTAATAGAGTGGGCGAAGCTGTTGAGCTAGAAATGGATTTATACACGGGTATTATTTTACATGAAAAAATGCACAGTACAGAGATACAATAGTCATGGCTAATTGCTTATATCGTTGTTATTCATTTACAGTAAACTATGCAATGGATAAGTAAGCGTATTTTGCTTTACTTATCCATTGATATGCTATTCATCATCGTTAAAAATTCGGCCTTCAAGGGAGTATGGATCGTTTTCATCATATAAATTATGATGCCCACGAATACGTTTAAGTGTTTTCTCAAGGGCTTTAGCTTGCTCAAAATGACCTTCTTGATAGGCAATGGATATTTTTTGTTCCATGTCTTCAATTCTATCTTGATTGTTCATTTTAATTCTCCCAGCTAGTGACTGACTATTAATTATTACCTCTTATTTATTTTATACCAAAATATAAAATAGTGGATTGGCGCTATTTGATTCATTTAAGCTTGTATTAATGATTTTCCATTTATAGAGATTCTCCATTTATAGATAGGTATCTTTATTGTTAGCTTGATATGTTGTTGGTTTCTGAGACATAGATTTGATTGTTTTTCTTCTTTTTAGCTTGTTGTGCGGCCTGTAAGATATCAATTGCTTGTTGTACAACCGTGAGAGCTGATTGATCTACATGAGAAGCGCTTATTCCTGCGCTCACCGTGACTTTTATTGTTTTTTTGCGTCCTTTTTTTGCTTTTGTTTCAGTTTGATCGGGTAGTGGTTGAATAATAATTGGCTCTATAATATATTTTTCTGCACCAATATCTTGTTGTAATCGTTCTATTATTGACTGACATTCAACTATTTTTCTATCTTTAAAAATCATAATAAATTGCTGTGATACAAAATAGAGATGTTCTGAATGTTGAGACTGTAGTGCTAATTGTGCCGCAATAGAACGCTGAATATCATTAATGGCTTGTGGGTGATGTTTAGCAATGATTTTAGCCTGATTATCAATGTCAATGACGACGATAGTGTAATCTTGCTGTAACTGAGATAAGGATAGCGCAAGGGCTCGATGATCCGCCAATTGAGTTAATGGATCACAGAGGTTTTGTTGATAGCGGCAATAACCAAGATCGGTTAATAGAAAGAGGGCACAGATGATAAAAGTAGTACTTGAGATAAAAGGATAATGGAAAAAGATAAATGTCGTTGTTGCTAATAAACTGCATATGAAAATATGACGATTAATACGACGATAGTATTTGACGGCTAGTGCGCCCGCCCCACAGCTTATAGCAAGATTAAATATAATTAAAATGAGTGGTAGTGATGAGATGTTGTGATAAGTAAAAAGGTGGGTTTGTTGCCAGTTTGAAAAATCCACCTGATAGAAATAACAGATAGTGGCGGTAATGCCATATTGAAGACTAAGCCCGAGTAAGAGTATTGTTGTAGCAACTGAAAATAGCTTTGGTAGATAAATAAAGCGTAGTAACAAAAGGTTAAGTGGTAATAATGTAGCTAAAAGACAAAAAATTAATTTAGTATCAGTATTGGCTAACGAGGTTTGTAACCAATAAATAATAACGCTGTAAGCGATCAACATAACAATGGCAATAGATCCACTTTGAGCTTGAGGCAGTTTGTAATTTAAAATAACAACCGTACCCAATAAGATAAACGGAAGCTTAATCCATAGCTGGGCATATGTCGTTATGAAAGGCGTCAATAGGGGATAGCTAAGAATCATTAGAGTGGTGATAACAAAGGGCAGTATAAAGCGAGTATTTGGTGAGTGTAAACGTGACAATAACAACATTTAATAATAAGCCCTCAACAGAAAATGTAGTAGGACATTAATATAACAAATAAATAACGACAATAATTGGATATTGCCGTCATTTTATTGTTATTGCTTCACGTAATTATAACGAAAAGAAAACACATAGTTATTTGATTAAGTAGGGATATAACTGACGCATTTGTTCCGGTGTTAAATTTTCAACACATTCGATATTACGCTCGGGAATAGCTTCAGGGTTTGGGTAATGTTTGATTACTTTCGCCATACTTTCTTCGCGGATAAGATGAAATACAGGGTATGGTGAACGGTTGGTCAAGTTTTCTGCGTCATCAGGTTCTGCACCATAGAAACAGTAATTAGGGTGGAAACTAGCAATTTGGTAGGTGCCACTTTTACCTAATTGAACCACTAGCCCTTCAATAAGATCAAGGAATTGATTGTAATCATCAAATTCTTCAAATAAGTAAGGTGCTACGACCAAAATGGTTTCAAGCGTTTCTGGTGGTGTTTCATCTAACTCTTTGAACTGCATGTAAATGGTTTCAAGCAGATCATTTTCATTATCGTCTTCGCTTACAAATATTCTGATTTGTTTATTACGATTAGGCTTAGCAGCAAAGGGACACAAATTTAGCCCGATAACGACATCTTCAAGCCATTGTTTTACTTGCTGCTCAATAAGTTGGCGTTTTTCTGGCGTATTACTTTCTGGATTATTGTTTTTTGAATTATTATTTGACATTAAATGCTGACTTCTTTGAATTATTTATATTGGAATAATAGTGTGAAAGATGTAAAAAAGGCCAGTAAATACTGGCCTTTTATTGCTGTAAAGCCGATTAAAATCGTTATGCTTTTTCTTGAGCGTCTGTTGCTTGTTCTGGCGCTGAAGTAACGATTGGTGCAGGGTATTGTTGTACAGGTCTTGCGATTAATTGACGTGTTGCAGTGCGAACTTCCGCTAACTTCACTTCAAAGGTATCACCAAGTTGGTACTCTTTAACACCATCAATATTGATAATGCCAAGATCTCCACTACATACAATACGTTCTTTATTATCAACAATTAGCGAGCCTGGAATAAAGGCTGCAGCGCCATTTTCAAGTAGGCGTACACGCATACCTGCGCGGTTGATATCAAAGATTTCAGCTTTAAAGATAGTTTCTTTCTTCACTGCATCTTTAAGTAAACGAACGTATAGCCAATCAGACACATCACGTTCAGCCATGCGGTGATGACGACGATGATTAGCAATTTCATCACCTACGCTGTCATCTGGCTGTTGTGTTGGTTCATTACCTGTGATGAGTGCTTTAAGTAAACGGTGATTGATCATATCGCCGTATTTACGTATTGGTGATGTCCATGTCGCGTAAACATCCAGACCCATTGCATAGTGTGGTGCTGGTGTATTAGCCACTTCACTGTAAGCTTGGAATTTACGTAAACGATTATCAAGATAAGTACTATCTAAGGTATTTAACCAACGACGTAATGCACTGAAGCCTTCTAAAGTAACAATTTCTTCTTTAGTAAACGGTGCTTCTGCATTGGTAATAAATTCCATCGCAGTATCAAGCTTTTCAGGGTGGAAGCCGCTATGAACGTTAAATACACCTGTCGCAAACTTTTCTTTTAAAGCTCGACCCGCACAAATGTTGGCAGTGATCATCGCTTCTTCGATCATGCGATTAGCAATACGACGTAAATCGGTATGAATCGCCACTACGTCGTTATCTTCACTTAACTCAAAACGGTAATCTGGACGATCTGGGAATACCACCGCATTTGCCATACGCCAATCAGCACGTAACGTTGCAAAACCTTGTAGAGCAACAATTTGTTGTTCTATCGCAGCGTTTGGCGTCCAATTATCACAATGACCGTTTTCAAGGAAGTCGGAAACATTGTCATAAGATAAGCGGCCTTGAGATTTGATCCATGCACCAAAGAACGTGATGTCGTCTTGAATAACACCCGTATTATCAATAGAAACATGACAGCATAAAACAGGGCGTTTTTCATTTTCGATAAGCGAACATAATTCGTCACTTAGCTCGCGTGGCAGCATTGGGATGTTACGGCCAGGAAGATAAATGGTAAACCCACGTTCACGTGCTTCATCATCCATCTTATCACCAACAGCGATATAAGATGTAGGATCAGCAATCGCTATGGTGATCTCAAAACTACCGTCATCTTTAGCAACAGTATATAAAGCATCATCCATATCTTTAGTTGATTCGCCATCAATAGTAATGAAGGGCAAATCAGTTAAATCTTGGCGTTCAATACCTTCATCAAGCATGGTCCAACTATCTTGAGGTGCAGGTTCTGCATTCGGTAGTTGATGACGCGCAAGAGTAACCCACCAAGGTGCAATTTTGTCATTACTGTCAGTGATTTTTTGATTCACTTCGCAGAAAAATGGTTGATTGCTAGCGGCTAGAGGGTGTTGAGTAAGCTCAGCAACAACCCAATCACCTTCTTTTAATGTTTCGGGATTAAGGCCTTTTATAGTACGTGCTTTAATCGCTTCTTTTAATTGAGGGTGATCTGGAATGACATGTAGGCGATTACGGATCAGTTTCACACGACCAATAAAGCGTGTAATTGCTTGTTCAACAAGCTCTTGTGGTTCAGCAACTTCACGCTCTTTTTCAGTACGAAGAACGGCAATAACACGATCACCGTGCATAACGTTTTTCATATATGTTGGCGGAATGAAGATGCTTTCTTTGTTATCAGTTTCTAGAAAGCCAAAGCCACGATCTGTTGCTTTGATATAACCTTCCTTTTTAGGAAGTGTTTCTTGTATTTGCTTTTTTAGCTGTGCTAACAGCGGGTTATCTTGAAACATTATGTCTGGTCTCAGATTATCGACATAGACACTATACGTTTTTGGTCATATAAAACCAAGATTTGACTGTTTTAATTTTCTTCAGTATTAGTATTTTTCATAAAATCAATTAGTTATATTTAATTTTTTATGTTTTATGTCATAAGATAAATAATTAATGACAAAATATGACGATAAATATAAATCGTTGTAAAAATATTAATTAGAAACAAAAAATAACTTTAAACTGCTATATTTTACTTTTTGTTGTTCACGGCTAACGAAAAGAACAGGATAAAGAGGTGTTTGTTTTATTAAAAATCATTTTAAAACAATTAGTAACAATGTTTTTTTTAGGAAAGAAAGAAATAAAAAAGTAAAAATAAAAAACTAACTTCTATAAAGAGCAGAGAAGATAACAATCAATATAAAAATACTAACAAATGATTACCCTAATCTAATAACAAAAGCGAGTTTAAGGCAGCAAGACTAGATTTACATTATAGTATTGCTCGTATTTTCAACAACATAGTCAATTGATAATCTATGTAAGATCGTGAAATGTTTATCCAACGTACTATTTGTTCAATAAATGGGTGTTTGTGAGTTATTTTGTGACGTTGCTCAATTTTTTCTGGCTTTTTATCAAGTATTAGCCCACAATATGCCCCTATTAGTCGAGGCCCGTGCTAGTGGTTGCTGTTGCAGAACCCTCTGTAGCAAAGGGGCCCCGTTTTTAAGTTGATCATATATTGGGATCCCAATGCAAGAAACTGTTACAGAATTTCGCCAACTGAAGTTGGCCGACACACTATTATCCGCACTAGATTCTATGGGTTTTGTTGCGCCTACACCTATCCAGGCGGCGGCAATACCTCTACTTCTAACTGGTACGGATGCGCTTGGTAAAGCACAGACGGGTACTGGTAAAACAGCAGCGTTTTCGTTGCCTGTACTGAATAAAGTAGACCTTTCTCAGCATAAGCCACAAGCTATTGTTATGGCTCCAACACGTGAGCTTGCAATTCAGGTTGCTGCAGAAATTAAAGTACTTGGTCAAAACATCAAGGGGCTTAAGGTTCTTGAGATTTACGGTGGTGCTTCTATCGTTGATCAAATGCGTGCACTAAAAAATGGTACTCACATTGTTGTTGGTACTCCGGGTCGTGTTAAAGACCTTATTACACGTAAGCAACTTCACCTAGACGAAGTATCTACTTTCGTTCTTGATGAAGCTGATGAAATGCTAAAAATGGGTTTCGTTGACGACGTTACTTGGATCATGGAACAAGCACCAGAAACTGCACAACGTGTACTTTTCTCTGCAACTATGCCTCCAATCGTTAAAGAAATCGTTGATCGTTTCCTACGTGATCCAGCACGCATCGACGTTGCTGGTGAGAACCGTACTGTTGCTCAAGTATCTCAACAATTTTGGATTGTTAAGGGCGTAGAGAAAGACGAAGCAATGAGTCGTCTTCTTGAAACTGAAAATACAGATGCATCAATCGTATTCGTTCGTACTCGTCAAGATACTGAGCGTCTAGCTGATTGGTTATCTGCTCGTGGCTTTAAAGCTGCGGCACTTCACGGTGATATTCCTCAGTCGCTACGTGAGCGTACTGTTGATCATATCAAACGTGGCGTGATTGATATTCTAGTTGCAACTGATGTTGTAGCACGTGGCCTAGACGTTGCACGTATTACACACGTATTCAACTACGATATCCCATTTGATGTTGAATCATACATTCACCGCATCGGTCGTACTGGTCGTGCTGGACGTGAAGGTAAAGCGATCCTATTGGTTCGTACTAACCAAATCCGCATGCTACGTACTATTGAGCGTGTAACTAAGTCTCGTATGGAAGAAATTCAACTTCCTCTACGTGATCTAGTTGCAGCATCTCGTCTTAATAAGTTAGGCGAAGAATTAGTTGCACAGAAAGAACAAACAAGTGTTGAAGCATTTGTTGAGCTTATAGAAAAACTACAAGTATCAATTGATGTTGATGCAGCAACGCTAGCAGCAATGCTTCTTCAGCGCCAGCAAGGTAACCGTCCTTTATTCTATAAAGGTCCAGATCCAATGCTAGCAGCTATTGAGCGTGAATCACAACGTCGTGAGCGTCGTGGTGACCGTGATGATCGTGGTAGTGATCGTGGCGAACGCCGTGGTGACCGTCCTGATCGTGGCGAACGTCGTGGCGATCGTCCTGAACGTGGTGGCGAACGTGGTGGTGATCGTGGCGAACGTCGCACTTTCAACAGCGCTGATTGGGATACTTACCAATTACAAGTTGGCCGTGAGCAAGGTGTTCAAGTTAAAGATATCGTTGGCGCAATCGCAAACGAACTTGGCTTAAGCAAAGAGTTCATCGGTGCGATTAAACTTGCACCTTCACATACTTTTGTTCAACTTCCTAAGAAGATGACAGCAGAAGTTACAGCGCAATTGCAGAAACTACGTATTCGCCAGAATGACGTTAAAGCAGTTGTTGTTGAAGGTGAAGTATTGCGTGAACATCGTCCACGTACTGCTGGCAACCGTGATGGTGGCGAGCGTACTGGTCATCGTGGTAGCCGTGATAGCAACCGTGGTGGTGAACGTGGTGGTGAACGTCGTTTCGATCGCAACCGTGGCAACGACACTCGTGGTGGCTACCGTGGCAACCGTGATGGTGCTGCTGCTGCAGCGCGTCCAGCTGGCGACCGTAAGCCTCGTACTGACGCATAATTTGCGCTAGTGTGATAAAAAAGCCAGACGAAAGTCTGGCTTTTTTGTGTGTTTTTTTTGATAACATTACGGCTTAGGTTCAAATTCGCTGCTAATATAGTTGTTAAGCACTGACACTAATTTATTTTGTTGTAAGTCATCTTGAGTTTTACTATAGGGTAAATAAGCAATTCCCCCTCCTGTAAGTGCGATATTCTTTTAAATCTCCCTGTTATCAATTTCAACCGTACGTGAAATTTGTATTGAATTATATTCGCCATTTTGTTCAAAAATCAAACGGGTCCCATTGATGTTGAAATTCCATATTGCTTCGCGGCTTCTGTTACTGATTGATATCAAACAATATTAAGAAAAAATAATTTTATCTAACATTATTTCCCCTGTATTAATTGGTTAATTTGTATTCATTAATAATGATTAGAGTATACTTATTATGCGCCGTGTTGCATTTGTTTATAATTGAGTTTGATTGTGTTGTTTCATTTTTGCAATTGTGTCTTGTGATATTGAGATAAGTATTCAAGCGAGAGTTATCTAAACTAAATATTGAGCGCTAAAGTTTTGATTTTATTGTAGGACGATAATATTAAGGGGAAGGATATGCTAACAGGTAAGGTTTGTCTTGTAACAGGTGGAGCCCAGGGAATTGGTCGTTGTATTGTTGAAACATTTGCACGTCAAAATGCAACACGTGTTATCGCTTGTGATATGAATATGGGAACGATGGTTGATTTAGAGCAGCAGTTCCCAAATGTTACCGCATTAGAGCTTAATGTATGTGACCGAAAAGGGGTTGCAGAAGCGGTAAAGCAGCTTACAGAGCAATATGGACATATTGATGTATTAGTGAATAATGCTGGCATCACCCGTGATAATTTGATTGATAAAATGACAGAGTCTGACTGGGATCTCGTCATAGATGTTAATCTTAAAGGTGTGTTTAATATGACCCAAGCGATCGCTCCTGTGATGATGCAAGCGGGTATTGGCTCCATTATTACCATGTCTTCAGTTGTGGGGACGGATGGTAATATTGGTCAAACTAACTATGCCGCAACCAAAGCTGGCGTGATTGCGATGACGAAATCATGGGCGAAAGAGTTTGCTCGTAAGGGCGCGCAAGTTCGTGCGAATTGTATTGCTCCAGGGTTTGTAGAAACACCGATGACTGTTGATTTACCTGAAAAAGTTATTAAGCATATGACGTCGAAAACGCCACTAAAACGAATGGGTAAGGCGCAAGATATTGCTAATAGTGCATTATTTTTAGCGAGTGCTCAATCGAGCTTTATTACGGGACAAGTATTGAAAGTGGATGGCGGTCTTGTTATTTAATTATTAATTTAAATTCAGTATTATTTTATAATCATTGTGCTTATTGGCAGTTATTGCCAATAGGTATAATGATGTATATGCAATAGAGAAACGTTCATATAAGCAACGTTATTTTTAAATATATCTTTATTTGTGTTATTTTTTTGCCAAATAAGTATATTTTTTAAATTAAAACTCATATTTGAGTAAAAAAGCGTTAAAATGCTAGTAGTGTTAATTGTATTTTAACGGTTATATAAGAATGGTATTTTCATCAGCGACACTTTGGTTTGTAAGCATTGCTTGTGTGCCATTATCAGTTACACTTTTTTTATGTTCACTAAAACAGAAAAAGATTTGGTTGAATATGGTCACTCTCGTTTTTGTATTTATTGCTTGTGGTTTAATTATTATTCAGCAATATGAAGACTATGCTCATTTTACTGATTGTATAAGACAAGGTTTTAACTACAATGCTTTTTCAGAAGAATGTAGCTTAGGCTTATAAAAAATTGATGATAATAATCAGCTCACTCCGTTGAGCATAGGGCTATTATTGAGTATAAATTAGCTATTTAACACATACTTGCAACAATCACGTGAGTTGAATGAAATAAGGCGTAAATCGGCATACCTAAACGTAAAGTTTCATCCATTAAATCTTGATTATCAACGAAAGCACAAATGCTTATCTCATCGTTTAAACTAATAGTAATTTCTGTTGACTGACGATCTTGTTTCATTGCAGTCAGTGTACCTAGTAATTGGTTATCAAACCGATCACGCTTACCATGAATTAAATTTTCTTCACTACAAACTGTAATAGCTGGACCTTTGACTAAGGTTACTACATCTTTATTTTGTTCTAGATGTAAGCGCAGGGTACTACCATGAGTAATTGTTGCTTGGATATGGTGATTGTCTGTAATAGCTATCGTGACGATATCATGTAAATCATGGGTTTCAATAGCAGATATATGCCCAAATAATTGATTACGCGCACTGGTTTGTAATGAAAAACGGCTCATAACACCGAGTAAACTATCAAGTGGTGCATTATCATCATTAAGCGCTTGTAAGCCCATGTCTTGAATTTTATTTAAAAGATCATACATCTGGATTAGACGTTGACCAAATCGCGTCAGTGTTGCACCACCGCCGCCTTTACCGCCTTTCTCACAGTTAACTAACGGCTGTTCATTGTTAGTATTCATATCTTTAATTGCATCAGAGGCTGCTTTATAGCTAATGCCTGCTAATTTAGCGCCTTGACTGATAGAGCCTGTTACATCAATGGCTTTTAATAGTGCGATACGACGTGGGTTAGCAAACATTTTATTATTCATTTGCAGTGTTGCAATGGCGGTAAGATTCATAGTCTTATTCTTATTAGGTGTTTTTTCTATGTTATCGCATTTTCTGGAAGATCTTAAATCTAATAATAAAGATTGTTAGTTGTGAAGATGAAAATAGACAAGTATTTGAGTTAGCGCAAAAAAAACCTTACTGAATATAAGTATCAGTAAGGTTTATCATTAATAAGTGTATTATTTTCCGGCAATATTCAAACGCGTAAAGCGGATTTTAGGCGCATAGAAACTACGGCTATAATCGTTATTGAGTTGATTACCTACGGCATCAATTTCTTTGATCATTTGGTAAAAATTACCCGCAACCGTAATACCACGTACGGCTTGTAGACGTTGTCCATCACGACATAGAAAACCACTAGCCCCAAATGAGAAATCACCACTAACGGCATCTGCACCTGAATGTACACCTTGTAGCTCGACTAGCTCAAGGTATTCGCCTGCAGTGATTTCTGCTTCTGAGCTATTTCCTGTCTGAATAACGGTATGCGATCCACCAACACCTAAGCCCCCTTTTGCTGAGCGTGAAGCATTGGCAGTATTTTCAATGCCAAAGTAGCTGGCTGTATGGCTATTGTGCAATAAGCTCTGTAACTTACCTTCGCTAATTAATAAAGTATCACGGGTCGCAAATCCTTCACTATCAAATGCTTTAATCGCAAAGCCGCCATTGACATAGGCAGTATCTGTAATGGTCAGTAGCGAACTTGCAATTGGCGTAAAAAGTGCGTCACGCCAAGGGTTTATCCCTTTCATTGCGGCTTGTCCTGACAGGCACATGCCATAAGCTGAGAATAAATTACTTAATGCACTGAGTGTAAAGATCACTGAATAGTGTTTACTGGCAATCGGAGCACCGTCTAATAGTGCTTGTGCCATTTCATAACCGTGGTTAATACAATAGTTAGGATCTAACTGACTAAAGACACGTCCTGATGACATGCCACCATGCATGGCTTGTTTACCGTCTTTTTCATACAGCGTATAAGCATAGCAATAAGTCGACCGCTCATTATGGCTACACAATGTCCCTTGAGTGTTAGCTAAAATGACATGGCTATCAGATTCAGCAAAACCATTATAAGGCGCACTAGTTGCGTGAGGTTTATTAACGACGCCTTGTTCTAGGGACAATGCAAGATCAATCTTTTCATCAACGGTCGCGGTTTCGATTTGATAAACTTCGGGCTCAATGGTAGCTAGACGGCTATCAAGACAACTAATGTTTTGATGGGGATCTTGCTGAGAATACTGAGCATTGATTAATGCATTATTAACCATTAAATCAAGGCTTGCGAGATCCAGTGATTCAGAATAACTGGTAGCGGTACGTTGATCTTTAATTACACGTACACCAATCACCTGACCTGACGTTACTTTGTATTCGTCAAGTTCACCTTGGTTAGCTTTTAATGAAAAATTGTTACTACGGTTTGCAATAACATCGGCAGCAGCATCTTGTGCTTTAACACGATCAAGTACGTAATCGATGGCCTGTTGTAGTGCGTTTTGATCTGTCATTAGTTGCCACCTCCCACAAGAATATTATCAACTTTCAATGCAGCCTGACCGACGCTTGTTGGCACGGAGCCACTTACCGATCCACACATGCCAGCGGCAAGTGCGAAATCATTACCTATCATGCTAATTTCTTTCAATACTTTAGGACCAGTACTGATTAATGTCGCTGATTTTAGTGGTTTAGTGATTTTACCGTTCTCAACTAAATACGCTTCTTGGACAGCAAAGTTAAATTCACCTGTACCTGGTTGTACTGAGCCTCCACCCATTTTTTTTGCGTAAATGCCACGTTCAACACCTGCAAGCATATCATCGAGAGTGCTTGTACCTGGCTCAATAAAGGTATTACGCATACGTGAAGTAGGGGCGAACTTATAAGATTCACGACGACCAGAACCTGTACGTGCGAAGCCTGTTTTTAAGCCCCCCATACGATCGACCATAAAGCTGGTTAGTTGACCATCTTTAATCAGTTGAGTGCGTTGGGTTTCCATGCCTTCATCATCAATGTTGATTGAACCCCATTGATTGGTCATGGTGCCATCATCAACAGCACTAACAACGGAATTAGCAATTATTTCGCCCATCTTATCGTAAAAAACCGACGCTTTTTTAGCAACAGAAGTGGTTTCAAGTAAGTGACCACAGGCTTCGTGGAAGATAACACCACCAAAACCATTTCCTATAATGACGGGCATTTCACCTGACGGGCAGGCTTCTGCAAACAGTTTAACCATTGCTTGCTGTGCAACATCATGGCCCAGCTTTTGTGCGTCAAGGTGAGTATTAAATTCCCAACCTGTAAATGCACCCGGTGCTTCATAACCTGTTGATTGCTCACTGCCATTTTGTGCAACAGCATTAGCAGAAATTCGAGTGTAATGACGCGTGTCACCAATATGAAGGCCATCTGAGTTGAAAATCTCAATTTGTTGTTCACGTTGTGCAACGCTACCAATAAATTGGGCTATTTTTTCATTTTCGGCGCGAGCGGCTTGATCGGCTTGACGTAAAAATGCAATTTTAGCCGCCATATTGGTATCTTGGCTAAGCGGTAATTGACAGCTATGTTTATTGTCATAACGATTTAAGTTAAGCGTGCCAGCGGTTAATATTTGCTCACGCTTATCTTTAGCGGCAAGTAAAGATGTAACGCGTTTTAATTCTTCTTCATCAGTGCTGTTGGTGTAACCGTAGAGAACTTTATGTCCAAAAAACAGACGGATACCAATACCAAAATCAATGCCTGAATTGACTTTATCAATTTCAGATGAAATAAGTTGAACCGAGCTTGATTGATGGTGCTCGATAAATAATTCAGCAAAATCAGCACCAAGAAATAGTGCGTGATCAATGACTGTTTTAGCAGTATTAGGGTTTAGCATTTGTGCTCCCTTCTTTTTATGAGCTCTATTTTATAACCTAGCAGTAAAGTGATAAAATTTCTCACTATTACTGCAATTGGTATGAGCGATGAATCTATAACGACGGATTAATTGGATTATTTAGCTACCGTATTTGCAGTGATTGAACATAGAATATTTTCCAGTTCATCCCACGGTAAGATCTCACTATCAATAACTTCAATACGCGATTCAAATCCTTCTAGTGAGAGTTCATTCACTGACACAACTTGATTAACAACGTTAAAAGCAAAGCAACCATTTTCAGTATTTACTACGGCTTTAATACGATTAGCACTGAGGTTTGAAAATAGACTGAATAATTTTGAAAATTCAAATAATTGATCAGCGGCAAAGAACCAGCCACAACTGTGATAGCCCTGACCATGGTTTTCTTTGCGAATAAATTGTTGTCCAGGCGCTAATTCTAATTCTGGTAGTGGTTCTGTTTGGTCGTGACCATGATGATGGCTATGCTGTGCCTGACGATCTGTACGTTCAATATCAAGCCATTCAAGTTCAAGTCGGCCATGTTCAACTTCAGCAATAAGAGCTTTCTTAGGCTCCGCTTTTTCCATTGCTGTTTGGAACGTGTATAAATCAAAGTCATCACATTGATCAATTTTATTGGCAACGACGACATCGGCTAATGCGAGTTGATCTTGAAAATTAACGTTATCAGTATAAATGCTCTCTGCAAAATGGCGAGGATCAACCACGGTGATTGTTGCGCGCAAATCGACATAGTTGCGGTAGCTTTCTGATGTTAATTTATGAATGACTTCTTTTGGGTGACCCAAACCTGTTGGCTCAAGTAATAAGCGGTCAGGTTTCTGAGCTAATAGCGCATTAATACCTACAGACATGGGTAAGCCTGCAACACAGCACATACAGCCACCAGGAACTTCTTTGATGATAGCTCCTTGTTGTTCTAGAAGGGCACCATCAACGCCAATATTACCGAATTCATTAATTAAAATAGCCCACTTTTCATGTTTAGGTTTGCGAGCGAGCAAAGAAAGAATAGCGGTGGTTTTTCCGGCACCTAAGAAGCCAGTAATAATATTTGTTGGAATACGTTTCATGTTTTTACTCAATTCCTAAACGATTAAGTACCAAAATAATGAGGTCAGTTTACGTGAGCGGCCCTAAAGTGACTAGTACAACTAGGTGAAGCGTTAGTTAAGTGCCGTTTTTGACTGCAAAAATAATGAAAAGCAAAAAAATGTAGGTATATTATAGCGTTTTTGGCATGATTAATTATTCAATGAATAACGGGTGAATATGAATGATTAATTGGTTTGTTATTAATTCTGATTCAATAAAGAAAATAGGACATGATGCAACTAATGATTGTCTGTATATTAATTTTGATGATGGTGGAGAATATACGGTATACACAAATGTATCACTGTATGCTTTTTATCATTTTTTGTTAGCAAACTCGGTTGATGATTATTATCGACAGGTGATTAAGATAAATTATTCAATAAAGCAGTAATGCCATTAGTGGTAACTTTGTTATCATTTTAAAGTTTGTATTAAGTTGAAATACATAGATGAAAAGCATAATTTATGTTCAATTATAAATTTGATAAACGATGTAATATTTAATTGATTGTTAATATTTATAGATAAATATTCTTTATTAATAAGTGAGCTAAAATGAGTATTGCTTTTTTGACAGAAGATGAATTTCTGCACCAAAATCGGATTAGTCAACAACAGTGGCAAGCCAGTCAGATTACGTGGTCGGAATTAAAAGCAATCGGCTTGTGCCACGAACAACGAACTGAAGCACTAAATGTTACCGCTGAATCATATGCACGTATTATTCAGCAATGTTCACACGTCCATTCTGTGCGCTGGCGAGTAAAAAAACCACAGCATTTAATGGAAAAAATCGTTAGAAAAACACAGCCTAATATTGCGACATTCAAAACTAAATATCTTGGTATTAATCAATATAACTATGATGCCATTGTCACTGATCTGATTGGTGTGCGGGCTTTACATTTATTTAAAGATGATGGATTAGTTATCCATGATTATTTAATGAGTAAGTGGCAGTATGAAGAGCCACCTGTTTATTATGTGAGAAATGGTGATGATGAAGTTTCAACTAAATTACCTGCGGATATTAAAGTAAAAATACATCCTGCAGGTTATAGATCGTTACATTATGTATTTGGTACTCAGTTACAACAACGGTGTGTTTTTACGGAAGTACAGGTAAGAACTATTTTTGAAGAAGCGTGGACCGAGATCGATCATAAAATACGTTATCCTAATTTTTCTACTGATGCAGAAATTTGTTCATTTTTGCTTATATTTAATCGTCTCGTTGGATCTGCCGATGAAATGGGATCCTTTGTAAAGCAACTTGCAGCAGAGGCAACACAGCGACAACAGGCATTGACAATATCAGATGATGGTACAGAGAACAGTGTTGTTGATGTCGAGGATTTATTTCAAAAATTAGAGGAAAAAGTAAAAAAACAACATGATTCTCAATTGGTTATAGACCAACTTCGTCAGCAAGTTATGCAATTAAAAGCAGATAAAAAAGCATTGCAGCAATCAATGGACTCAAAGATGTTAGCTTCAACAATTGCTATAGCTCAACGGTGTTGTAAGGCTTCTGAGTTGTTAGATAAATAGCTTGTCTATCTGTTTTTCGGATGGGTTCTAGCTTGTTAATAGCAAAAAAACATTTATAGTTATATGCATATAAAGCTATCTATTATAAAAATAAATATACTGAGGAAATTTTTGATGAGAACGCGGTTGGATCGTATTCGCCATGCGATTTGTTTTGAAATTATTGGCTTAATTTTAATGGTGCTTGTATTAAGTCAATTTGGGTTTGATGGTAGTCATGTTGGTGTTGTTGGGATTGCGTTTTCAATTTTAGCAACCGGTTGGAACTATATCTATAATATATGGTTTGATCGTATGCTTTATCGTCGCTATAAAACCGCTACGAAAACCTCTATTATCCGCATTATTCATAGTATTGGATTTGAAGCTGGACTTCTTGTTGTTACTATTCCTATTTTGTCTTGGGTACTCAAAGTTACGTTGTGGGAAGCTTTTGTACTTGATATTGGAATGGTGCTTTTTTATCTTATTTATGCATATGTTTATAACATTGCTTATGATCGCTTATTTCCAATACCTGAAGTATCACAAGATTAAAACAGAATAGTTTGATAAAAGCCTCTAATAAATATCTTTCCAGTTGAAAGAGTATTAGGGGCTTTTTTATTGATTATTATCTAATGAAGAATTTTTGATAATACTATGGCTAACTGTTCATTCAATGGTGTCTTTTTTATCAGATAATGTATTTATACATATGGATAGCTATTTTACATTTCTTCAAGTACTTATGAGTAGTATCTATTTGTAATAAAAAATTACACTTTAAACTAAACGTAGCGATAACCACTGATTTAAGCTGTAATATGCAATATTTTTAAAGAGTAAAGGACGATTTATTGAATGGTTATACTTTCATTGGTTTATGTTATTCCTTCTGAGTGTTGATGAAACGTGAAAATGAATGGCGATTAAATGTAATGCGGTATTAAGTAAGAATACTGTTATAATGTATACCGTTCAAAATAAAGTCTCGTCATGAGATAACACATGGTAATAATGCGTGAGTAAACATAATAAACGCTGTATATAACCATGATTTTTATTTATAACGTAGTTTGGGTTGGTCGACGATAATTCGTTGGGCATGTGTTTATTTTTTGAAATGATTTTTAATATGTTAGTAAACTATACTATCAGATTTATTTGTCATAGGTGATGTACGTTGAGTAAAGAAAGTAAACTCGCACGAAAGGCGGTTGACGTGCAACAATCAATGATGATTGCGTGTGAAGAGTGTGGGTTGGTTGTTGATATCCCTAATTTAAATGAAGGTGAAAAAGCGACGTGTCCTCGTTGTAGTCATACTTTAATAAAAGCCGTTAGTTTGCCCTTTCAACGTCCTGTTGCTTACGGCATAGCGTGTTTAATCATGCTAACATTAAGTCTTTCATTTCCATTTTTATCTTTTACTGTAAATGGAATGGGGCACCAAATTACGCTCTTAAATGCGGCTGAAACATTACAACATTTTGAAAATAGCGTGTTAGCTGTTTTGTTAATGACGACGGTAATTATTTTTCCTGCTATGTATATAGTGCTCGTTTTATATCTCTATTACCGCGCTAACAAAGTAAAGAATATTGGTCATGTTATCCATGCTCGCAGCTGGATTAAATTTTTATGTCGAATGTTATTTAAAATCCAACCATGGCTAATGGTTGATGTGTTTTTAGTGGGCGTTTTAGTGAGCCTTGTTAAAATATCAGCATTAGCACATATTGGTTTAGGCAATTCGTTTTGGGCTTTTTGCCTTTATAGTGTACTAGTTATTAAATGTGTTTCATTAGTTGATAGAACATGGTTGTGGGATCGGTTTTTTGCTATGGTGCCAGTTGATGGGGTTCATGATGGTGATACGCATATGGATCATAACCATGTTGGATGTCATGCCTGTAATCAAATAAATCCAATGCCAACAACACATCATGCGCGTTGTTTACGTTGTGATAGTCGATTACACGTCTTTGATGCTAACCATTCATTACAATATGCTTGGGCGTATTTGATTGCATCCATCGTTTTTTATATTCCCGCTAACTTATATCCAATGATGTACACCGTGAGTTTAGGTCAAACGGAAGGATCTACGATTCTAGGGGGGGTAGTTCTACTCTGGAAAATGGGTTCATGGCCCATTGCTTTGGTCATTTTTATGGCCAGTATTTTTATTCCGATGGCTAAAATGTTTACTTTAGCATGGCTATATTTTTGTGCAGGTAAACGAATAGATGATTCTACCCAGATAGCAATTAAGTGTTTAAAATTATACCGTTTAACCGAGCTTATTGGTCGTTGGTCTATGGTTGATATTTTCGTGGTTGCTATTTTGGTAGCTTTAGTTCAATTACAAAATGTAATGGCAATTTCACCCGGCCCTGCAGCGTTATGCTTTGCTATTGTAGTGATATTTACAATGTTATCCGCCATGAGTTTTGATCCGCGTGTATTTTGGACGCCTAAGCGTAAATCTTACAAACAAGATTCAGAGTTAGATACTGTTGAATCTAATTCAGTAGTACCTAGTGTACATAAATGAGAAAACAGATGATGAGTGATAACCAGCCGACAGAGGCTAAAGTACAACATTTGAAACAAGTATCACCAATATGGATTGTGCCATTGGTTGCGTTAGGTATTGGTCTTTGGATGTTTATTCAATATTTAAATAGCCAAGGACCGACGATTACTATTCGGTTGCCAAATGCTTCGGGTATTGAAGTTGGAAAAACCGCGATTAAATCGTTAAATGTTAAAGTTGGTGTAGTAACAAAAGTCCAATTAAGTAAAGACTATAGTTATATTACTGTTACGGCTCAAATGGACAATGATACTGGGCGCATGCTTAAAAATGACACCTTATTCTGGGTGGTTAAGCCGCGCATTGGTAAAGGTGGCGTTTCTGGTTTAGATACGTTGCTTTCTGGCTCATATATTGAAATGCAGCCAGGTGAAGGTAAAGAAGATAAGCATCATTTCGTTGCGTTAGATGTACCGCCGGTTGCACCTGCGGATGCAAAAGGGTTACGCGTTATTTTAACTAGCCGTCAAGCGGGTAAATTAGGTGTGGGTGATCCCGTGCTTTATGATGGTTTTACCGTTGGTCGTGTTGAGCAAGTAAGTTTTGATATCAACAGTAAACGGGCTAATTATCAATTATTTATCTTTGAACCTTATGATAGTTTAGTTCGTACCAGCAGCCATTTTGTTCTTAGTTCTGGTGTCCAAGTTAAAATGGGTGCCGAAGGTTTCAATGTTAAGATTGGCTCATTAGAATCGTTAATTACTGGTGGTGTAACCTTTACGACACCTGCAGATGATCAAGGCAGTTCACAATTAAAACAAAAATCATATTATCGTCTATATGAGAATGCGGCTGAAGTTCGTGAAAAAATGTTTGAACAACATCTTGATTTTGTCATGTTATTTAGTGAATCCATTCGCGGCTTAAAAGCGGGGGCTCCAATTGAATATCGTGGTATTCAAATTGGTACGGTACAAAAAGTGCCACTGCGTTTACCAACAAGCCAAGAAGGTTTTACGAGCAAGCAGATTCCAGTATTAATACGAATTGACCTTGGGCGTGTTTATGATCATACCGATGAAGGTACGTTAACGTCATTACATGCAAACCTTGAAAAAGAATTTAAGAAAGGCCTACGGGCAACATTAAAAACGGGTAATTTGCTGACCGGTGCATTGTATGTTGGCACGGATGTCTATAAAGGTGAAAAGCCAGTTAAGACATTGGAATATGATGGTTATGATATCTTCCCAACCAAAGCGGGTGATTTAGCTGAAGTACAAAAACAGCTAACAAATTTATTGAATAAATTTAATAAATTGCCTGTTGAGGATACATTAAATTCAATGACGGCAACCTTAAAAGCATCTGAAAAAACCATGGCAACGATGCAAACGACGATCAATGATTTAGATCACTTATTAAAACAAAAAGATACCCAAGCATTGCCTGGTGATGTTCGTGCGAGTCTAAAGCAGATTCAATCAACATTAAGTGGCTTTGGTCCTAATGCTGCGCCATATCAGAATCTTGAAGGTGCATTAACACGTTTTGAAGCAGTGATGACTGAACTTAAACCTGTGTTACGCCAACTAAATGAAAAACCAAATTCCCTTGTATTTGGTGATGAGAGAACAAAAGATCCTGTACCTGTTGGAGGTCGTTAATAATGAAAAAATGGTTAATTATCGCTGCTGCTACTGTAGCTGTAACAGGTTGTAGTAGTACGCCTGAAGGAATTAATACCTTCTTGTTACCAGCAGGTAAGACGTTAATGGTATCGCATGTCAATAATCAACCATTATTGATTGTACGTCCGGTTGAAGTTGCTGCACATTTATCTGGAACTGGTTTAGTTTATCAAACATCAGCAACAGAGATGGTTGAAGCACAGCAAAACTTATGGGGGGAGGCATTATCAAAACAGCTAACCCGTCGTATTACTCATGATTTACGCCAAAAGCAGCATCAATTATGGGCAACACAGTTAACACCGACACTATCAACTGCGGGAGCGCCTGGATTACAGGTTCGTATTAACCAATTTAATGGTGTATATACCGGTGTCGCTAAGGTTGCTGGTGAGTGGATGGTCATTGGTGCAAGTGGTGATTTGCAAACAGTGCATCCGTTTGAGTTTAGCGTGCCATTAGTAAAAGATGGTTATAGCGCTCAAGTAGAAGCATTATCAACGGCTGTTGGTGAGTTAACGACACAAATAGCAAATGCAGTGAAGTAAAGTCTATTCACTAAAAAAAGCCCACAGGTTAATAGCCTGTGGGCTTTTTTGTTTCTGTTAATGTGGTAATCCCAAGTAATAATATTGTTAGTTTTACACTCTAGATTGGTATGTTCTATTAGTGTGATTGTAAAAACGTTAATGCTTCATCCATAGTATTAAAAATATGGTGCCCTAAAGCGCGAGTATCAGCGTCTGGTTCGACTAAATCGATGATCTGTAGTGTGGCCATATTGGCAGACACCGCAGCCTTTACACCATTGTTAGAATCTTCAAAGGCAATACATAGTTTAGGATCAATGTTCAGACGTTGTGCAGCAAGAAGATATATTTCAGGGTTCGGCTTCCCATGAGTAACTTCATCACCACTGGTGATATGTGAAAAATAGTGGTTGAGGCCAGCGAGACGAAGTTTTTTTTGTGCTAATGCATTGTGAGTCGATGTCGCTACGACCATGGGAATATTGTGTGTTTGTAACCATTCTAATAAAGCAATAACACTATGCTTTACGGGAATAGCTTGATGTTCAACAACGGCAAGGTAACGCTGCATCCAACGTGGATGAAATACACTATAATCTAATAGCTCACCATAGCCTTGTTCGATAATTGGCTTAATACCTGCCTGATTACGCCCAATGATAGAAAGGTAGACATCCTGCTTAAATGGAATATTCATTTCAATACATGTTTGTTTAAATGCGGTCATACACACTTTTTCAGTATCAAGCAATAATCCATCCATATCAAAAATTGCTGCATTGTATTTCATTATATTCTCAGTGTTATTATTTTATAATACAGTTTCTCATAATATTAATCTTTAAAATAGATCATTTATAGCAAATGGAAATGTTATTAGTATTTTTTATAAAACAGATATAGAATAATTTGTTGTGTATTTTTAATTTAATAATAATATATCACCGTTATTTATAAATATATCACCGTTATTTATAAATATGTAAATAACATGATTATTAATTAAAAGGAAAATATCAATGAACATGCATAATTTATCTAAACCATTACCTGAGTTTATAAAAAAAAATTGAATTTCATCTAGAAGAGCTTATTTATCCTCGAAAAAATCAACAACATTTAGTTTTAGGGAAAAAACCGACAGAAAATGGTGTTTTATTACAGAGTAATGACTATCTTGCTATATCAAATCATGAATATATTCGAGACATTCATATAGAGGCATTAAGCAATAATAAAAAAGATATTGTTATGTCTGCGATATTTTTACATAAAGAAGACGATCATTCTTTTGAACATCAACTCGCTGATTATACTGGCTTTGAACACTGTATTTTGTCTCAATCTGGATGGGCGGCTAATGTTGGATTAATTCAGACAATCTTACCTATAAATACACCTGTCTATATTGATTTTTTTGCACACATGTCATTATGGGAAGGCGCTCGAATTGCAGAAGCTCAGATTCATAGCTTTTTACATAATAATATTCGCCACTTAGAGAAATTAATAAAGCGTAATGGACCGGGACTTATTCTCGTTGATTCTGTCTATAGTACATTAGGCACTGTTGCACCGTTGACTGAGATTGTCGCGCTCGCTAAGCATTATGGTTGTGCTATTTTGGTTGATGAATCACATTCTTTAGGTACTCATGGACCAAAAGGCACAGGGTTAGTTGCTCAATTAGGTTTAACTGATGATGTTGATTTTATAACGGTTAGTCTAGCGAAAGCATTTGCTTATCGTGCAGGGGCGATATTATGTAGTAACAAAATAGGACAAGCATTACCGTTTGTTGCACGTCCAGCTATTTTTAGTTCAGCGTTATTACCCCATGAAATAGCGGTATTAGAGGCGACATTAGAGGTCATTAAAAACAGTGATGATCGTCGTTTACGCTTAGCTGAGCAAGCTGATAAATTACGTAATGGATTAGTTAAGCTTGGATTTAATATTCAAAGCCAATCACAAATAATTGCTCTTGAAACAGGTAATGCAACCAATACAGAAATAATGCGGGATCATTTAGAGGATATGAATGTTTTTGGTTCTGTTTTTTGTTCACCCGCAACGCCAAAAAATAAAAATTTGATTCGATTTTCTGTTAATAGTGAATTAACAGATAAAGAGATAGATATTATTTTAGATGCGTGTTTATCAATGCGTTGTGAGTTAGCATTATAATAATTACTAATATAATTAGTATGAAAATTTGTAGTTAAATAATAATTTAAGAGTAGGTATGTAATAAGATGATACCTACTCTTTATTCTGGTTTTATTATTCCAACCATTTGTTAACAATATCTAATAATGTTGATTTAGAAGATGGTTTTAGAAGGAAATCACTAATACCAATACTCATTAATTCTTTTTTATGCGTATAATCTAAGGAACCAGAATAACAGATGATAGGTATATGTTGATGTGCTTTATATTTATTATTAGTTCTTATTTCTTTGGTTGCGTCTATGCCTGACATGATTGGCATTTGAGAATCCATTAAAATGAGATCAACCGTTGTTTCTTGTAAATAATCAAGGGCTGTTTGTCCATTATCTGCTTCGACAACATCATAACCTGAATTTTTTAATAGAATACCTGAATATAACCGTAATGACATATTATCATCAACAATCATAATCTTAGCTCTATTTGAATGAACTGTTTTCTGTGAAATATTGGTTGGTATTCTTTGGGTGAAAATGTGGGTTATTAATTTTTTTTGTAATGTATCTATATGATTATAATTTAATAAATATGGTTTATGTGTTTTTGAGAGTGTGATTTTTTTAGCGTTATGTTGATGCTGAATCAGTATGATTTTTATAGTTGTAGTCGCTATATGGTTATATATTTTAACTAATAATTCACTATCGATTTCATTAATATCAATGATAATACAGTCATAACTATTTTTTTCGTTATTTATAGTATTATAAGCGGTTATTTTTTGATTATTAAATGTGAAATTATAAAAGAAAGCGAGATGATTCATATCTGTTAAAATTTTGCTATTATCACCTAAAAGTAATATTTTTTTAGTGCTCATTAGGTCATATTGCATTTTATCGATTATCGGTGAGGTGATCATCGGTAATCTAATAATAAATGTTGTAGATATATTTTCAGTTGAATAACATTCAATGGTTCCAGAAAAGGCATTAATGACTTTTTTGCAGAAAGATAAACCTAAGCCAGTGTTGTTTTCTTTTCCTGATGTATAATATTCAGTAAAAATATTTTTAATTGATGATGATGGTATGCCTTTACCATAATCTTTTATGCTTATAACTGTTTCATTCTTTTTACTATAAACAGAAATGATAATTTTAAAATTGGCTGTTTCTTTATAGAAAAAAGAATTTTTTAATAAATTAAAGAAAACATAGCGTAGTAAAATATCATTTCCAAAAAAAGTATTATCTTTGTTTATTTGAAAAAACACTAATGCTCTGTCACTTTTCTGTTGGTAGCCATATACATTAAGTGCATTATGAATGACATCATTAATCGACAAGTTATTGAACGATTGTGGCGATATTTTTTGACTGTCAATTGAACTTAACAACAGATTTATGGTGTTATGACCATTGTTTATGATTGAAATATTATCTTTAATAATAGTGCGTAATTTATGTATTTCAGCATTTGAGATCAGACGATTTTGCTGAGGATCTGCGGTTAAATTTTCAGGTAACAGCTCTAAGAGTACTTCTTGAGAAGCATATAACGCACTAAGAGGATTACGCATTTCATGAGCGATACCACCACTGAATGAACGTGAAAATAATTGCTTACTTTCAATTTCTATTCGGTTGCGATAATTAAAGCAAATACCAGTGAAATAAGAAAAGCTGAATACAATAAGATATGAGGAATGGAAACCAATTCCAATATTTCCCATTGCCATATAACCGAGTAGAGCGGCACTGCTTGCTGCTATTGTGGTAAATATCAGGATAAGTAACCAGTCATAGATAATAATAATGGATAAAAAGATGGCAGCCATAAAAGACATTATCCATTCAACTGACCATTCATTACGTATCATCATATAACAAAAGAAAAAAGGTAAGCAAAAACAGATAGTAAAAACAAAATGTTTCTCTTTATAACGAGAAAATAAGCTCGGCATCTGAGATTTAATAGCAAAGGGCAAAAAGAGGAATGCGCAGACTAAGCGTAATGGTAAGTTTTCATAAGGCTGCGGAAAGAGATAAGTCCAGATTAAATAATAAGCAGGGAAACCTATACTACCAAATAGCCCGATAAAAAATAAATTCGGTTCAATATAACGGTAAGCGCTGGTTATTCTTTGCTTAATGCTCATTTAATTTCACATGACTACGGATGACTATTGTTAATATTATCTGTGTGGTCAATCATTAGCAAGTTTTTACGTTTTTATGCTTTTATTTTATTGTTAATCATAAAGATTCGCTAAAAACTCTGATTGTGACTTTTAAAATGATATGGTGACTATATATAATTTTGGAGCATTTTAATGTCTTTTTTTACTGCTTTTTTTTACGATAATGTAATGAAATATACGGAAGAAGCTTGTTTGGTTGAATGGCGGCGAACATTGCTTGAAAATGTAGAGGGTAATGTGCTGGAAATTGGTGCAGGAACGGGGGCTAGTTTGGGTCTTTATCCACAAAAACCATCATTAGCGCTTTATTTGTCTGAACCTGACTCACATATGCGGATGCAATTGGAGAAAAAATTGCATTCACAACCTAATATTAAGGCGACAGTTTTATCTTGTTCAACCGAGAATATTGACAGTGATGATGACTTTTTTGATTATGTTTTCGTGTCATTAGTGTGTTGTTCGGTTAAAGATGTGGCGGCATCATTACAAGAAATTAAACGGGTTCTTAAACCAACTGGGCGCTTTATTTTTTTAGAGCATGTTGCTGCAGAGCCAAATTCTCGTTGTTATCATTGGCAACAACGGCTTAATTTTATTTGGCGTCGAGTTGCAGATAATTGCCATTTAAATCGAAATACAGAGCAATCGATTATTGATGCAGGCTTTGTGATTGAAGATATTCAATATGAAAAAATGCGAAAAATGATCGCCGTCGTGCAGCCAACCATTAGAGGTATTGCGCGTATAGCACCTGAGTAATTAGCGCGATATCGCTTACATGTTAGATAAGCATAAAAAAGAGAAAAGAGTGCTGAACACTCTTTTCTCTAAATAACTATCGTAAGTATTATTGTACGATTTCGCCACTTTCAACGACAGTTTTACGTACGACATCAGCAAATTTTAATGCTTCATCACGCACTGTTTTTTCATTCACCGTCAGAATATTACGATTTTCCATAAGCAACTTACCGTCAACCACTGAGTGCTTAACATTGGTCGCATAAGCAGAATACACCAATGCAGAATATGGATTATAAACAGGGATCATGTTGGGTGCTTTAGTATCAATCACGATAATATCAGCCAGTTTCCCCACTTCTAAAGAGCCAATTTTATCTTCCATGTGTAATGCACGTGCAGCGCCAATGGTTGCCATTTCAATCACATTGATAGGGGGCATTGCTGCGCGATCTTTATTAACGAGTTTGTGTACTTTAGCTACTTGGTTAAACTCATCAATCGTGCTTAGGGTGTTACCTGACATCGGGCCATCAGTGCCTAAACCAATACGTAACCCATCGTTAAACATTTTCAATGCAGGTGCGACGCCTTTGGCTGATTTGATATTGGCACTCATGTTGTGGGCGACACCAACATCGTGCTTTTTCAAAATAGCGATATCTTCATCATTAGCATCAATGACGTGCGCGGCTAAGAAGTTTGAATTAAGTGCGCCAATCGATTCCATGTATTTAATCGGCGATAGGCCGCCAGAACGCTTAGCAATCACTTCACGTTCACGCTTAGATTCAGCAAGGTGCATCATTACAGGCACATCATACTGGATTGATAATTTGGCAATGGTTTGTAGTGTTTCTGTTGAGTTAGTATATGGGCCATGTGGTGCAAAGGCTGGTGTGATACGCGGGTGGTTTTTATATTGCTCAATAAAATTAAGCGTATATTTAATACCATCTTCTGGGGTTTTAGCACTTGCCACTGGGAACTGAATAATGGTTTCGCCTAAGATGGCACGCATACCTATTTGATCGACTGTTTTAGCCACTTCATCTTCAAAGTAATACATGTCAGCGTAAGTTGTTACGCCACCTTTAAGCATTTCTACGTTGCCAAGTTGTGCGCCAATACGGACCATATTACGCGAAACCAGTTTCTTTTCTAGCGGGAAAATATAACGGTGTAAACGATCGGGCACGTCATCGGCCATTGAGCGAAAAACAGTCATTGATGCGTGAGTATGAGCATTAATTAAACCAGGCATAACAATATCACCATCCGCATCAATGGTTTTGATTGCTTTGTATTCACTTATATTCGAACCATCAGTAACGGCATAAATCTTATTGCCTTTTACTGCGACTAAGCCATTATCAAATACAGTTTTGTCTTGATCCATGGTGAGCACTGTCGCATTTTTTATTAACAAATCAACATTTTCGATGGCATAAGCTGATGTGCTAATAAGTGAAGTAGCAGCAAGAGAAACAGCAAGTAACGTTTTTTTAAACATAGTGAATTACCGAACCGATGGATTTTCGCCGATAATACAGTGCAATAAATGAATGAAAATAACTATTTTATTGATTACTTCTATTTGTGATCAAGATCTTGTTGGGGTAATAAAATTAACGCATAAATGGCATAAAAACGCTCAATTTTAGAAATGGAAATCGATTGCTTGTTTGAATTTTGCATGTTTAATCTTTGACAGTAGATTGATCTTATTTGTAAATATTACTTTTTGGCATAAAAATATAGTTGGTAAATAGCGATATATACATTACTATATATCGAAATATTATGGAGTCTGTTATGTCATTTAAATCTGCTGTCATCACCGCTGCTGTATTATCTCTATTTGCACAACCCGCTTTAGCAGCTGAAAAAGTGACGGTGTTTGCGGCATCGTCACTTACGAATGCGTTAAACGCGATTGCTGCTAAGTACCAACAAAAAACAGGTGTAGAAACAACATTATCCTTTGCATCATCCTCGACTTTAGCGCGTCAAGTTAGCCAAGGTGCGCCAGCCAATATTTATTTATCAGCCAATGAAAAATGGATGGATTATGCCGAGCAGCAAGGGGCAATAGCGGCCAATACCCGTAAAGACATCGTTAGAAATAGCTTAGTGATGGTTGCTCCTTTGGCGTATCCACAAAATAAAATCAAAGTAAGTGCCAATTGGAATTTAGCCAAAGCATTAGACGGTACCCGTTTAGCTGTTGGTGATCCTAACTATGTACCTGCTGGTATTTATGCAAAACAAGCATTAGAATTTTTAGGATTATGGAAACAAGCACAACCATTATTAGCCAGCGCCAATAATGTGCGTTCAGCGCTGGTGTTAGTTGAACGAGGGGAAGCCCAACTGGGGATTGTTTATAAAACAGATGCTGAAATTTCTAAAAAAGTAAAAACAGTGTATCAATTTCCTGCTGATTCGCATAAACCGATTGTGTACCCAATGGCATTAGTTAAAGGCAATGTGACGCCAGCTGCAAAAGGCTTTTATCAATATTTACAACAGCCTCAAGCCGCTGCGATTTTTAAATCTTATGGCTTTGATCAAGTAACAAAATAGTAGCGTAGGTTGTTAAATACATATTACTAATGAGTCAATGATAAGGTACTGAGTGAAAGCTTAGTACCTTTTATGTTTTATTCGGTATTATGTTAAAAAACAGCAAATAAAGCATAGGCGTTAAATCGTTACTGACTGTCAGTAAATAAGTACCTATGCTATTGCTATAACGAATAAAAGTTTTACAGGATTGTGGTTAGTGCTAACTGAATATGAATTAGAAGCGTTATTTTTAAGTTTGAAAATTGCCAGTGTCGCGGTGATATTCAGTTTACCGTTAGGTATTGGTTGTGCGTGGTTATTGGCTCGACGTCAGTTTTGGGGTAAATCATTATTAGATGGACTGATTCATTTACCATTAGTGTTACCACCGGTGGTTATTGGTTACTTATTGCTGATCACCATGGGTCGTCAAGGTACTATTGGTAAATGGCTTTATGAATGGTTTGGCTTTACCTTTAGCTTTAGTTGGCGAGGTGCTGCATTAGCAGTCGCGGTAGTTTCATTTCCATTAATGGTACGTTCCATTCGGTTAGCATTAGAAGGCGTTGATAAGAAACTAGAACAAGCCGCGTTTACTTTAGGTGCATCGTCGGTTCGAGTATTTATGACGATCACTTTGCCATTAATGATCCCTGGCATTCTTACGGGGACAATTCTAGCCTTTGCGCGTGCCTTAGGTGAGTTTGGCGCGACGATCACTTTTGTGTCTAATATTCCGGGGCAAACTCAAACCATTCCTTTAGCAATGTATTCCTTTATTGAAACCCCTGGTGCGGAAAGTGAAGCGGCAAGGTTATGTATCGTCGCTATTGTGATCGCATTATTATCATTGTTTGCGTCTGAATGGTTGACCCGTATTGCCAGAAAACGGTTGGGGGCAGCGTAATGAGCACTAAAACAGCGCAAAAGCGATTAAAAATGTGCTTTACCCAACAATTAGGTGATCTTGCTTTAGCGATTGATCTTGATGTTCCTATGCAGGGTATTACGGCTATTTTTGGACGCTCTGGCGCAGGAAAAACCTCATTAGTGAATGTGCTAAGCGGGTTAAGTCATCCTGATGATGGCTATATACAGCTTGGTGATCGTGTCTTATTTAATAGTCAGCAAGGTATAGCGTTAAGTGCTGATAAACGCAACATTGGTTATGTATTTCAAGATGCGCGTTTGTTTCCGCATTACACGGTAAAAGGTAATTTGAATTACGGCGTTAAACATGCCGATCAACAACATTTTGATGATGTGGTTAATCTATTAGGTATTGCGCCACTATTATCACGGTATCCCGCTTCGTTATCTGGTGGTGAAAAGCAACGAGTTGCCATTGGGCGAGCATTATTGACCAAGCCTGATATGTTATTAATGGACGAGCCTTTAGCGTCATTAGACATGCCACGCAAGCAAGAACTGATGCCTTATTTGGAGAAGTTAGCCAAAGAGGTTAATACACCGATTATTTATGTGACCCACAGTTTAGATGAAATTTTACGCTTAGCTGATTCAATGGTGATGCTTAATCAAGGTAAGGTATTGATTTCAGGGCATGTTAATTCTGTGTGGAGTTCTCCTGAAATGCGGCCGTGGTTGCCCGTAAAAGAGCAGAGTTCATTATTAAGTGCGCGGGTTAATATTAACCATCCCCGTTATGCATTAACTCAAGTGATGTTGAGTCACGATGCTTCATTATGGGTGACACAGTTACCTCATCAGCGAGGAGAATGGATACGCGTCCGTATTTTTTCTAATGATGTATCCATTGCTCGCCATTATCCTCAAGCGAGCAGTATTCGTAATATTCTTGCGGCAAGGATAGATAAAATTCATCATGCTGAAGACGAGCGAGTGGAAGTAAAATTACGTATTGGTGAAACCCATTTGTGGGCTAATATTACTGCATGGGCTGCGGATGAATTAGCACTAAAAGTCGGTGATCAGGTGTTTGCTCAGATTAAAGGTGTGAGTGTTACTAAAGATGATTTAGCTTAACATCTTATAAATAACGCTATGATTTAGATATTTATTATCCACTTGTGGTTAAAATGTAACCGCGAGAATTGAGCGTGTGAATTTATATTACAATTATACTCCAAAAGAATATGTTAACTGTTGTTTATGTGATTAAATGAATATCACTTTTATTTATCCATTTTAGAGTTAACTTAATGAAAAAAGTAATTTTAGCAACAGTAATTGCAGCGACGGTTATGACAGGTTGTGCACGCCAAACATTTATTATGTCACCTGCACCACAAACAAAAACAGCTGAATTAAATAAATCACAACCATTTTTCGTTTCAGGTATTGGTCAACATAAAACTGTTGATGCTGCGAAGCTATGTGGCGGTGCCGATAACGTGGCTAAAGTTGAAGTACAACAAACGTTTGTTAACGGTCTATTGAGTGTCGTTACATTTGGTATTTATACACCACGTCAAGCCCGCGTATTCTGTAAGTAATAGTCAGTATTTGCATCATACCAAGCCTCCACAGTGGAGGCTTTTTTCTTTCCTGTTGCATCTCATTTCTGAAAACAAGCCATATCGCTATATATCGTACTTTGCGATAATTTGGTCTAAAATTCACAGCAAAGGGTTAATATGCGTGCGGATCATCACTACAACTCGAACTAAACAGGCAATGTTGATGTTCCCACTGTGGCGGGTTGGGTTGACTCTCTGGCAACAGACATTCAATCGAGCAGGCTTAAAGTTTGAATCTTTTACTCAAATTAAAGCGCTTTGGCGTACACAAAGTGGCTGGAATATTGATCGTGTCCCTGCGCGTAAAGTAGGTGAAACGGCTTTTAACGGTGACAATTACGACCTTTACATTTTTGACGTTCATAAGAACGACTGTCGCATTTTGGCTCGTATTTATAGCACTCGCAGCAAGATTTTTATTCGTGAGATTTTATCTCATGCAGACTATGACAAATGGATTAAAAGTCATACTAAGTAATCACCTCCGTATATTTTGGAGCAGTTATGATTAAACACCATGAAAATGTTGGATTGAACACCGCAAATCTAAGCGGCATGTTTGAGGCAATGTCAGATGTCCTAAGTGACGACGCACAGAATGCCCTAATTTTATTTAACTATTCAACGAAACCAATTGAAACTGAAGCGGAAGTGCTAGAACGCGCTGAATTAATGGACGAGCTAATGGATATGGCGACCTCTGAAACTGATGTTTGTATGGTTTATGCCCATGCAATTTCAGACCGCATCGAAGAATTTGAAACGAACCATTTAATTATGCCTAAAGTTCCCGCTGTAGAAATGCTAAAGGGCTTGATGGATATTAAGGAGCTTAAACAATCTGATTTAAAACATATCGCGCCTCAAAGCGTGATCAGCGATATTTTAAATGGCAAAAGAGCTATTAATTTAGCTCAAGCAAAAGGCTTTAGTGAGTATTTCAATTTACCTTTTGAAACCTTCATTGATTAATAACCGCCGTGCTATCGCTAATAAAACCGCCGAGCATGGCGGTTTTGTTTTATCTGGCCTTTAATCACCGCGCGGACTCTTGCCACTATCTTAATCTTCTCGGTTAGCTGTCGGCTGACAATATAGTCTGATCGACCACAATAAAGATCGTCCAGATACAAGAAAGTTTGATCAATTTTGGGATTTAAAGTCGCTTGGTAGTTAAGGTACGACAGAATCGCTTGGTGATCATAAGTGAGTTAGCTATTAAGCTAACTCATAATTGCCCCATTTCTACTTAGAGTTAAGGTTCATTCATATCCTGTTAATGAGATTTTTCCCTACCAAAAGTTATATACGATGGAGGCGTGCGTACGGCAACTCTCGTCGTATTACACTTCTAGGCACTCTCTGGTGTCACTAAGTTACTGATTTAGCGTTGATGGCTAGTAAGAAAAGTTGCATTATATGAACAAAATCATGTAATTTCGTGCCGTCTTACGCCTAAGCAGCGTCAGGCAACAACCGTATAATTAGAAAGGAAAGCTTAATTGTTTAATTTAATAATCACATCAGATGAGAGTGCGTGGAATGGTAGTCCTTATCCATTTTCTCGGGATAGAATTATCAACCATTGGGAATATACAGTTAAAGAAATAGCGAGCAAATATGCTGAGTTAACAGAACCTATGATTCGAGAGCTAAAAGAAATGCCATGTATTTTTGCTCATGAAGGTAAAGGCGGTTTCTTTCATATTGGCTATATCAGGGAGTTACGTTTAAGAAACTCTGAGGTAATCATTGAATATGAACTTGATAAGTTTATTCCCGCACTACCCACAGAAAAGTTGAGTGTTAATAGACTTTCTTTCGACATCAATGGTGACTTTGAATTTAATCGAACGCACTGGGCGTTGAAGGATGTTGATCTATTTGCAGAGCTAGTTCGTTGTGGCTTTATCACACAAGAACTAGCCACTACGTCTATCAAGAATAGAAATTTATCAACAGTTGAGGTTAGCCCTATAAACTTAATCAATAGCAGCGTTTTTATTGTTCATGGACACGATGAGTTAGCAAAGTCTGAAGCTGCGAGGTTTGTCGAGTCTTTAGGACTTAAAGCTGTAATACTACATGAGCAAATAAATCAAAGCCAAACTATCATCGAGAAGTTTGAAAAGCATGCGTCTGAAGTTGCATTTGCTGTAGTGTTATTAACTGCCGATGATGTAGGCTACGCAAAGGACACCCCAAACAGCCCCAAGTTTAGAGCGAGGCAAAATGTAATCTTTGAGTTGGGGTACTTTAGCGCTGCGCTCACCAGAGAAAAGGTATGCGTGCTTTATAAAGAAGGTGTCGAAATTCCTAATGATTTTGCTGGCGTGGTATATACGCCGATGGATAACTCTGGTGGTTGGAAGCTTACTTTGGCGAAAGAAATGAAGGCTAGCGGTCTAAGCATCGATCTGAATCGAGTCATCTAGCTAGTTGCCTAACAAAGCAATCGGAATTTTCGGAAAATTAATAATTGAGGTTATATATTTAAATGACAGAGTTCTTGATAGGTGTAGTAGCAAGTTTATCAGCTACTGCACTTGTAGCATTGGTTGTTAAATGGGGCTGGCCTACTTTTCAGAGTAACTGTTTGTATAAAGGGGTTAAAGTTGCTGGGGAATGGGATATTGTCGAAGTAAGAAACGGCAAAAAAATTACTGCTGGACGTATTACGCTACAACAATTAGGTAGCAACATTACAGGTAGCAGTATTCGTTCTAAAACTCGCGATGGTAAGAAGTCAGAACGTAAGTTTAGCTACAAAGGAACCATTTTTGGTAACCAAGTTACTTTGATGTTTGAGGACCATAATGGGGTAGGTTTTGATACGGGCACTTACGTTTTCACTGTACAAAATGATCACAAATCCATGGTCGGAATGGCGACTTTTCATGGAAAGATTGAAAATAAAATAGTATCAGAGTCAAGGACGTTAAAGAAAGTCCTAAGCTAGTATCGACCACATGCCTATACAAAAAAGGATAAGTGTCGCGCAACCGACACTTTATCTGGTTCTTGAATTTGAACCCGATAAAGCCTCTCCTTTACTAGCAAATTGCTCGAATGAGCATCAAGGTAGATCTTTTACTCATTCATATCGTGTTAACGTGATTTTTGATTAGTTTATTCGCTGTGTATATGAACAGTTATAATGAAACGTGGCGATTTTATCGCTTGAGTTACGTTTTTAATAAGAAATATTTCTTGTTAAAAACAGAGGTAAAGCTATAACCAATTGATAATTTAACAATTTAATATTTCAGTTTGTATTTAATAAGACTTATTAAATACATTTCTTACTTTTCACACCCTCTTTTAAATAGGTAAGTGTAAGAAAGTGCTATCAAGTTCATGATATGCAACGATTATATCGAGTATGGTAAAGGTATTTCATGAGTATATTTTTGCGCGAAAGTAAAAATTCTTATTCATATAATGTTATGTTTATTACCTTAAAATCAATCGCTTGTGATAAAGTGGGATGATGTATTTTTACGAGAATATGTTATGACTGATTATTACCACGTTGTATTGGAAAAGAAGCAAAAAGGTCCTAAAGGCAAGGCAATCTATGTATTTTGGTTCGATTGCACTGATTTTGACGAAATTGATGAGGATGTTCTAACTCCTTATGTGAAAAAAACAGAGCTATATATAGACGGAAGTTATATTCAATATAATGAGATTCAGTCCTTATCGATAAAGAAGTCAGTTGTTCCTATAGATACGCTCGTTCAACAAGCCTATAACCGCTTAAGTGCGGGTATTATCATGGTTATTTCTAAAACTACTATTATTCACGGTGATAATGGCTTTGAAAATTTGACTAGATCACTAGTCAAAAATAAGAAAAAAGAGCTTGAAGTAGAACATACAGAGTTAGTAGCGTCTAAAGCCTTAGAGACAAGCCAAATTCCTAACAATAAAGTATTCATAGTTCACGGTCGTGATAATGAAGCTAAATTGGAAATGGCTCGATTTTTGGAAAAAGCGGGACTTGAGGCTATTGTGCTTCATGAGCAAGCTAGTCGTAGTATGACGATCATCGAAAAAATTGAGCAATATGGTGATGTTGGGTTCGTTGTTGTGCTTTATACGCCTTGCGATATTGGTGGATTAAACGACGAAGGTATGGAATTTGTGCCAAGAGCGCGTCAAAACGTAGTGTTTGAACATGGATATTTCATTGGCTTGTTAGATAGATCGCGAGTGTCAGCATTTGTAAAAGGCAACATCGAAAAGCCAAATGACATTAGTGGCGTTGTATACACTGACTTAGACCAAGCTGGTGCATGGAAAATGTCATTGCTTAAAGAGCTTAAAGAAGTTGGTTATAGCGTTAATGCCGAGGCGCTTTTGTAAAAACATAACAGATAAGGATATGTGTCGCGCAGCCGACACCTATCCGAAGTGTTGGACAAGCCCAAGCCACTAAATATAAGCAAATATTGATAGTAAGTTGGATAGCGATGCTGAAGTATTCCCATTACTTTTCCTAATAACTACCATCAAAAATGGGGCTAATACTCTAAATGATTTCTGTCCAACATTGAGCTAGCTCGAATGGCTAGCTCAAATTTATCCACTGCAGATATAAAAAGAGCCAATATCAAGTTATGGTTGTTTCAACAAATCTTGTTGATACAACCAACTTTATGGTTGTATCAACAAATCTTAGCCGTGACTAAAATGTTCATTGGGTGATTTGATCACTCGTACTAAGAAATGGTGAATGACCCAAATTGCCATTGAGGTTAAAATAACGGCAACCAAAATGGAACTAAACCGATAAAAAATAGCAAATACCGCATCTTTTTGATCGGGAATCAGTGATGTCGTTAAGGGAACCGTTAATGCCGACATTGCCGAAAACGCAATACTCGATTTGATGGTGCCAAGGGCGAGCCAAGAGCAAAAGAATCCCGCAGCAATCGCATAAGCCATAATAAATAACACTCCATTATCAGCCCATGAATAGAGCCCTATTTGGATACATAACCCCGCTAAACACCCTAGAAATGTTCCTATAATACGTATTTTTGATGCAGCGAGTGATCCAATTAATGTCATCGGTGAAAGTACGATCAATATAGATGCTTGCGCCGATAATGAATCATTCAGATCGCCAAATTGAAATACCAAAAACGCCAACATAGCGATGATCCAACCCAGTGCGGTTTGTCTTATCATGCCGATATGATCGTAACGTTGAACATTATTGGTGGTGTCACTTACGGCATCTATTGTTGCTTCAGTTGTGGGTTCTGGAAAAAAGTAATAAGCCAGCGCACAGATAGGCACTGTTATAATCGCACTACACCATAACGTTATTGAAAAGTCTTCTAAATCAAAACTGCTGTAGCTGGCAAAGTTAAGCGCTATCGAACCAACGAGTAGGCCAATAAAGCCAAATAAATAACTACTCTTATGGCTCATCGCGATACATTTTTCAAGAAAGAATATGCCAACAATAATCGTTAAAAGTAGGGGGGATGATTGGAAAAAACCGTTAATAAAGCTTACTTCAAGTGTAACCCAAATAACACCCACCACTAATTGTACGTAACTATCCCAGTGCCAATGATCGGAATTCATCATGATATTAATGGGCAATAAGGCAATAAAAAAACCATATGACCACCCAAAGATCATACTGATAGCTAAGCCTACGACGCAGCCAAACCAAAGTCGCATTGTTTTCATAAGTTATGACTCCGAAAATTAATTACTTATCGCATTACTTATTGATATTGGTTTAGTAAATAAAGTGCAGCACACTGGCTAAATGGATTTCTATTTTAGCTAACAACTGCCATACCGGATTGTTTTTCGGGTAGACAACAACGGTGGCACGTGAGCCAACAAATAACTGTGGAGGTAAAGGTTGCTGACTGATGAAATTGACACGTACTCGCTGTGCATCACGTACCCAACGGTTGCTGGTTTCAATACTTGTTAGATGTCCATTCGCTACTTGTTGTGCTGCGGCGACACCAAAGTCACGATTATTAATAGTTAATGGGAATACTTGACCCGGTAATGCATCGTAGGCGACATAAGCCATAGAATGAGAATGAAATTTAGCGATAGATTTTTCTCTAAAGTCTGCTGCTACCCACATTGAATCGGTTGGAATAAAGGTTAACATTGGCTGATTAGCATTTGCCATTGTGCCTACATCAACTTGAAGGTTAGTGATCACGCCATTACTTGGTGCTATTACTTGTGTATGGGCTAAATTCAGTTTGGCTTGGGCTAAGGTGTTTTCAGCTGCAAGTACAACGGTACTTTGACCGTGTTTAGGCCCTAACTGGGTTTGTACTACCACCGCTTGTTGTTTCGCTGCCGCTAAATTAGCTTGGGTTATTTGGTTTTTAGCATAAGCACTATCACGCATTGATGCAGAAACGAGTTTCTTTTTGGCTAATTTGTTCATTCGATTATAGTCATTATGAGCATTATTATAATTAGCTTGGCTGGTGGCAATATTAGCTTGAGCAACACTGGCTTGGGCATACAGCGCTTGTTCTTGTTGATGGGCTTGCTCTAAAGCCACTTGTGCTTGATCGACCGCTAAAAGGTATTTTTGATCATCAATCCGAAATAGTCGTTCACCTTTAGTTACCATTTGATTATTTTTAATATTAACTTGTGTGATCGTACCTGAAATCTCTGGGGCAATTTGTACTACATAACCTTGCACACGACTTTCACTGGTTAATGGTACATACCTATCAGCAATAACAATGTAGGCCATAAGTAGAATAAAAATAACAATTAGACATCGCATCCAATGTTGAAAAGTAGTATGAGAATTAGGCATGAGATATTCCAGTGATCACAATCAAGCTGATCAGTATAAGAAGAATTAACTTGATTGAATACTGCGACAAATGTCACACTTATGCGCTAAATATAGGACAATGTAAGGAGGACTAATGAAAGCATCAATGGATGATTTGTATTTATTTATGCTAACAGTACGACATGGCGGGATCAGTGCCGCTGCAACAGCACATGGATTACAGCGATCTAAAATTAGCCGTCGTTTACAAGAATTAGAAAAAGCGCTTCATTGCCAGTTATTAATTCGTACCACGCGCCATATAGAATTAACCGAAAATGGACGCTTATTGTATCAACATATTAATCAGCCATTAACGGAAGTGAATCACGCGGTTAATTTACTTGAAAGTCAGCAAAATAGTTTACAAGGCGTTTTACGCTTAGCTGCGACAGCATCGTTTATTTCATCACCGATGTTTGCTGAAGTATTAGATGCTTACGCGAACCAGTTTCCATTGGTGCGAATAGAGTTACTCTATCTACAGAAAAGCGTTGATTTAGAAAGAGAAAATATTGATCTACAGTTGCTACCGAATATGGCTGAAATTATTAATGTAGATTATGTTCAACAAGCTTTTTTAACCTCAAGTAATGGTTTATTTGCATCATCAGAATATTTAAAACAGCATAGTGAGCCAAAAACAATCGCAGAATTACAACAACATTGGTTATTAGCCAGTCGTTATAATTCAACCTTGTTACAAGAGGGGACGCGGTTACGGTTAATGTCTGAAGATATTAATATGATTCAGCAGATGGCAGTGTTTGGACAAGGTATTGCATTATTACCGAATATTCTAATGCAAGAATCTTTATTACAAGGAAAGTTGGTACAAGTGTTAACGGATGTTAATTTCTCAGATATTATGATGACCGTTGTGTATCCATCACGGCGTTTTTTACCTGAAAAAACGCGCGCAATGGTAACGTTGTTACGTGAGAAATTTGCAGATCAATCATAAATAGGGTGATTTCGATGTTAAATACTATGAATGATTATTTATTTCACGTGTAAATTTAATTTTATCAACGGCTGCGACCCAAGAAGGGCGGTTGATATAATGACCAATGATCAATGCGGGAATGACAAAGAGGATATGTGACAACGCAAGGTGTATATTTGATGCGGCTAATACGGTATTACCGCTAGCATAATTTAATAATGCAATCGTACCAAAAATAACACCGAGAATACTTAATATAAAAAATCCGACGACACTAAGTCCAAGAATGTCTCGAGAATAAAGTTTAAAAAGGTTCATTAATTAACTCCTAACCTCGACGGTTTGTTATTGTTAAAAGAGTAAATAAGGGTGATTTGTCCCCGTGGTTTTATTACTATGCGCCTTCAAAATAAGAGCAATATTGATCTTGCACATAAATTAATGCTTATACATTTAAATAGCTAATAAATGTGTTTTTGTCTGTTTATTGAACGGTTGTGATATTTAATTTATGGGGTATTACCCACTGAAATGCAGCAGAAAAATATGCTTTTGCATTGTTATCTATCACTCTGCCATGAGACAAAATAATACGCTCAAAAGGCCATGTTAGGATCTCTTGAATGGATTGGCGTAGTTGGGTGTGATTGTTAAAGGTGATCCGCCAATACCATGGCATCGCAGGTTTAAAATAACAGCCATTAATAACAGAAAGAGTGAAAGTAAGAGGATGATGACTGTCTATCATCCATGCTAAAGCATCACCGACAATCAGTGTTTTTGAGAGTGGATCACAAAAAGCAATTTCTTCCATCCTGTCACTACCACGGATCACTGTTTGCAGTAGTTGCCCTTGCCAATGAAGTGGCGTTTTATTACCAAGCGCATCATCAAAGGTAAGATCGCTACGCTTATGGATGAGCCCAGGTGGCGCATAAAAGTAAGCCTGAGGATAGGCTAACCACCAATCGGAGAGATAAATATGATGACTTTTATTAGGAATAACGACATAAGCAATCTCACCTAGTTGGCTAATTTGCTGCTGTAAGGTGGGTGTTATTTCAATGGGGGAATGGATGAAGAGTTTGTTGTTATCTAATCGAATAATCGTCATTCGGTGACCCATAGGCGCACCTGCTACGCGGTATGGCATATCACAATACCAAATTCGATCTTTACTCCATTCAATAAGAGTGTAATTTTTGCTCATAAGCATCATAACGATTAATCAATAGGTAATGATCATCATATGATTAATTTAGCGACGGTCAATATTTTTGTTACATATTTATTTATTATAAATAACAGCATAAAAAAATAGCCACCGTAATAAACAGTGGCTATTAGATTGTGTAATTTAGACCAGCGTCGGTGTGATGCTAATTCTTGGTTGTTTCTGTTGTGGTATTAGAAGCAGCTATTTCTGATGTAGCATTGGTTGCCGCTTGATCCATTTTTGCTTGTTCTTCTTTGGCTTTATGAATCATTGGTGTGATTGTTGAACCTTGAATGATAATTGAGAAAATAACCACGGAATAAGTCATTAATACAATAATCTCTTTCACATCAATGTCAGGACTAAAACCAATTGGGATCCCACTTGGAATTGCCATCGCCATCGCGAGAGCTAGGCCACCACGTAATCCACCCCACGTTAATATTTTAATCGATAATGGGTTATAAGTGCGGTAGCGATTAAATATTTGATAAGCAGATTTAACGCTGAGGTAACGGCTTAATAGGACTAATGGTATAGCTATCACAACCGCTACGATATCAATCGCATGGAAAGTGAAAGTAACCATCATCAAACCGATCAATAAGAATAAAACCGCATTTAAAATTTCATCTGCAAGTTCCCATAAATGTGATATTTGATGAGAGGCTTCCTTTGAAATTGTATTACGAGTCCAGTTACCAATAATAATACCCGCAACCACCATCGCAAGTGGCGCTGAGACTTCAATATGTTCACTAACCACATAACCAAATGTTGGAATTAAGATCGTTAAAATTAAGCGGAACATATTGTCATGTGAGCTTTTAATCAAGAAGTGGAACACCACCCCAATAACGGCACCAAATGCAATGCCGCCTAAAGCCTCACGGACAAATAATAGCGCGGTGCTAGAGATTGTTGGAGCGGTTTTACTAAATGCAATTTCAAACAAAGTAACAAAAATAACTAAGCCAACACCATCATTAAACAGTGATTCGCCTTCTATTTGGGTTGAAATACGTTGTGGCGCATTGAGTTTTTTGACGATGGCTAATACTGCGATAGGATCGGTGGGTGAAATTAAAGCACCAAACAAGCAGCAGTAAATAAAATCAATATCAATGGTTAAAAGTTTAAACAATGCCCATAACACAATCCCAATAAAGAAGGTTGAAAAGAGGGTACCGATCAGTGCTAAAAATGTAATTTCAAATTTTTGATCTTTAAGGTGAGGCAATTTAATGTTTAATGCACCAGCAAAAAGAAGGAAGCCTAGAACACCTTTCAGTAAGAAGTCATCAAAGTTGACCGCCTGTACCATCTGAATAACTTCATGTTCATCATTGCGAGGAATATAGCCTAACTTACTTAATATTAAGAGAATTAATGAAATTACTATTGACCAGGCCGTGATAGCAATGGTCGGTTGAAATTTACCTATACGGTGGTTAATCATTGAGATAAAGACTGCAATGGCTGCCATTATACAGACGGTGTCATAAGCTGACATGAATACTGTGCTCCACTAGGTATCAAATAAGTTGTCGTGTGACTGTTGTTGGCATAATTATCTGATGTTATGTGTAATAAAAGAGAGTTATAAATAAACTAAGTGTAAATTATATTCTCTATAAATATATTTTTATATTTCGATGATATCAAACATAAATTGTTTATATTGTTTTGAAATGTAAAGTTCCGTTTTTGGCGATTATAAATGCAGCGATTAATGCGAGAAAAGAAGATTAGAATTTACGGAGAGAAAGCTAAAATAAGCGTTTACGAGTCAATATAAGCCAAGCTATCGACTCGTAAATACAGCAGTTAAATAATGAGTATTATTTGTTTGCAGCTGAAATTAATAAACCAGGATTGTCACTAATAATAGTACTAACACCCCAACGGGTAAATTTATCCACTTGTTGAGGATCATTCATGGTCCATATTTGAAGCACTTTTCCTGAATCGGTAATTTCTTTAGCCAATTTTTCATTCAGTAAATGATGATCTAAATGAATACTGTAGAGATCAAGTTTTTCATCTAAGCGCTCAATGTCTGGTACCCAATCTTCAATGATCAGCCCTCGACGAACTTCAGGCCACAGTTTTAAGCAGTGTTTAACCGCATTATAAGAAAAACTAGAAAGGATCAGTTTATTAGTATCAAAACCATAATCTTTAATCGTTTCAATAGTCTTACGAACTTGAAGTTCTACCTCTTCTTCATAATGGACTTTGATTTCAAGATTGAGACTTAACCCATAATCATCACAAGCTTGCAGTAACTCGACTAGCGTTGGAATAGTAGCATCTGCAAATTCAGCACCAAACCAGCTTCCTGCATCTAATTGTTTTAATTCAGCGAGTGGTTTATGACGAACACTTCCTGAACCATTGGTACAACGACGAACACTTTTATCATGAATAATAACGGGAATTAAATCATCGCAAAGTTGAGTATCCGTTTCTATCCATGTAGCGCCAGCATCAGCAGCCGCTTTCATAGATATTAATGTGTTTTCTGGGGCGACTGCGCGCGCGCCACGGTGACCTGCAATCATCACTTCTCCAACCTACATATTATTCTCTCAACATAGAGAGTTAGGGGTGAAATTTTATTGGCTTTACTTTAATTCGCAAGTGTTTAAATACGGATAATGATATCTCAATTGTTGTGTTTTAGCGTATGCCAACAATGGTTAGTCTATTTTGTCGTCAAGCCGACTATTTTTAAGTAATTGGTTTTGTATCTGGTGGCGGATTGGATTAATATCTTCGCCCGTTGCGTCATTTTATTGAGAATAACACTGCGCTTGTGAATGATAAAATAACGTTTGCCCCTTAAATCTGAAACAAGGATATTCGAATGAAACTTTCTACGCTAGACCAACCCCTTTTCGATCACCTTTACAGCGATATTCGAGAGTTTCGTTCCACCTTCGACTTAGATATTGAAAATCCAGCCAGTCTAGATGCTCAAGCTGATGCGTTACATACCTCTTTAGCCGTTGAAGAGATGACAGAGCTTGCAGAAGCGGATTCATTGGTTGAACAAGCCGATGCGATTGTTGATTCTGTTTATGTTCTTATGGGACGTTTGGTGCATTTAGGCGATAAAAAAATCACTGATAATATTGGTATTAGTTATTTGATTGATATTTTATTGCAGATGTCTGAGCGCTTAGGGTTTACGTTCATTGATTGCTGGAATGAAGTCCACTCAAGTAATATGAGTAAAGTCTGCTGCAACCAGCAACAATATGACGAGACTGATGCTTTTTACGCCAAGCAAGGTGTTGCATTAATGGCGAGTACTAAAGGCGATTATATCATTGCTAAATGTGCACAAGATGTTGAAGTTAATGGCAAGCTGATCCGTACCGGTAAAGTCTTAAAGTCTGTTTATTATCGTCCTGCCGATCTTGTTAAATTAGTTATTCGTTAATTTACGTTATAATGTTATTTCTTTGAATCCTCGCTATATGGCGGGGATTTTTTATTGGTATGAAGTACAAGGCTGAGGCAGATGCTCGGTGCTTTTTGCTAACGTTTTATTTAAGCTATTATTATGAACGCAAAAACAATCACGGCCTCACATTCTCACAGCTTAGCGCATCAATTATTCACCATGACATGGCCAATGTTATTCGGTGTATTGTCACTGATGAGTTTTCAATTAGTCGATAGTGCATTTATCGGTCAGCTTGGAATTTTACCTCTTGCCGCGCAAGGTTTTACATTACCGATGCAAATGCTTGTTATTGGATTACAAGTCGGATTAGGGATTGCAACTACCGCCTTAATTTCACGGGTATTAGGTAATAATGATCATCATCGAGCGCGTCAATTAGGCGGGGTAGTGGTGATTCTTGGTGATATTGGCATCATGGCGCTGTGTGCGGCAATCTGGTTTGGTCGTCATCAGTTGTTATGGTTACTTGGTGCGCCTGATAATGTCTTTGGTGTTATTGATAGCTATTGGCCCGTATGGCTAACAAGTGCATGGTGTGGCTCGATGGTGTACTTTGCCTACAGTATTTGCCGTGCCAACGGTAATACCTTGTTACCCGGCATTATGATGGTGATCACCAGTGTGATTAATATTGGTTTAGATCCACTGTTTATGTTTACCTTTAATATGGGTATCAATGGTGCGGCATGGGCGACGATTGTATCGTTCAGCCTTGGTATGCTAGTTGTGTTTCCATTATTGATTAAACGTCAATGGTTGAGTTTTGATTGGCGAGGGCTTGCGGTTTATAAAGCGATTCAAGAATTAGTTCACATTATGGCACCAGCAATGCTAAGCCAACTATTACCCCCCGTTTCTGCTATTTTAGCCACAAAGCTGGTGGCTGGTTTTGGTGCGGCAACCGTTGCTGCTTGGGCATTAGGTTCGCGATTAGAGTTCTTTTCATTAGTGATTGTGCTTGCATTAACCATGTCGATGCCACCGATGGTGGGGCGCATGCTTGGTCGTAAAGACATTGCCAGCATTGAAAAATTGATCATGATTGCGGTGCGTTTTATCTTGGTTTGGCAAGTTGTTATTGCCGTCATACTCTTTTTAAGTGCTCAACCGTTAGCCCAGTTATTAACAACCAATACCTCAGTACAACAAATTTTAATGATCCACTTAACGCGAGTGCCTATTAGCCTTGGTGCATTAGGTATTTGCATGCTGATGGTTTCCGTCTGTAATGCGATGGGATTACCGATGCGTGCGTTGTTGATTTCTGCATTACGATTATTTGTGTGTTATCTGCCTGTGTTATGGATTGGTGCGCATTTCGCGGGTTTGTCGGGGCTGTTCACTGGCGCAATGTTAGGTAATATTGCCGCTGGTTTATGTGCTTGGGTGTTTTATCGTCAAGGGTTAACCAACATTCGAAATAAATACCGAGTTACATCAATGGCGTAACGGTTATGATAATGTGCGATACCCAGATGTGTTATTTGGGCGTAATAATAAAATAACGAAGTAACATTCACTACACGTGTTAACCAAGAAAGGATACCGGCAATGCAAACATTCGCTATTGATGGTCAGCAGATGACTTACCGTGATCAAGGAACAGGTCCTGTGCTTGTCTTTGGTCATAGCTACTTATGGGATAGTGCAATGTGGGCACCGCAGATCGCGGAGTTAAGCCAACATTATCGTTGTATTGTGCCAGATTTTTGGGCGCATGGTGGATCTGACAGTGCGCCGTCAACAACACGGACATTACGTGATTATGCTGATAATGTGTTGGCATTATTGGATCATTTAGAGATTGAAAAATTTGCTGTGATTGGTTTGTCTGTGGGAGGCATGTGGGGTGCAGAATTAGCCCTTAAAGCGCCTGCGCGAGTGATGGCATTAGTGCTAATGGATACCTTCTTAGGCTATGAGCCAGAAGTAATGCACGCGAGATATTTTTCGATGTTAGATACTTTACGCGATCAGCAACATGTTCCTGCGCCATTGATTGATATGATAGCACCATTATTTTTCCGTTGGGATGGTCATCTTCATAACCCACAATTAGTCAGTGCATTCCGTCATTCTCTTGCACAGTTACAAGGTGATCGCGCAGTGGCAGTGTCTGAGATGGGACGCATGGTGTTTGGGCGTCGTGATACGTTTGATGATATCGAGCAGCTTACCGTTCCGACATTAATTATGTCAGGTTTGGAAGATAATCCACGTCCACCACTTGAAGCACAATTAATGCATGATGCGATTGATGGCAGTGAATATGTGCTTATTCCTGATGCAGGGCACATTAGTAACCTTGAACAACCGCAATTTGTGACTGAACAATTACAGCGTTTTTTAAGTAAAGTATTACCTGCGTAACATTCAGATTCTAAGCCCAGTGAGTGTGCAATGCCTCACTGTGGCTTATTTTATTAGTGCGCTAGTGGTGGTTGGCTGTGCAGTTGAATAAATTCAATTGAATGATGGTTGAATGCTTCTGGTTGTTCGACATTACATACATGACCACAATTTGATAATTGAGTTAACACACTATTTTGATGACGTTTAATCATCTCTTTGACGGATTTAATAAACATATAATCATGCTCACCCATTAAATATAGGGTTGGGATGACAAGTTCTTTTTCCTTAAAGTATTTCATAATCGGGTTAACATCTGTCGCTAATTTGAACCACCGCTTAAATTCTTGCTGGCAGAGTTTTTTAGCTTCTCGAATAAATAAATGGCGAGATTGACGTTGGTTTTTTTGTGGCATAACGACATAAGCAAATATACGGTATAACCACATATATGGCAGGATATGTTTGCTCAGATTGCCCAAACTAATTAACACTTGAGATCGTGTATTTAAACGTGTTATCGCACCACCTAATGTCATTGTTTGAACCCGTTCTGGCGCCAGTTCAGCCAGATGACGAATAATAATGGTGCCTAATGACATGCCGACAAAATGGGCTGATTCAATCTTAAGGTGATTAAGCACATCGATAATATCTTTGGTCACCATTTTAAATGTATATTGGTTATCCATTACATCTTGAAACATGGTGTTAGATTTACCATGACCACGCAAATCTAATAAAAGTAAATTAAAATGCTGTTTGTAGGCTCTTATTTGCTTAAACCAGATAGCAGAACTTCCCCCCGCACCATGGACAAATACGACCCACTCTTTACTTTGTTTATGAGGGTATGTTTTGTAAAACAGCATGTTATCCAAATTCTTCTTCCTTCCTTGAGAATGGCTTAGCATAGTAACATGAGAATTCTTACGCGCGCCTGTCTTATTAGGTATCAAATAATGATAATTGGAAGTTAGTCGTATTTAGTTGATCACTTCTTCATCGTCATGCGGAATACTATTAACAATTAATCGTTTAATAATATGCGGCACAATAGAGTAGATCGGCATTTGTTTTAGACGGCCACGAAATCGCAGTGATTTAACCGCATCACGATAACCCATGTTGCGGTGCAAAGGAAATTGGTAAATAAACGCATCAATAAACCGTTGTTGATAGAGCCAATAGGATAATCGATGTGATTTTTGTTGTTTAAAATAGATTAATACATTTTCAGGAACAGCTAAATTAAATAAACGCTGACATAAACTAACGGCGAGATAAAGGCTATTATCATTGCCGACTTGTTGGTGAAGTTGAATTAAATTATGCCAAAAAGTCGCGTCTTTACTAAAATAAACAAACTGCAAATATAAGCTGTAAATATCCCGTAAGCCATAATGGTAATTAATTTGATGAAATAACATAATCGCTTGATGAAGCACCATCGCATCTGGCGATAGTAATGTTGCAGGCTCGCACAATGGCGGCGATAAATGGTGGTGTAACAAAGGCGTTGGATCGAGTTTATTGATCAATGTTTTGGGTAATAATTGAAAGTGAATCGCCAGCTCAGTACGGCGTTGTTTGTGGATCAATGGCGTGGTTTGCTGTGCCCAGCGACGATAAAACGTTTCTTCATAATCAGCGATATTTTTATAACGCCAGCCGTTATCTAATAGCGTTTTTTCAACGTTAGCAACATGTTGTTGTGGAACGTAAATATCAATATTATTTTTGATTCTGCCAGCGAACATATCGTTATTAAGGAACTGTAGCGCGCTACCGCGTAAGTAACGCCATGAGCTAATAACCCCTTGTAATTGTTCAGTGAGATGTTGATGTTCAAGTAATAATTGTTGTTGTTGTTTTTGATAGCTGTGAAACCCAGACAATAATTGTTGCTGGGTGTGCAGAGGAAGATCATGTTCGATGTGCGCTCGATCACAACACGCCTTTAATTGCCCTAATAACGATAGGTGACGAGCTTCAGTAATAATTTGATAACTAATTTTTTCATCAATATTCAGTAATATATTAGGATTGTTGAGGACATTTATGAGCAATATTTTTGACATTCATCCTGTTCCTTATCCCTGTTTTATGTTGATGAAGATTGTGTAGCGGTGTTCAAAGTAAGGTAAAATCCTTTTTATTTTGCATTATTACAGGGGCAGTGGGTAAGTAAAAAAGATTAAATGGAGTAAGTTAAATGCAAAATGAACCACGATCGTGACCGTTATCTTCTTAGTCCAATAATAGCTTAAACCATAAAGTATGCCAGCCAATGTCGCAATAATGATAAATAATGGCCCACCAGCAAAGTGTGCAAGTCCAAATAAAACACTCGCAATAATAATCGCTATCGGTGGTGCTAATTTCTTACATAGCAGTCCTTGAATATAACCACGGAAAAGCACTTCTTCGGCAACACACGTAAATATCAAATTATTAATCGCAAAGATCCACCACCATGACGGCAAGGTGAATTCAGGCTGTACCAGTTGTAATGCCCATGCTAATAACGGTAATGTGATTAATCCGCCACCAATAATACTTTTTTGCATTCGTGAGAGCGAAAGATGATGCCAGTTATATTCGTTATTGCTTACTATATTGGGCACGAGTAGTAGCAGTGCAAAAATAAGCATGGGTTTATCGATATTAAAGTAAAGCGTAAACGATCGACTAAGTGGGCCACTATTGACGTGATCAAGTACCAACAAATTATTGATACCAGGGTACAAGTGCAGAATTAACCCAATGATCCACAAAACAACAACCATATGACCTGCATAGATCAGTGGCTTAGATTGTTGTCGAGCGGTAAAACGGGCAATCAAGATACCACTGATCATAATGGCAGCGCCAATAACCGTTAAGATGTTCAACGTCACTGCGGTGATCAAGGTCAGTAGTAGCGGTATGCGCCAAGAAGTTGTTTTTGTTAACGCACAACCGATGCTGATCGCCAATAATAGCCATACCAACATGGTCGGTAAAATAAGATAATTCATAAAAAAGGAGTGATAAAAAATGATAATCGTTATCATATACACCAGATTGATGATTATTCAAACGTATTTTTTATGAGTTATTATCCACATGATCAGTTGCTAAGATGATTGGCGACTTATAGATAGCCATCATCTGTGGTTACTCTCCCTTATTATATCAACATGGAATTAGGAAATGACGGATACATTACAATCGACAACACGTGCATTAATGGTACAAGGTACGACGTCAGATGCAGGTAAAAGTGTGCTGGTGGCAGGATTATGTCGCGTGTTGGCACGCCGAGGTATTCGTGTTGCACCGTTTAAATCACAAAATATGGCATTAAACAGCGCTGTGACCAAAGATGGCGGTGAGATTGGGCGAGCACAAGCCGTTCAAGCTCAAGCCTGTGGTATTGAGCCTAGTGTACATATGAATCCTGTCTTGCTTAAACCCAATACCGATGTTGGTGCACAGGTGATCGTACAAGGCCACGCTTTAGCTGATATGGATGCCGTGGGTTTTCATAACTACAAGAAAGTGGTAATGACGCCGATTATGGAATCATTCGGACTGTTGCAACAACAGTATCAAACCATTGTTATTGAAGGTGCGGGTAGTCCTGCTGAAATCAACTTACGTGAAAATGACGTGGCAAACATGGGCTTTGCTGAAAAAGCCGATGTGCCCGTGATCATCATTGCCGATATCGATCGCGGTGGGGTGTTCGCTCATATTTATGGCACGTTAGCGTTATTGTCTGAATCAGAACAAGCACGCGTCAAAGGTTTTGTTATCAACCGTTTCCGTGGTGACATCAAATTACTGGAATCGGGCTTAGAGTGGTTAGAGCAGAAAACAGGTAAACCCGTACTTGGTGTCTTACCGTATCTGCATGGCTTAATGTTAGAAGCCGAAGATGCGATTAATTGTCAGCAAGTTGAAGCCGCTGATCATCAATTAAAAGTGGTAGTGCCTGTTTTAACCCGCGTGAGTAACCATACTGATTTTGATCCCCTGCGCATGCATCCTCAAGTTAACTTGCAGTTTGTCGGCAAAGGTCAGCCTTTTCCTGCCGCCGATTTGATCATTATTCCAGGCACTAAAAGTGTTCGCAGTGATTTAGCATTCTTACGTGAACAAGGTTGGGATAAACAGATCCAACGTCATTTGCGTTTAGGCGGCAAAGTGATGGGTATTTGTGGTGGTTATCAGATGTTAGGTGAAACCATTGCTGATCCACATGCCATTGAAGGTGAAGCGGGGGTTAGCCAAGGTTTAGGGTATTTATCTATTGCTACCACCATTGAGAAAAACAAATGCCTGCAACAAACAGAGGGCACACTAACCATGCCTAATCAAATGCCTGTTACCGTTAAAGGTTATGAAATTCATGCGGGTGTTACTCAAGGTGTGAGTGCCAATGCACCATTACAGTTAACCGATGGTCCTGATGGCCAATTAGGTTGTGATGATCAAGTGTTTGGCACCTATTTGCATGGTATTTTCGAACAACAAGGTGCATGTGATGCTATTTTACGTTGGGCTGGTTTAGAAGCGACCCAAACTCCTGATTTTGATGAAATTCGAGAACAAGGCATTGATCGTATTGCTGATACTATCGAAGAATACATGGATCTTGCGGTTATATGGCCTCAATGGGCCGATAAATTTAAGCGTTAATCAGGCTGTTTTTTAACGGTTAATTTTACAACAATAGTTATTGCATAAGTTACTACCAACATCCATCGTTGGTAGTAACAATGAACTGATTTATAGCGTGGTTAAGCAAAAATCAGCCGTAACCACAAGCCTATCGGGGTTGTTGCACCGGTTGTTATTGATGAAATCTGACCATTTTTAATGATTATGATTGAAGGTGTCGCAGTAACGCCCCATTCTCGCCCAATTTTGCCTGTTGGATCATTGATGACCGGAAAATTGTATTCTTTATACTTCATAAATTGGGCAACCCGTTGATTATCACCTGATGTAATCGCAACTGATACTACTTGATGATTATCCGCAAGCCAATCAACACTAGGGCTAACCAATTTACACACTGAGCACCATGTCGCCCAAAAATAGAGTAATACGGGTTTTTCATCACTCATCTTTTGTATATCAACCCATTGCTGATCCAGTGTATTTGCCGCTAATGTAGGGATCACGTCTGATGGCATATCTTTACTGCGCCAAGCATCTATAGCGATAAAAAAGAGTGATAAAATAAGCACCAGTTTTATGATTTCTTTTGCTTTTAGCCATAGCTTAGTTGCTATATTGTTCGCTTTTTTAGATTGGTTTTTTTTAGTTGTCATTATTATTTTCCCCTTCCAAATTCTAGTGTTTGCATCGCCGTATCGTGGTTGAGTAATTCTGTTAGCATTAAACAGAGTTGTGCTGGTGGATGGGTTAACATGCCTGTTTTTAGCGATGGCGTAGCGACAGGGATCGTCGCTAGAAATAGCACTGATACTAACGATACCGTAAATAAAACAGTACTAATAATTTGATTTTTAAACACAATGTTGCTCCGTGAATAATTATATAAAAAGATATAAGTATTAGGAGGGGCTGTTATCACACTATGATACCTTGGTTTTTTAAGGCGTAATAATGTTCGATCTTCAGACCCTGATTGTGTTTATTCTTGAAAGGTACAAAAAGCTAAATGTCGCCGTACACCATAGGAGGTTGTTGGCTCAGGAGGGAAGTACTTAACACCCGATTGCTTTAATATCGCTGCAATAATAACAAGGGCGAGGATAAACATCGGAATCGCAAAATCAATGTTAATCGTGTTGGCATTAACAAGATGCTCACTATTACTGCATTGCGTGTCTATCTCTGAGTGTTTTTGTGGTTGAAGCTGTTCAGTTGCGTCAATTGTCGGCGTTAAAGAACATAATGTAGAGAAGCCTAAATTTTGAGAAATACACACCAATAGCACAATACTCACTAAAATCAGTGACCATGAAGCGAGTGTTTGACGCTTATATTGTAAGAGTGAGAATTTCAAAAATTAACTCTATGGTGAAATATTTAACAGAATAATATCATATTTAGCCCATGATAATTAATCAATATTTAAATTGTTATTAAAAGTAAATAACATCAAGCACACCTGAACATTAATTTTTAAAATATAGCTGTTCTATTTTTGTTGTTATATGTAAAGATGTTCATCAATTAAAAAGTGTATTTTTTAAATAATTTTTTTACGTTCTGTGGATATCGTTATGTTATGAAATCTTCTACCACTCGGCTCGATCGTTTTATTAGTCAAAATAGTATTTATTCCATGTCAGACACTCGTCTTTTGGTTGCTCAAAAAAAGATCATCGTGGATGGAGAAGTCGCACATTCAACGCATCAAAAAGTGACTCAATTTATGCATGTTGAATTAGATGGTCACAGCCTTCAAGATAATAAACCGATTTATATTATGTTGAATAAACCGCAAGGTATTGTCAGTGCGACCAAAGATTCTAAGCATACAACTGTATTAGATTTAATTGATCATCCTCAAAAAGATGAGCTACATATTGTTGGGCGGTTAGATTTTAATACGACAGGATTAGTGTTGTTAACTAACGATGGCGCATGGTCACGTCAAATAAGTTTACCTGAAACCAAACTCGCAAAAGTATATGAAGTGACTTTATCAAAGCCTGTTACTGAAGAATATATTACCGTGTTCAAAGAGGGGATTTATTTTGGGTATGAAGATATCACCACTAAGCCCGCGCATTTAGAAATTATCTCAGAGTATCAAGCACGGCTTTCATTGGTTGAAGGGAAGTACCACCAAGTGAAACGTATGTTTGGCTTTTTTCAAAATGAAGTATTAGCACTGCATCGTGTGTCGGTAGGGCATTTATCGGTAGCTGGGCTTGAACGTGGTCAATATCGAGAGTTTTCGATTGATTAAAAACAAATAAAATAAATCCGACTTATTTAAGTCGGATTTATGTATAAATAAGTGTGATCTTATTTACTTCGCAGGCACTGCCGCTGGTGTATTATCTTTTAGCCATGTTTTCATAAAGCTAATTTGTTGTTGTTGTGATTTGATAATATTTTGTGCGAAAGTCTTTGTTGATTGATCTTTTAGATAAGGCATGATGACTTCTGCCATTTCTACTGCTGCTTCATGGTGAGGGATCATACCTGCAACGAAATCAACATTTGGATGACCAGTTAATTTAACTTCCATCATGTTGTGCATGATTTTCATTGATTTGGTCATCATTTCTTGTGAGTTAGCAATATCACGTTGTGCTAGTGGTATTTCTTTGTGTGCTGCTAACCAATGCTTCATATAAATCACTTCTTCTTTTTGTGATTTAATAATATTAAGCGCTAATTTATGCACCGCAGGGTTAGTCAGTGTCGGTAGAATTGATTCACTCATCACAATCGCACCTTCATGGTGAGGAAGCATACCCGCCACAAAATCTAAATCAGGATCACCCGTTAATTTTAACGTATGCATACCTGCCATTGCCGCCATAGAGTCTGTCATCATCGTTTGTGATGCTTGTAGACTAATGATAGTTTTAGTTGGCATTACATTACTGTGATCGGCTACATTTTCACTTGCAAATGCAGTGGTAGAAAGTAGTGCTGACAAAATAATAGCTAAAGATAATTTTTTCATGATGAGCTCGATGTGTGTTTGTTATTAGGATGACAGCATAAAGCTTCCACTACAGGGAAGGTCAAGCTGATAATGCTGTTTTTTCTTTATTTGAATTTTTTTATCGACCTCGCTTGATCTTGAATGGCGGTGACCATTTTAGTAAAGGTGCGATCTTTTGCTCTTTTTTGTGCCAATGTCGCACTATTGTGTGCGTCTTCGCGTAATAGCTTTTGAAAGTTATCCAGTCTTCTAGCTGATAATGCACCACTTTCAACGGCACTGATTACTGCACATTCCGGTTCATTTTGATGTTGACAATTTTTAAATCGACACTCAGTGGCAAGAGATTCAATATCAGCAAATGTGAGTTTTATCCCTTCTTTTACATCACTAAGTTGTAGTTCTCGCATTCCTGGGGTATCCATCAACAGTCCGCCTTCAGGTAGCCATTTTATAGTACGGTAGGTTGTTGTGTGACGTCCTTTGCTGTCTTGTTCTCGAATCGCATTGGTTTCCATTTCATTATGGTTAAGTAGATTATTGACCAGTGTCGATTTACCCACGCCAGATGAACCTAAAAAGGCGACGGTCTTACCACGCTGACAATAACTTTTTAATGCGGAGAGGTTATTGTGGGCAAGCCCATTAACGCAATGAACACTTAATAGTGAGTCTAACTGTTGAACTTGTTGGCGAATATCTTCTACGTCATCACATAAATCAGCTTTGGTTAAGATCACAACAGGCTCGGCATGGGTTTCTTTTACCAGCGCTAAATAACGTTCGATTCGATTTAAATTAAAATCGTCGTTAAGTGAGCTAATGATAAATACCACATCGAGGTTTGCTGCAATAAGTTGGCGGTCTCGGCCACTGCCTGCGGCTTTTCGCTGAAAAAGGGATTGCCTTTCAAGAACGCGAACCAATCTGTTTTGATTAAAAACCACCCAGTCGCCAACACATATTGCCTCAAAATTTGGTGGTAGCTTATACCTTAGTGCATCATCGCCAGCTAAGATAATCACGTCGGATTTATGTTGTTCAATGATTCGTCCAAGGAAACAGTTTGCGACTTCTTCTAACGATAATTGTTGTTGGAAAAAGGGACGTAAACCTAAATCAACTAATGATGGTGTGCTCATAAGCTTTATTTACTCGGTTTTACGATAAAGTAATGATAGGTGAAATCTTTGGCAACACTGGTTTCATAAATACCAATTTCTTGTTCTACATCCAGTAATGCTTGAGAGGTTGGCATGGTTGGCTGTAATGCTTCAACTCTTGCTTTAAGTGGTAACCAGTAATTTTGCCAAGCTTCAATTCCCAGAGAAAAGTGTGCTATTACGTCATAACCTTGAGCCTGAAATAGCTTGAGCCTTGTAGGTATCGTTTGAATATCGGGATAATTGGACAGCCAAAATTGTTTAACGTTTTCATCAGGCATATCAGTAAGCCAAACCAAATCACTGACGACCAGAATACCATTATCTTTTAATAACGGTTTCCATTGTTGAAGCGCATTTTCCATACCCATAATATAAACACAACTTTCAGCCCAAATAGCATTAAAGCTCTTGGCTTTAAAGGGTAGAGCTGTCATTGATGCGCAAACAGGTGATATACGATCGACCAATTGTGAGTCTTTGATTTTTTGATTAAGTTGTTCAATTGCAACGGGTTCATTATCTACCGCGGTAATATGTGCATCGGTATTATTAGCCAGTAATACTGTCGATCCGCCTTTGCCTGAGCCAATTTCTAAAATACGGCGCATTTGCTGATTAGGCATCAGTGATATGGCATTTAAGGTATCTTGTTTACTACCCGGAGCCCATTGCTCTAATGGTGTAAATATTGTCATAAAATCGTTCATGTACGCATTGTGTTCATTCATGTCTTTTGATAACCACTTTAGTCTGAGAGCTTCTTTTTCATCATAGCCTTGCGTGTTGAGCCAGTTAAGGTGAACATTGGGTGCACTTTTACTTAAAGAACTGTGTAATTCTCGCTGTGATCGTTCCCCAAGTAACCCTAATAACAGTTCACGCGCTTGGGTCTTTTTTTGAATGTCTTCTGTCAGCTGAGCTAATCGCTCGAATAAAATATTTTTATCCAACTTTGCTTCTAAGCAGCTTTGACATTCTTTTAGCGTCAAGCCTGCGCTTTGAAGTTGTTTAATTAAAAATAACCGTTGCAAATCGCTTTCACTGTAATGACGATATCCATTATCCAGTCGGTGGCCTTTAATGAGCCCTTGCTTCTCATAATAAAGTAGCGTGGTACGTGATATTCCTGCTTTAGTCGCTAATTCTGAAATCAAATACATGACGGATCCGATGTGTATATGTGTATTGTTAATATTTGGCTAGTATGAAGTGTAAAGCTATAGACAGGTCAAGATTATTTGGTTTATTTTTCATTAAAAAGTAAAAAATAGTATGGAATATTTTTATCTTTAAAATCGAGCGAGTTAAATTAAATGATTAGTGTTCTAACTAAAATTTTCGTTTAATTCCTATCTTTGCTACAATCCCGCGGTTGTTTTTAAAGGTAGGTAAAATGAAATTATTGTATTGGTTAGATGAGTGGCTAACACACTCTCGTTCACAGCAGCAAGCGCAACTTCCAATGTCAGGAGGGGACTTACTTGATGATGTGTTTGTTAAGTATGAGTTTGTTGATATAAATAAGCCGCTACTGTTTACATTTTCGCCTGCGGGAACCAACGTACAACAGCACGATATTGATGAGAATTTTGCACCTTGGGGATTCCACCTCGCTAAAAAACAGAACGTGAATGTTATCTCTTTTCAACATTTAGGAAAGAGTAATTGGTTTCGTAGTCGTAACTTAATTTTCTTTCTTGAACAGTTAACTACGTTACTTGAATCGTTTAGCTATCGTTTAGGCTATGGTCTAAGTCGCGGTGGTTTCGCAGTGGGTGCTTTTGCCAATTTATTGCAACTTGATCAAGTTTTATTATTTCATCCAGTGAGTACTAAGAATAAAACCATAGCTCCGTGGGATAATCGCTCTAGTACTGAACTAGCGCAGCAATTTGATTGGGAAGGGGATTACCATGATCTCGATTTAGGTAAAGCTAAAGGCTATATTATTTACGATCCCACCAATAATATCGATCGCTTACATGCCAAACGTTATCCAGAATTGACCCATTTACGTGTGTTTGGAATGGGACACGGCACGCATGCCACTTACCTCAATAAGTTTGGTTTTTATAAACAGGTTGCCGTCGATTTTATTCGCCATCAGCAACTTGATATTGCCCAGTTTCGTCAACAAACAAAAACATTACGCTTTAAAGAAGATTATTATCAAAGCTTAAGTAAGGCCAATGCATATTCAGATCACCGATTAGGGTTATTAAGTAAAGCGCATAATATTTTGATTGATGAAAAAGAAGCGCATGTACAAGAGCATCAAGCTCAAATTGATGTACAACCTTTGATTGATATTGCCTTGAAACATCAAGATGATCACCCACAAGATGCGATTCAATTGCTAGAGATGGCGCAGCAACTGGTTCCTAACGATCCATTAGTTGAACATAAACTAAGACAGCTACTGTAAGATAACCCCGTTAAGACTGTTATTGATTACTATCACCACATCATTCATTAATATTCAAAATCAGGAATGATGTGGAGATTGATATCAGTGTTTATTTACTGTTAATCATTGTTTGTGTCGTTGTTGCGATTGTCTTGATATATAACATGAATAAGAAACAGATATTTTGCTGAATGCGTTTTGTTATATTTTTTGAATTATCAATAGCATATCTGTGGATACAAGGCGGAGTATTTCGGTATAAATAGTTAATATTATCGGTAATCAATAAATGCCGTAACTGGTGTTTTAAATCATTAATATCCAGTAATTCAGTTACCAGATAATCGTAAATATGATAAATATTAATAGTATTAAATGATATTTCATTCTTGGTGATATTAATAAAGCCCTTTGTCATCACCATCACTTCTTCTGACCAGTGTGTAGGATCATACTGGCGTGCGAGGTAATGCGCAAAAGCAAAATAGCCATAGTCGCTATTCAGGTTTGTCAAAGTAGTCTTATCGCGGTTCACCATATCAACCCAACTATCAATAGACGGTGCTAATTTGGCATGAAAATAAGCAAAAAATTGTGAATATGAGCCTTTTATTTTGACTAAATCAAGAGGGTGTAAGGTCAGTTCAGCGTTTACTTGAGCAACAAGCAAATCTGTTGTTAATGCTATTGTAGCTTGTGATGGTGCTATCGTTATATTGTTCATATCTATCTTCGCTAGCTATACAATCGTATGATTATTAAAATATTTTTATAGGGTGAGATTAGACAACGATTAGTAGTGGTGTTTTGTATCCTAGCTCGCAAAAAATTAAAATAATAAGGATATTTAGTTACACTTTTGACTGAATGGTTAAGTTGTAATCTATGCGAAGTAAAGTCGGGCGTATATTTATTGAAACTCAAATTTATATCAACCCTAATAATTAGCTGACCATTTTTTAAATCATTAGATTTCCTATCACTATTGTTATTACGCTCTGTTGAAAAATTACACGGCTTATTATTCGTTATCTCGGAAGTGAGGTACGAGCTATCCGTGATCTAATCATTGCGCGCTTGAGCCTTAAAGACGCCAATAAGAACCTATTAAAATAACAATAATAATAACGTTACGACATGTTGATAATAGATTATCGATCTCGTTCTGTAGGGAATGATGAATAATCAAGTTCGTACATTATCACGATAATTACACGGGTTATTATCCGTCATCTCGGAAGTGAGGTACGAGCTATCCGTGATCTAATTATTGCGCGCTTGAGCCTTAAAGACGCCAATAAGAACCTGTTAAAATAACAATAATAACGTTACGACATGTTGATAGTCGATTATTGATCTTGTTCTGTAGGGAATGATGAATAATTAAATGCGGACATCATCGCGAAAATAACATGGTTTATTATCCGTCATCTCGGAAGTAAGGTACGAGCTATCCGTGATCTAATCATTGCGCGCTTGAGCCTTAAAGATGCCAATAAGAACCTGTTAAAACAACAATAATAATAACGTTACGACATGTTGATAGTCGATTATCGATTTCGTTCTGTAGGGAATGACGAAAGAAGGGAAGCTGTGATTTATTGTGATTGGTGTTTTTTAAATAGTTTATGTGGCAGTGACGTTTGAAAACCTTGCCGCTTATTTAAAATGTCTTTGTGACGACTCAACAATAAAGGCTGTTTGTGAGATAGAGGGGATCGTTCTTGCTCCTTTTGGGGAATGTGATTGCTGAGGGAAGTTGACTCATAGTTGCCTCAAAACGAGTTTGAGTGAATGAGTAAGTTAGTTCTATTCGTCTTGTCATACTTCAGATAATCCAGTAAAAAAATGAAATACAGTTCACGTATCCAAGCTTATAACCTATAAATATTAAGCAATTAGATTAATAACGTTTAATGATTAAGGTAGAATGAACAATATCTTTTTGGTAGGTTAATTAAATGAATAAAGTAAAATTTTTGTCATCATTCGTAAAAAGAATAGAGGGTGTTAAAGATCCTGTTCAGATTGATATAGATTCTTCAGACAAAAATGAGAATGAAGATTATCAAGCGTTACTAACAAGTATCAATAACTTGTTAGATTTTGATAATTTGATTGTTCTTGCTGGTTCGGGTACATCTTTGACTTTTACAGGAATAGCCCCAAGCATGGGGCGACTGTGGGCAAAATGTAAAGAACAAGATCCTGAACAGTTCGAGGTTGTTCTTGATGCTGTTAAGTATGATAAAAATCAAACTAAAAGAGATGATGATACAAACGAACCATGGGATGATATTGAGTTATTGTTATCTTTATGTGATCAGTATATCGCCTTGTTTCCCGATGAAGGTAAAACCACCCAGCTTGTATCTTTCTTAGAACAATCAAAGAAAACTATTTTAAATGAAACAAACTTTACTGATGCTATTAATTCCAATGATTGGGTTTCACATGATAAATTTATTAGATCGTTAGGGCGAAGAAGCCCCAAGCAGCCACGACTAAAACTATTTACTACTAACTACGATTTAGCTTTTGAACACTCCGCAGCTAATACTGGTTTTGTTGTTGTTGATGGTTTTGAGTTTTCATCTCCTAGTTTCTTCAATCCAGCATGGTATCGTTATGATATTGTAGACCGAAGTGGGCAATCCAAAAATGCAAGTTCTTATATTCCTAATGTGATTCATTTGTATAAGATGCATGGTTCTGTTAATTGGACTCGTGAACACGGACGAGTAAAAAAAGTCGATTATAAAGCGACTATTAATGACCCTGTATTTATTTACCCTAGTAGTTCTAAGTATCAAACTTCTTATGATTCTCCATATTTGGATATGATGTCATCGTTTCTTAATAGCCTTCAGCAACCTAAAACTGCATTAATATGTTTGGGCTTTGGTTTTAATGATAAGCACATCAATAATGCGGTTACTATGGCTCTTCGAACTAATGCAGAGTTCAGCCTTCTTATCGCAACAAAAGATCCATTTAATGAAAAAGGATCTTTTAATAAAGATGTAAGGAATCTATTGAATTCAGCTATCCAACATGGTGATAGAAGGATTTCAATAATTGATGGAACTTTTGAGCAATTTTCTAACTTGTTGCAAGAGCGTAGGAAAGAAACACCAGAAGAGAAGTTATTCAAAACCTTTGAGTCATTAGCTGAAAATATGACTATGAAGAAGGCTGATAATAATGAGCTCTAATGATTGGTTTACACCTTATGATTCCAATCGAAGAATTGGTAGTGCTATTAATATTTCGCCAGCAGAGATTACTGCAAATTTATCTGACGCAGGTACTGGAGAAGCTAAGTGGTACTTGGGTGACCGTGTTGCAGCAGGAGAAGTGAATGAATTTGTTTTCCTTGATTGTGGTCAAACAGCTGTATTAGGGCGATTAGTACAAGTTTGGCTAGATGGTGCAGAAAGACTATCTGTAGATGCTATATCTATTGATAATGGGTTTAATAATCCTATTGGTGTTATTCAGTTATTGACTAGTGTTAATACCTCCACAGGAGAAATATACCGTGGCATCAAAAATCATCCGAGGTTAGGTAGCCAAATCTATTCTGCTCATCCCAAGTTAATATCTATTTTGGCAGAAGGCGATTCTAGTGAAGATGAAGTAAAGCTAGACATAGCAGAACTGCCTGACGACTCGGCAGTAAGCATTACAGTAACTCCGGATAAGTTATTTGGGAGACACTGTGCCGTTTTAGGTGCAACAGGTGGCGGTAAAAGCTATTCTATTTCTAGATTGATACAAGAAGTTCAGAAAAATGGAGGAAAAGCTTTACTATTAGATCCTACTGGTGAATATGCTGATTTAGATTGTGAAACCTACTATGTAGGTAACCATAAGAATGCTAATGATGATAACACCGTTACATTTCCGCACTGGAGACTACCTGAATCGGATATATTTGCTTTTTTACGTCCGTCAGCGCAAACACAAATACCTAAGTTAAGTTCTGCTATCTTGAGTCAAAAAATCGTTGCTAAGTATTATACCAATCCCCAAGGACTTTTTATTAATAAGCAAAAATCATTAGTTAAAACAGGAAAATTAAAAGCACCTTTTAATCAAGCTCACGAGATGATTGAAAAAAATGATTGTCAGTATTGGTGTTTTAAACATCTAGCAGATCAAATTATTCATGAATGTGTATGGCCTTCAACTAAAGAGTGGGTTGATAAAATACAAGTTATTAATGAATCGGTTTGGGGAGGAGCTTCTGATGGTGATCTTGGTTACTGTATGAGTCTTATATCAAGAATAAAGTCTTATTCTGAAAACAAGCATTTGAGTTGGATGATAGATGCAAAAGGGTATAAGGAAATTCCAACTCTACTTAGTGATTTCTCTTTAAACAAAACAAGTAGCCGCCTTCTTAGGCTAGATTTATCTGCAGTATCTTATGAAGCAAATAGTCGTGAAATTTTAGTTAATGCTATCGGTAGAAAGCTAATGGACTTGGCGAGAAACGGAAGTATTAGTCATAGTGACCCAGTGTTAGTTTTTATAGATGAAGCACATCAGTTTCTAAATAAAACAGTTGGAGATGAAGCAACTTCGATCAAGTTAGATTCGTTTGGCAATATAGCTAAAGAAGGACGTAAATATGGCTTGAACGTAGTAATTGCCACACAACGCCCAAGAGATATACCGGAAGATGTATTAAGTCAGATTGGCTCTTTGATAGTTCATAGATTGACTAACTATCATGATCAAGAAGTGGTAAAAAGAGCTGTAGGCACGATGGATCAACGTTCCGCATCTTTTCTTCCAACATTAAGTCAAGGTGAAGCGTTATTGCTAGGTATTGACTTCCCATTTCCAATGACCGTTAAAATGAAAAAGCCAAACATCAAACCTACATCGAAAAGCGCCGAGTATTCACATGCATGGAAAAAAAATAAAAATGACTAGTGTAAGTGTAGAAGAAGAATTCAGCCTTAATCTTAATAAGGCTGAATCATTAATTTCAAATTGGTTAGATAAATTATCAAAAGCACAACAAGGGCACTATTCTGAAACCGAATATTTAAATAGTATTCATCAATGGTTAGGTATTGTACTTATTTTTTTAACCACTGGTGTAACAGCTTTTATTTTTTTTGAATCTGAACAAAATAAAGATTTAGTTAAATTAATGATTGCTATCGCAAGCGCAATGGCTGCAGCTCTTTCTGGTATTGTAACTTTTGGTCGTTTCGGTGAGCGAGCAAATGAGCATCGAATTACAGCTGGTAGGTATGGCAAATTACGTAGGCAATTAGAGTTTTTACAGGCCACATGCCCAAATTTACAAGATAAAAAAGAGTTTAGAGATAAGCTTAAGACTCTACGTATTGAATGGGAATATGTAGCAGCAAATGCTCCCTTAACACCGAAAGAGAAGAAACTATGCCTAATAAGACAATTCTTAATTTAATAATATAAATATTGGACACCCATAACTTTACCTTTAGAAAACAGATAAGAATTAACGCTATTGTCAGGGCTGGTTATCGTCATGTTCTATAGTGAATGCTCTCGCAAGGGCGATAGGGAATTTACTCACAGCGTATTAAATTTATAAAGTAAAGATATGGCTGTCCTTTATTTTTGGCAAAAGATAAAATTGGGACAGTTTAAATTGGCATTATTAAGTATTAAAACTAAATATATAAATTGAGGGTTAAAATTCATGGGAAAAATCTATAAATATTTTAGTCATGATGTTCTGGAATTGGTGTTCGATCGTGAAGAATACTGCGGCATAAAGTGTTCTTTACCAAAAGATTATAATGACCCATATGAGTTATTTTTAGGTATGGATCTGAATACACCACCAGAGCAGTTGGCATTTTATCATGATATTATTGCAGATATCCCACAGAATCCAACATCCTGTTTTTCATTATCCCCAATAGTTTCGCCAATGTGGGCTCATTACGCAAAAAATCATACAGGTTTTGTTCTTGAGTTTGACCTGGAACTAAAAACATAGGACACCCATAACTTTTCTGTTAGAGAACAGATAACTATTACACTATATCAAGACTGATTATCGTTATTCCATACAGTTAATGTCAGTGAGGGCGATAGGGGATCTACCTGTCCACATGTTGTAGCGTTTATGTTTATCTGTAAAATTTAATGTGTTTAATTGATGTCTTTAAGGCTCGATCACGCGTTTAGTAGATCACGGATAGCCTCGTGCCTCAACTTCCGAGATGACGGCTATTGGGCTGAGTGGATGCAAAACTCAACGATCGAGATGCTTTACAAAGAAACAAACGCAAAAACATAGGACACCCATAACTTTTCCTTTAGAGAACAGATAATTATTACACTATATCAAGACTGATTATCGTTATTCCATACAGTTAATGTCAGTGAGGGCGATAGGGGATCTACCTGTTGTAGTGTTTATGTTTATCTGTGAAATTTAATGTGTTTAATTGGTGTTTTTAAGGCTCGATCACGCGTTTAGTAGATCACGGATAGCCTCGTGCCTCGACTTCCGAGATGACGGCTATTGGGCTGAGTGGATACAAAACTCAACGATCACGATGCTTTACAAAGAAACATAGGACACCCATAATTTATCGCCAGTGATGATGGAATCCGCCGCTTAATGTAAACACCTATAAAGATGTACAGTTTTACTTGATCACTTCAGACTGATTCATTAACTGTATCGAAACACTTAAGCAAACGGGTAGTGGTTAAATATATCGTCTATTTTTCTGTGAAGTATTGCTTCATTATTATTTACTTTAGCGAAGGTACGCAAACCCGTTATTTGAATTTGTACGTAGCTTGCTAATTCTTCAGCATCTTTACTTGCATCAATAATTCCCTGCGCTTGGGCTTCTTTAATCAGCGCAGTAAACTCTAGTAAAATTTCGTTAAGACAATCTTTGGTCACATCGATTAGTTCTTGATTTTCCGACGTTAATTCTCCTATGGTTTTGGCAAGCATGCAGACACCGTTTGGTGCATTAGTTTGGGTGTCGATAACTTGTGCTTTGACAAATGCCTTTAATACTTCGATAGGCGTGTCGAGCACATTTCTTAATGCTTCAATCTGCGTAAGCCCCATATTGGTATAGTTACGCAGTACTTCCTTGAATAATCCCTCTTTATTATTGAAAGCTGAATAAATACTTCCCGGTCGCATATCAATTTCGTCTTGCAGATTACGCATTGATGTCGCGTGAAAGCCTTTTTTCCAATATAAATTGGTGGCTTTTTTTATTACTTCTTGGCGGTCAAATTTTGCTGTCTTTGCCATAATATGATCTTGTAAATTTATATATGAACACTCGTTCAATTGTAGTGGTAGTGGGTGACTAGGTAAAGACTAATTTGCTTGGTTTTATGCCTGTTGATTAAAGAGAAATACAAAATTAGAAAAATAAATCATTTATAATCAACACGATAAAGATGAAATGGTTAGCGATTTGAACGGTCGTTCAATTTATTGCTTGAACGATCGTTCAGCGTCCGTTATAGTTCAATTCATAGACAGGGAATATGGCATCTTTTGGTGGAGTATCACATAATATTTCCCTTTATTTTGAACAACGATTGGAGTATTGAAAATGAGCAAATTTATTTTTCACACAGTAGAAACCGCGCCAGAAAAAAGTAAACCAATGCTAGAAGGTGCTGTGAAACAAATGGGCGCAGTACCTGGCTTATTTGCGGTAATGGCAGAGTCTCCAGAAACACTGAAAGCGTACCAACAGCTTCACCAGATATTTATGAATTGCTCATTTGATGCAGAAGAGCTAACGGTTGTGTGGCAAACTATTAACGTAGAGCATGAGTGTACTTTCTGTGTACCAGCACATACTGCTATTGCGCACTCGATGAAAGTTGATCCTGCATTAACCGAAGCACTGCGTAATGAAGAGGCAATGCCAACAGAAAAACTACAAGCATTGCATGATTTCACATTAGCGATGGTTCGTGAACGTGGTAACGTGTCTAACGAGCAAATGGATGCATTCTTTGCAGCAGGTTACGGCCAGCAGCAAGTACTTGAAATTATCCTAGGTCTATCGCAAAAAGTGATCAGTAACTACACAAATCATGTAGCTAAAACACCAGTAGGCCCTATGTTTGAACAGTTTGCTTGGACTAAAAAACGTAATTAATCTAGCTTACTTTTTCCAACAATGAGTTAGCCGTCTAGCTAACTCATTAATGATATTCGCTCACACAACCATCACTAATTTGTGAGTGGTATTTTCAAGTTCTAATTGCGATAAATATCAACTTATGGTTGTATGAAAAGTCATAAATTCACGCAATGTGGCAATAGGAGTGGTGATATGAGTATCGAAAAAGCAATACTGGCTGGTGGGTGTTTTTGGGGTATGCAAGATCTTATTCGTCGTCAACAGGGTGTGATCGCAACGCAGGTCGGTTATACGGGCGGTGATGTTGATAATGCTACCTATCGCAATCATGGAACTCATGCTGAAGCGATTGAGATTATCTTTGATACCACACAGACTAATTTTACTAAAATCCTCGCTTATTTCTTTCAAATACACGATCCATCGACCGAAAATCGTCAAGGTAATGATCTTGGCTCATCTTATCGCTCAGCTATTTTTTATACCTCTAATGAGCAAAAAACCATTGCTGAAGATTTGATTAAACGGATGGATGCTTCTGGTGTATGGCCTGCACCAATCGTGACAGAAATCGTGCCTGCGGGTGATTTTTGGCATGCTGAATCTGAGCATCAAGATTATTTGTTGCATCAACCTAATGGCTATACCTGTCATTTTCCTCGTCCAGATTGGGTATTACCTGAGTAATCATTATAAATAATAAGTGTCATTATGTGATTGAAATAATGACGCTTATTTAGAGTGAGTTTTCATAATTGAGTAACAGCACACATACTAAAACAGAGAAATACACTTTAATGGTGGCTTTATTTTACTCTGGAAAGTCACCATGAACGAAAAAGACAAAATGCTAGCAGGCCTTGCTTATAACGCGGGTGATGAACAACTCTTTGCTGATCGAATGCATGCTAAATCTGTCTGTCATCGCTTTAATATGGCGGATCCTACTCAGCTTGAAGCGCAGATGGCGATATTAAAAGCGTTACTTATCATCAAAGATCGAGCCCACATTGAGCCGAATTTCTTCTGCGATTATGGGTATAACATTGAAGTTGGCAGTAATTTTTATTCAAATCATAATTTAACCATTCTTGATGTCTGCAAAGTGACGATTGGCAATAATGTGCTGATTGGTCCCCATGTGATGATTTCAACTGCCACGCATCCTTTAGATCCTATTGAACGTCAACATCAAGAATATGGCGCGAATGTCAGCATTGGTAATAATGTTTGGATTGGTGGCAATGTGTCGATATTACCAGGGGTGACTATTGGTGATAATTGCGTGATAGGGGCGGGCAGTGTGGTAACGCGTGATATTGCTATTAATAGCGTTGCTGTTGGGAATCCTTGCCGTGTAACGAAAACACTTGCAACTAAAGTTAGCGCCAAAAAGGAGTATTAGTTGAGCATTATCAATGATATTACAGACATTTAGTGCTTAGTTTTCACTTCAATTAAGACAGCTCTTGAGCGTTAGTCCGAGATTGTCTACAATAGCGCACTTTTTATTTTCAACAGGCACCATCATGACCGATACTACATCACGACCAACTTTACCTGATCACCTTGCTGGTAATCCTCATAGCCCATTCTTCCTAGAAGCTGCTTTTGAATTCGAAATTGGCATTCTACTTAACGGCAAAGAGCGTTTTGATGTTGAAGAATACTGCATCAGTGAAGGTTGGGTAAAAGTACCGTCACCTAAAGCATTAGATCGTCGCGGTAACCCAATGCTTATTACGCTAAAAGGCACTGTTGAAGCTTTTTATAAGTAATAGCGTCACTGAGTTAATGGTTAACCGTTAACTGCATTACTATCATTGTTTGCCGTTTAGGTAGCAATCGATATGATGATCTTAGGGTCTAATAATGATTAGGCCCTATTTGATCAATAAAAAAGCTACTGTATTCCTTCCTTATTTTACATCCCCTTATTATTTAAAATTGTCTTGTTATTAAAAATACATTGCGGTTGATTTATCGCGATTAGTTGGTTATTGGTTATTGGTTATTATTCATATTTACTTAGAGAGTAATAAATGAAATAGTAATAAAGTATTTAAATATTCGCTAAAATGGAGTTAAGCATGAATATATATAAGATACTTGATGATCTTGGGATTGAATATAAAAAGTTTCAGCATCCTGCGGTGTTCAATTGTGAGCAAGCGCACTTATTAGCGTTAGATATTGATGGTGCAGCAACCAAAAATCTGTTTATTAAAAATAAGAAAGGTAATCGCCATTTTTAATTATCATGATGGACGATAAAACCGTTGATTTTAAAAGACTAAGCCAAATACTGAACGTTTCAGGTTTAAGTTTCGCATCCAGTAACCGCTTAGAAAAATACTTAGGCACCAGTGCTGGCTCTGTTTCTATTTTGGATATTGTTAAAGATACACAAGCAGCGGTTGAATTAATTATTGATAAAAGTATATTTAATTATTCAGCTATACAGTGTCATCCCTTTACTAATACCGCAACATTAGAGATTCCGATAACGGGAATACAACAACTGTTAGCGCATTATCAACGTCAGTACACTGAAATATAAATATAAATATAAAATCCACAAGTAGCATTTTATATTGAGCTAAGCTATTTGTATGTTCAATAAGGGATGATGTGATGAATATTTTTATTTTAGATCACGATATTGAAAAATGTGCTCAATATCATTGTGATCAGCATGTGGTTAAAATGATTTTAGAAAGTGTCCAGCTTTTATGTACCGCGCTTAATAAAAAAGGTTTTACGACACCGTACAAATCAACCCATATGAATCATCCTTGCGTGCTCTGGGTTGAGCAATCTTATGATAACTTTCTCTGGTTAAAAGCATTAACGTTAGCATTAAATAAAGAATATAAATTCAGATATAACAAAACCACTGATCATAAATCGATTGCGGTGCTGGCAGAGATTGAGCGTCATTCTTATGATGCAGTAGGATTAACACCGTTTGCTCAGGCAATGCCAAATGATTATAAAGTAGAAGCGAATGCGATTGAGGCTTATCGAAATTTCTATCGTGGCGATAAAGCAGCCTTTGCTAAATGGACCAAACGATCCCCTCCTGAGTGGTTTTACGTGGCTTAACGCATAATTTAAGTATTATCGTTGCTGTATTCAACGTATTATGATCGCGTATTATTCTGATTTTATACGAAAATTAGCAAGGGTTAACGATGAATATAGATAAAGCGAAAAAGCGGATTGCAAAGCAGGTTAAAAAAGGCTTTAAAGGCTATCCACAGCTTTCTTTAACCTATTGTGGTAAAACGGCAGATATTGCAACGGAAGTGGTTGTTACATTTACACTGGCAGAAGGGGCTGAGCCTCAAGAACAAAAATTTGCGAGTGAAAATGATGTTCGAGAAGATGAAACGATTCAATCTGTTCTTGTTAAAATCATCGATCGTGCTGGCGCAAACAGTGTGCTTGAAACTGAAGGTGTTACCATTATCTAATCTAGAATAAGTATTCGAACCATTATAATTTCGTAAAAGCATAGTTGATATAATCGACATTATCTTAATCCAGATTAAAGATTTTCAGATGTAGTCACGGTATTATTCATGTCAGCTTAGCGTTTATGATAAAAACATATAAAAAAGAACAGCTCACTAATGCTGTTCTTTTTGTTTTTAGGGCGTTGGTAAAGATAAGACGACATGATATTTAAGAGGACGTGATTTGAGTACTTTATTTACAGAAGCCCGTATTGGCAACATGGCATTAAAAAACCGCTTTGTTCGTAGTGCAACATGGGAAAATATGGCGACAGAAGATGGCCATATGACCGATAAGCTTTATGCTATTTATGAAGAGCTTGCACAAGGTGAAGTGGGGCTGATCGTAACGGGTTATGCAAATATTGTCGCAGAAGAAAAACCCAATGCTGGCATGATGGGGATGTATAACGACTCGTTTATCGAAGAATATCAAAAACTGACTGATCTTGTTCATCAATACGATTCTAAAATCGTGATGCAACTGGCTTATGGTGGCACTAAAACCACTTACAATCTTGGCGAGCGGGTGATCTTTGCACCTAGTGCGGTGTGCGAGAAAGGCACTCAAACATTAGGTCAGGCTATGACTCAAGCTGACATTGATTATATTGTTGAAGCTTTTGCATTAGCGACTAAACGTGCTCAAGATGCGGGTTTTGATGGTGTTGAAATTCATGCGGCGCATACCTATTTAATTAACCAGTTTCTAAGTCCGTATTATAATCAACGTGATGATCAGTATGGCGGTAGCCTTGATAACCGTATGCGTTTTCTATTAGAAATTTACGCTAAAATTAGAACCTTAGTCGGTGATGATTTCCCTATTTTAGTTAAATTAACCGCCTCTGAATTCTTTGAGGGTGGACTAACGTTTGCTGATACGCGTCTTATTTGTAAAAAACTAGCAGCAGTTGGTGTGGATGCGATTATCATTTCAGGTAACGTGCATGGTAAGGCTGACACCATGGTGGGCGAGTCTTACGATGGTTACACTATTGAAGCTGAAGGTTACTTCCATCAATACGGCGACGTAATCAGCCAAGATGTTGATGTGCCAGTGATTACTGTTGGCGGCTTGAGTGAATTTGATGCCATTGAAGCGATGGCAAACAATACTGGTATTGAATTTTTCGCATTGTCACGTCCATTGTTATCTGAACCTAAGTTAATTAAACGTTGGTTAGAGGGGTATAAGGCTGATGTTGAATGTGAGCGTTGTTCAAAGTGCCGTACCCGTCGTGGTAATTTCTGTGTAGTAAATAAAACCCGTAAAGCAGAATTAGCCCGCTTATAATTGACGTTATTAATTTGTTTCTTTAAAAAGAGCTAACCTTTGTGTTAGCTCTTTTTTACTTTTAGAGCAATAAATATCAGTATGATTACCTTTGCATCATTGTGAGTATTAATTTATAGTATGGCATATTGTTATTTTAGTAACATATAGATAACAGTCGACTATGGATAATGTATTTATCGTTCAATGGATGAGAGGGTGAAAGTAATGCAACAAAAGATCTGGTTATTGATATTAGTCATCATCACTACGGTAGGTTGTGCTAATAATCATAAAATACTAAAGCCCAAGACATTTGAAACATATGAAGACTTTCGCCCAGGTCCAAAGGATGGCGTTGATTTAGTGTGGGCGCAACGGGGTATATTTAATCAGCGTTCATTACAACGTAAAATAGCGCAATACGACAATATTATTTATGATCAAGTACATATCGTGCTTGATAAAGAAAAGAGTGATCACTTATCAGAGACTGAAATTATTATGATAAAAGATTATTTTATCAATCAGTTAAAATCACTTAATACAAAGTTAACCGTTGTTGAAAAGCCACAGCCAAAGACATTACGAGTTACGATTGCGATTACTAATGTGCAAACACCGAACCCTATTTTAGCGATCACAAGTAGTCTGTTACCGGTGGGGTTGGGGATCTCAACCATATCAAAAGTGCTTACAGGCGAGCATACCAATGTCGGTTCAGCGTCAATGGAAATATTGATCAGTGATGCGACAACAGGTGAGCCTATTATGGCAGCTATTGATCGTAAAACGGGTAATAAAGATTTTAGTACGATGATTGATTCTTCTGATGACATAAAAGATGCAATCAATTGGTGGGTTAAGCGACTATCTCTGACTCTTGCGCAATATAAACAGTAATCGTTTAACAACATCAACAAAAATAAGAGAGCGGCTGTTAAATATTCATTAATAGCCGCTTTTTTTGATTTAGTTATTCAACAGGGTACCAATAGCCGATATTAATTAGTTGGGTCAACATAGCTAGAAATGCGGGGTGATCAAGATTTTCGCCTAATTGAGCATAGGATATTTGTTCCTCATCACATAATAATTTAGCCGCATCAGCACACTCTGGTGGTAATTGATATTGCTCGCCATTAATATAAACAAGGTGAGCTTGATCTGGATGATAAAACGCACGTAAACCACCAATACGTTTAAACGCTTCACCGTCTTCTAAGAACTGATAGGTTTCATTATTTTGCCATGGTGGCTCAGATGCCATTACATCTAGTTCATGACGATTTTGCGTTAGATGTTCGCCCATCCATTGCTTTAATCGTTGTGGATCATCAAGCAAACTGCGCATCATGTTTTCAAGATCTTTTGCTTCTTCTGCCAAGATAGCACCGTTGTTAGTACGGGCAGGAAGCGCTGGATTATGGTAGTGCACATCACCAATATCATTCGCAATCACAAAGTCGGCAAAGCTGCTTAATAATTCTTGTTTCTTAGGCGAGCGGAAACCCACTGAAAAACTCATTGATGTTTCAATGGCGTAACCATCATGCGGGAAACCTGGCGGAATATATAAAATATCACCGGGCTCTAAAATATCGTCAATAATAGGATCAAAGCCTTTTATTTGACGTAATGCAGGATGACGACATTCTTCTTCGTAGTCATCTTTTTTAGGACCTACGCGCCAATGACGTTTACCTGAACCTTGAGTAATGAATACATCATATTGATCGATATGAGGGCCAACACCGCCGCCTGGGGTCGAGTAGCTGATCATTAGATCGTCCAGTAACCAACCGGGTAATTGACGAAATGGGGTGATCAGTTGTGCAGCACCTTCATGCCAATGGTTTGCCGCTTGAACAATGAATGACCAATTATCTTCAGGGGTATCATCAAAAGTCAGTGGCCCATGACGTACATCCCAAGTATCTGCTAATTTAGCGATATAACGCGAATCAACCTCTTCTTCCATTGCTAATCCTGCGAGTTCATCAGGTGTAATGGGATCGACAAAGTTTTTAAAACCGCCCTTGATAATGGTGGGTTTCTTTTGCCAAAACTCGGCAAGGAATTCTTCAAATGAAAACGTCAATTGATACATATTATTCTATTTATTGTTGAGCTGGATGGCGATTATAACGTAATCTATTTTTAGAGATAGTATTTGTTTTTGTTAATGGGTAAACCTATATTGGAATGAATAATCATAAAAAAAAGTGCCAATATTGGCACTTTTATAATTACTAAATATTATTATTGTTAGTGAACTATGAGTTAAGCTCCGGCGAAATGTGACGCCATATCTGCTTTTTGAGTTAACGTTGTGAATATTTTATTAGTCACTATCAGCGCATTATCTGTCGCTACTTTTTCGAATTGATTAATCAAAGCCGTTGCTTGTTTTGGATGCTGCTTATAAATAGTTAAGTATTTTTGTTCCATTTTTTTCTGAGCAATAGCGGTATCAGCTTCGTATTTATCGTAGGCAGCACGAATAATCGGTTCATTTTGTTTCCAATTCGCCATACCTAACGTTTGTAGTTTTCGCATATCCCAGAAGATAGAACCATTACTTGCGACATCAGTACCGATATCATAGCCGTATGGGATCTCAGTTGTTCCTTGATAGAACGGAATGTAAACCCCAAGCGCCGTCATGCCTAAGTTAATGTACTCTGTTTCACCAATGGCAGTTGGTAGATTAGGACGCACTTCAATGATATGCGATTCAGCGCAACGGAATACTGAAATTGGACGATAGTGGCCGAGTGGATCTGCATTTGCATATGGGTCCATCGCGGTGCCTTGATAATGGTTACGCATAATGGCTTCTACTTTTTGAAGTGAGATTTTATGTGTAGGCGTTAAAAAGACAGGGTAATTCGGTTGGTCGTGATCAATTTGTGTTTTAAGCTTAGGGTTTAGAATATGTTGTGCAATCCATACGCGAGGGTAGTTATAAGTGATATTTTCTTGGCCGCCAGTAGTGGCATAAGCATCATGGAAATCAAAAGGTTGATTAGCCTTGGCAACAGACAAACCATGCTGTTCCGCAAAAGAAACTAATGTTGGCGAGGCGAGATAATCACTGTTATTAGGTAGATATTGTTTTAAACGTGATTGGTTGCCTGAAATGAAATAAGCATCTTTAGGTATTTTACGTGCCATCCATTGATGACCGCTGCCTGTTTCTAAATACCAAATTCCCGTTTTATCAATAAATCCAACCCCAAAGCCTTGTGATGCCCCACGTTCTTCAATGATTTTACCTAGTAACTCAACACCTTCTTTGGCACTGTGAATACGAGGTAAAATCACATTTTCGATTGAATCTTCATTAATGCCATTTTTAGTATTATAAGGATCGGCGGTTAATGCGGCTTTTCGGTTAGTCAGGCTTTCGGTTGAGGTAATACCCACACCCGCAGAATTTAAGCCCACTTCACCCATGGTTTTATCATGAGTATCCCAATCTTGCATTGATGTATAAGCCAATGACACTTTAGGGAACGGATAGGTAAAGCCATCAGTATTGGAATGGAATTGCCCTTTTTCATTAACAGCATGAGGATGAAGAACAAAGTGTTTAGCCCATACCGCTTTATAGTCTTCATTACGTGCCATGTAATAGGCACCATTGGTTGAGGCTTGATCACCAACAAGAAGAGTTGTACAGGCATTTGCCGCTTGAGTGCCAAGTAAACTGGCAATGGCACACGCTAATAAAGGTGGTTTTTTCATAATCGTCAATTAAGTCTATAAAATGAATATTTATTCTATTCTTGCTGAAATAAATAACCATATCAGTAATAACAATCTTATCTTGTTAATTCTCAGTTCATTTTCAGCTGTAAGTACCAATAGAATAATTTAAATCATAAACAGCGGTGGGTGATATAACACTTGGAGGTTGAGGTTTATTTTCATAAAATGGTTGTTTATGTTAATGAACTGCTTCCTATGTCCAAGTTTTCTTTGAATCAAATTCCTATTGGCGTCAGATATATGCTGATGTCAGCGTTTGCCTTTGCATTGATGTCGAGTTGTGTGAAATTAGTCCATACTTATGGTATTCCGGTGTTTGAAATTGTTGCTGCACGTGCGGTGGTATCACTGCTTATTAGCTATGCTGACGTCAAACGGAAACGGATTGATATCTGGGGCAATAACCGCAAACTATTATTAACCCGTGGTGTGACTGGTTCATTGTCATTAATTTGTGTTTATTATGCAGTCTCAACCTTACCTTTAGCCGAAGCAACCATTTTACAATATCTTAATCCTGTTTTTACGGCGGTGTTAGCGATCCTTTTCCTCAAAGAAAAAATCCATATCAGTACCATTATTTGTATTTTCTGTTCGATTATTGGTTTGTTATTGATGGTGGGGCCAGGACTGACGCTAGATCACGTTCAACAATTACCGTTATTTAGTATTGGTATTGCACTGTTAGGCGCATTTGGTAGTGGTGTGTCTTATATTATTGTTAAGCGTTTAAGCAGTACGGAAGATAGTTCGGTAATTATTCTCTATTTCCCATTGATCGCATTGCCATTATCAGTGTTATTAATGGGTGATGATTTTGTTATGCCAACCACAGAAGCGCTGTTCTTACTGCTCTTTGTGGGTATTTTTACCCAGTTTGGTCAAGTTGGCTTAACCAAAGCAATGAAAGTCGAAGTGGCAAGTAAAGCAACCGCATATTCTTATATTCAAGTCGTGTTTTCGATTATTTTAGGTTGGTTGGTCTTTAGTGAAGTGCCATCGACATGGACATTAGCGGGGGGAGCGATGATAGTGTTAGGCGCATTAGTGAATGTTATTGGTAGTTTACGCGCTAATAAAGCAAAAGCGGCAATAGTCTAATTTTTAACGGATCACTTAAAAAACCTGTGATATTTAACGCTTGTTGATTAAATATCACAGGGATTGTTTCTATTAGTTATTGCCTTTTTTTGATTTTATATGGACAACAGAAGTCGGATTATTAAAAATCTTACCGTGTTTAAAGCCTTTAAATGTGCCTAATGCTGCTGTAACCCACGCTAAGATCAAGAATGCAAAGAGGATAATAGAAGCCCATTGAAAAGCGGGTAAACCAGTATGAAGTGCTAATTGTGTTGTCCCTGTTACACATGTACCCACGGGGAAGGTAAATGCCCACCATGTTAATGCAAACGGCATTTTACGACGCATAGCACGTAGGGTTAATAATGCCGCGACACAGAACCACAACATTGCAAAGCCCCAAATAGGTACGCCATATAAAATCGCCATAACATTCATTGCACTGGCAATAGGTTCATTGACAGTAAACATCGCCGCTGTACCTAAACACCCCGCCGCAGTAATTGACTGACCTAGCGGACCTAATACAATCCACAACGTTGGCACACGTGCACTACCTGATGTGCCTGAGTGAGCTAAACGGCTCCAGATCAGTGTGATAATAATTACTGATGCCATTAAACTCATACCGAAACACGCATACATGCCATAAAGTAAGGTTTGTTGTGCTGCAGAATGGGCCATATGTGATAAGAATATTGAACCGATAGTGGCTGATACCATGGGTGGAACAACAGGCATTAACCAACCACCAAAGGCGGCATCGTCATGCACTTCATTATGAGTAAATAAACGGTATGGAATAATAATGGCAGTAATAATACCGCTGATTGTACCAATCCAAAATAGTGGCCACGCAATATTAAGTGCAAGACTTTGGCCAAGAACATGAGGACCTAATAATAGTGTGCCGCCCGCAATTGTCAGAAATGCCATTGGTGGTGCGCCAAAGAATTGAGACATCACTGGATCGTTAAATTGACGTTTAATGATATGGGGCTTGGTGATTGTTTGATAGCTTTTGATGATGGTCATAACGATCAGCATAGCAAATGCAATTAACCAAACAACCGTTGCAAATCCAACTAAGTCTTTGCCTATAAAAGGTAATCCAACAGCAGCATTAGCGATAATACCTGTACCCATAACGGATGCAAACCAGTTGGGACCCATTTCTTTTTGTAATTCGATTTGTTGTTTATTTGTTGACATAAATATACTTTTCAATGAGAGAGTTTTTACAAATAGCGTGCAATATTTCTCTTTTTAATAGGAGATATAATCTTATATCTTTAGTTTTTATATTGTGTGCTTATAAATAATGTACTAACTATAACGTCATTTTTGATTTTGTAAAATTGAATATTATTAATAATAGGTTAAGAATTATTTAACCTGAATTTTTAGTTATTATTTTTGCATGACTATGGGAGGATGTATTATATATTATTGTATTTTAATATGATTTATACGAATCACTGTTGTAAAATTAGTTTTTGGTAATATTAAGGTTTAAACAATGATTAAATTAAATAATGAAAACTATTGTGGTGAGATTAACATTGATTCAAAAGTAACAGGTTATGGGGAAGTGCAAGGTTATTCATGGTGCTTATCATCAACCTCGACCACTATTGTTATAGAGATTGCTGAAGATCAATCGATAGACAGTAAAAGCTTGCCACTTGTGGGTTATGGTTGTGGTGGTTGGGTTTATGAACAGCCATTAACTAAAAATGAGAATGATATCTTAGCCATAATAAATACTGCAATGATGTTATTCCGTGATAATAAAATGACATATTTTCCAGCAGTGACATGCAGTTGTAGTGATTTGTAAAATCATCTATTTAGCTGTAAAACTTATAATGTTGTTATTTTTTTGTGAGATAAATCAAAATATTGTAATAAAAAATACATAGGTAGTCATAAAAATATGCTATTAATGAATAAGTAATGATAGCAGCAGATATGTGTAATGGCTAAATATCAATTTTTTTGTTTACCCAATTCAAATCGTGAGAAGTTCACCTATTTGGATATGGCAGATGAGCAATTTATAGAGCAGAAAAAACAATTATTGGCAGCGGGGTTTAAGGTTGAAGATGATGTGATTTTGGCTGAAACGGATGAAAAAGCTGTTGAGCATTTTAAGTCAAACTTTATCTATGTAATGGAAGAATACAATAACGCTAATTTTATTACAGCATTGATTAACGCTATTATTAATGGCTATAAAAGTGTTTTTAATAAAAAATAATACGATACTAATAATAAGAAGCTATTAATATTAAAACCATAATTTTAAGAGGAGTTTCACAAAATGATTTTTTCAACAACAGAAACTGTTCCAGGGCATGAGGTTACCGCTATACTGGGTGTAGTTACGGGTAATGTTGTGCAATCAAAGCATATCGGCCGTGACATTATGGCTGGTTTAAAAACGATTATTGGTGGTGAGCTGAAAGGGTATACCGAGATGTTTAATGAAGCTCGTAGCCAAGCGATGGCACGGTTAGAGGCTGATGCCACAGCGTTAGGTGCTGATGCTGTTGTCGGTATTCGCTTTACAACCAGTGCAATTATGGATGGTTCATGTGAACTATTAGCATTTGGCACTGCTGTTACATTGCAACCGTTACAATAATAGAAGAACTATTTTAGGTTAATTATTTAAGGATGAATAATGACTCGGAGGGATAATGAGTAATTTTAGCCACAATATAGCCCCCTATGTTAAAAGAGAAATACTGCGATCATATAAAGTGCAAAAAAAAGGTGATCCTGCGATGGAATTTCGCTTTTTGGAAAATGCACATGTTCTGGGTCAAGAATCAACTTACTGGCATGTTAAGACACACTATTTAATGTTACGTTGGGCGATAAGACAGGGTGATATTAAAGAAATTAGTGGTCAGTGCATACGTATTATCGGTGCCGCATTATTAACGGCTATTGATGGTGTACCAATAGGTAATACGGGTGGCAGCAATGTGCATTCGTTAAAAGTAATGCCGATATCAGCAGAACATGCTGAGATTATTCTGAAAACAAAATCGTTATCGCGCTAATTAAGCACCGTAATAGTAGGAGCGGTGATCATCATTCATACGCTCCCTATCCATTTATCTACCAATACAATCAGTTAATTAGATAAAAACTGACTCATTATTCGTTAATGATCACTTGATTGATAATGATAGTTTCACATGGAACATCCTCATGCCCTTGTATCGTTGCAGTCTTTACCTGTGCGATATGATATGCCACATCCATTCCAGTGGTTACTTCGCCAAAAACGGTATATCCCCAGCCACTGTTTGTTGTTGCTGTGTAATCAAGACAATCATTATCAGCGAGATTAATAAAAAATTGTGCTGTTGCTGAATGTGGCGCATCGGTACGTGCCATTGCAATCGTGCCAACAATATTTTTAAGACCACGGTTTGCTTCATTTACAATAGGATCACGAGTCGGCTTTTCTACTAAGTCTTCAGTATGACCACCGCCTTGAATCATAAAGTTGTTAATAACACGGTGAAAAATAGTATCGTTATAAAAGCCATCACGGCAATATTGAATAAAATTACGTACAGTAACAGGGGCTTTTTGTTTATTAAGGCTGATGTCGATATTGCCGACATTGGTGATCAAAGTAATAGTTGTCATGATGATTATCTAGTTAAGATGGTTGCTCGCAGTATACGTAATTTAGATCATAAACTGTAGCTAACACAGATTATATGCGTTGATTATCGTTGAAATTGGGTAATGTCACAAATAGTAGCAAGTTAGTATGAAGAGTATTAAAGAGGGGATGTTGTCATTTTATCTGTTATGTATTGCTAAATAAATCAAAGTAGTTGAAGAAAAATAGCAAGTTATAAGAAATGTTATAACTTGCTACTGGTGTTATGTATTAAACGATTTTACCTTCAAGGGTAAGGTTTGACATGTATTCATCAAATGTGCCGTGGAAGTTAACCACTTGCTTTTCACGAATATCAATAATGCGTGTTGCTAGTGATGATACGAATTCACGGTCATGGCTAACAAAGATTAACGTGCCTTCATACACTTTTAATGCACTATTTAGCGCTTCAATCGCTTCCATATCCATGTGGTTAGTGGGTTCATCCATTACCAATACGTTGATATTTAGCATCATTAATTTGCCAAATAATAAACGGTTTTTCTCACCACCAGAACAGTTTTTCACTTTCTTGTTGATATCATCAGCAGTAAACAATAAACGGCCTAAGATACTACGTACGGCTAGATCATCATGATCTTTAGTACGCCATTGTGAAATCCAATCAAAGATGCCTAAATCATTATTAAAGTCAGCAGAGCTATCTTGAGGGCAGTAACCAACTGAAGCATTGTCAGACCATTTGATCATGCCGTGGTTGTGTTTTAGTTCTTCCACTAAACAACGCAGCATGGTTGTTTTACCCACACCATTTTCACCAATGATCGCTAATTTTTCACCAGCGTTTAATATTAAATCGCCACCTTCAAATAAGGTTTCGCCATCAAAGCCATGGCCCAGTTCTTCTAGAATCAAAGCTTGACGGTAAAGGGCTTTACCCGGTTTGAACTGTAATGATGGCGTTAAACGGCTTGATGATTTAACTTCATCAAGTTTAATTTTATCCATTTTTTTAGCACGAGAACTTGCTTGTTTTGCTTTTGAAGCATTCGCACCAAAACGGTTTACGAAATCTTGCAGTTCATTAATTTCAGCACTTTTCTTCGCGTTTTCTGATAATAATTGTTCTTGAATTAGCGATGATGCTTCAATGAATTTTTCGTAGTTACCTGGGTAAATACGTAATTCGCCGTAATCGATATCTGCCATGTGGGTACATACAGAGTTCAAGAAGTGACGGTCGTGTGAAATAATGATCATGGTACATTTACGCAGGTTCAACTCGTCAGCAAGCCAGTTGATTGTGTGGATGTCCAAGTTGTTTGTTGGTTCATCAAGTAGCAAAATATCAGGGTTAGAGAACAATGCTTGTGCTAGTAACACACGTAATTTCCAACCTGGCGCTACTTGTGACATTAAACCGTAATGCAGTTCTTCGTCGATACCTGCATCAAGCAATAACTGTCCAGCACGACTTTCAGCGCTGTAGCCATTCATTTCTGCGAATTCGCTTTCAAGCTCAGCGACTGCCATGCCATCTTCTTCTGTCATTTCTGGCAGAGCATAAATACGGTCACGTTCTTGTTTTATTTTCCATAATGCAGCATCGCCCATGATCACGGCATCAACAACGGTGTATCGCTCAAACGCAAACTGGTCTTGACTTAGGGTACCTAAACGTTTCCCTGAAGAGATCGACACGTTACCAGAGCTTGGCGTTAGTGCACCGCTAAGAATTTTCATGAAGGTTGATTTGCCGCAACCATTTGCACCGATAAGACCATAACGGTTGCCGTTACCAAATTTAGCTGAAATGTTTTCAAATAATGGTTCAGCACCAAATTGCATTGTAATGTTTGCGGTAGATATCAAGAGGTATTCCTAGCAGTTTTATTCGATGATTTTTTGACAGTAAGCCAAAAGAAGACGCACGAAAACAGAGATAGATGTAAAGGGGGCGCATTATACAGAGGTTTGTTTGTAAATGTCGAGGCTAAAATGTAACCAAAGTAGATAACAGCCTTGTAAAAAGAAAGACTAAGGCTGTTATCGAGAGGAAGGGGGGTGAATTTAAGTGGATTATTTCGCTAAATTGGCGGTATCAAATAACAAGAAAGCGTCATGTACGCCTTGGATTAACATCTGCATTCCGATAACCGTTAAAATCAATCCCATTAAACGAGTGGTAATGGTAATGCCTGCTTCACCGACTTTATCAACCAGTTTTGGTCCGTAAAGAAAGCAAACAAGCGTAATTAAACATAAGGTTGCAAAGGCAACAATTGTGATAATAGTGTGTAGAAATGATCCTGATGCTGAATAGTTCATCGCTGTCGCAATAGTGCCGGGGCCAGCAAGAATCGGTAATGCGAGCGGTGAGATAGAAATGTCTTTTTCTTCACTCGCATCATCAGCGTTAGAATTTGAATGCAGTTTTGAGCTATCACCTTGTAACATATGATAACCGACTAAAAAGACTAAAATACCGCCTGATAATCGTAGTGCAGGTAACGTAATACTGAATAATTCAAAGATCCCTTTACCTAAAAGACAGAAGGTTGCGATAATAAAAAAAGCGGCGGTAAGGGCTTTGTAGGCAGTTTTTTTTCGTTGTTCTGGGGTTTGATTACCTGTCATTCCGACAAAAACAGCGGTATTGGCAATGGGGTTCATCATAGCAAAGAAACCCATAAATACCGTGATTGTCATTGTTGTAATATCGTGCATAACCATCCTTTTGGTTAATTTTTTGTTATTGATTTTATTACAATAGCATGGATTTTTAGGTGATGAACGTAAATATCTATACAAAATTAATATCAATATTATTACTGGTGTGAAGATTGTGAAGAGTTTGATAAATGAGGGATGACTATGATGTCAGTGTCTTTAGTGTGGGTTTGAGGTACTATGCGCGCAAGAAAACATGGCGATGATAGATATGACCATTGATATAACTAATATAAGCACCGAACCCGATCCAACCATGACTTGCAGTACGTGCCAAGCATGTTGTTGCCGTTTGGAAGTAATGATTATTACAGATACAGGTGTACCTGAAGAATACATTGATATTGACGAGTGGGGTGGTGAAGTGATGCTACGTCTTGATGATGGCTGGTGCGCCGCTGTTGATCGCGATACTTTGTTGTGTACGATTTATGAAAATCGTCCGTGGATTTGTCGTGAATTTGAAATGGGCTCGTATGAGTGCAGTATTGAACGTGCCACGATGCCGCCACGTTCAGCGCAACAAGATTAACAGTTCACCATAATAAGATTAACCACAGTCAGTATATTTTAATAATCCCCCAAACAATAACCAAGGTATATTCAGCTACCTTGATTATTGTTGATTGTATTATCGCGTTACTGTTCTATTTACTACGGTTCTATTTGTTATCGCTTATTTACTTGAGCTTATTGCTGCCAGTATCTCAGCTGTCGCTTGGCAAGGATTGTCGGCATGGCTTATCGCAGAAACAATCGCAATTCCATCTGCTCCTGCTGTCATCACTTCAGTTAAATTGGTGTGATTAATACCACCAATCGCCACAATCGGAAATGGACATATCGCTGCTGCACGTTGTAGACCCTCTAATCCCCAATGAGTGATCAAATTAGTTTTAGTCGTTGTTGGAAAAATAGCACTAAGTCCAATGTAATCAATCGGCTGGCTGGCACAATCGATGAGTTGTTGCTCAGTTTCAATTGATAGCCCAATCAGTTTATCTTTCCCCAATAGTTGTCGCGCCATAGTTACAGGCATATCCGTTTGGCCTAAATGCACCCCATCAGCATTCACCGCTAAAGCAACATCAACCCGATCATTAATGATCAATGGAATATGATTACCTGTTGTCGCATAAGTCTGTTGTAGAATCGCTTTAACGGTTTGAGCGCGTTGAATAAATGCCCGCACATCACCGTGTTTTTCACGAATTTGTACCATTGTTACACCACCCGCAACGGCTTCACGGACAACATGTTCAAGGGTGGTTAGGTTTTGCTGATCATCAGTGACTAAATACAATAAGTAAGGATTGTGATTGCTGGTTATCATTACGCTACCACGCCCATATTAAGACGCTGACAAATTTGCTCGGCACTGATGTGATATAAACCATCAATAATATTGAGCTGTAATGATGCAGGACCTGCTGATTGTTCTGCGGCGATCTCACCCGCAATGGCATAGATTGCAGTAGCCGCCAGCCCTGAAGTTTCACCAATAGCCGCAAATGCACCAGTTAATGCGGTTAATGAGCAGCCCATGCCCGTGACATAAGGCATCATGTGGTGACCATTACTAAGGCTGATGGTCTGTGATGCTGTCACTACATAATCAACTTCACCAGAGATAACCACATTGGCGTGGTACTGCGTAACTAACGCTTGTGCGGCGGCTAATGCGGTATCACTGCTATCAAGCGCATCAACGCCTTTGGTTTGGCTGGCTTCACCTGCAAGGGCAATGATTTCAGATGCGTTACCACGAATGATCAGATTATTGGCATTCGCTGCCAGAGTGCGAGCAGTTTGAGTACGTAATACACTTGCGCCACAGCCGACAGGATCTAACACTATCGGTTTGTTATTGGCATTAGCCTGTTCAACGGCAAATAGCATCCGTTCAATCCATTCGCTATCAAGGGTGCCAATATTGATCACTAACGATCCTGCAATGTGCATCATCTCAGCCATTTCTTGACGTGAATGCGCCATAATGGGTGACGCGCCAATAGCTAATAAGGCGTTAGCAGTATTGTTCATTACTACATAATTGGTGATATTAACCACTAATGGTTTTTGTTCTCTGACCAGCGCCAGTGCCGCGATAATGCTTTCGGTCAAAGAGGCTGAAGTAGGCGTTTGCTGTGATGGATTATGCATTGTCGACAGCTCCTGATTTATTGTTAATAGCTTCTGCGTTAAGCCCTTGTTGCCAGAATGCAATTTCCATTTCTGTTGCGACTTTAAAGGTTTGAACCAGTTGCTGACCTCGTTGGCTGTGTAGCGGAATTTCTGCGAGTAAGTTATTCAAATATACTGTCGCGGTGGCAACACCTTGTTGGTACTCTTCACCGCTATATAACGCAATCCAACTACGGTAGGGATTATTGTCAAACACGGTTTTTGTATCATTAGCCAGTAAGTTGCCAATTTCCGCATAGCCAATCGCACACGGCGCAAGGGCGACATATAAATCGATAATATCTCCTTGCATACCGGCATCTAATACATAACGGGTGTAAGCCACTGTTGCGACATCTTCTGGCTCTTGTTCCATATCTTGTTCGGTTAAATGCCAAGCGCCACAGTAATCAACATGGTGAGCAATTTCATGATCCAATAAAGCGGCCACACTTGGTAGCGCTCGACGCATATCGGCTAAGGTGCGAGCTTTATAAATCGCTAACGCATAAGCGCGTGCATATTGTTTTAAGAATAAAAAATCTTGCTTTAAATAATGCATAAAACAATTGTGGGGCAGTGTGCCTTGACCCAGTTGCATCACAAATGGGTGCTGGGTATAGGTGGTCCATTGGGGTTGGCAAGCATCAATTAAATCTTGGTATGTCATGAGATCTCTCCTTAGAAGCGGCCAATATAATTTTTGGCTTGGGGCAGTTGCGTTATAACGTGGTGTTTAAATAGAAATTGGGCGTAATCATCGTAGCGTTTAAAATCGACAGCCGCAGGATGCAAAGCAAATCGGGTTAACGTATCGTTCCATGCTTGATGGTTAAGCTTGTTATCTAACGTATCGGGCGCGTATTGAATAAACTGTTTCCACGCTGCATCTGGGTGATTGATGATATAGGTGGTTGCTTGAGTAATAGCGGCATTAAAGGCGGTGATTGCTTGGCGGTTATAATGTTTACTGTTAGCAACAAAGATTAATTCATCATAACTAGGAATACCGTTCTCTTCTGGGAAAAACGATGTAGTCGGGTAGCCTTCTAGTGCTAATTGATTGGTTTCAAAGTTACGTAATCCGCCCCAAATAGCATCAACTTTGCCTGATGCTAATGAAGATGATAATGCCCAGCCGACATTGACGATGTTGACATCACTTAATTTCACACCGTGATCAGCTAGCATGGCACCAATGGTGGCGTCTTCATTACCCGCTACTGAAATACCAATGGTTTTACCTTTTAGTTGTGATAAATCAGTGATGCCACTTTTCTTTAATACCATCAATGTATTAAGCGGTGTCGCAATCAAGGTTGCGGTTTTAATTAAAGGTAAGCCAGCAGCAACATCAATCGTTAAATTAGGTTGATAAGAAACGGCAAGATCGATTTTATTGGCGGCGACTAATTTCGGTGGTAATGATGGATCGGCAGGTTGCTGAATATCAACCTCGATTCCATGCTGTTTAAAATACCCCCGTTCTTGGGCAATAATAATCGGACCATGATTAGGGTTAACAAACCAATCGAGCATTAGGCTTATTTTAGTGAGTTTTTGGGGGGCGGTTGTCGCATCTGCGCTGACCGAGAAGCCAAACAGCATCAACATTGTTGTGGTAATTAACAAAATACGTTTCACAATAGATCCTTTAAAGAGTGAGTCTAAAAATAGGTATTAGGTAAAGCATTAGCCTGTTACAACCGTTGCCATGGAATAAAGCGCTTTAATAATTTATCGGTAATGAAATACAGTGATATTGATAATAATGACAAAATAAACAGCGCGGCAAACATTTCATCAATCATCATCCGTGCATTGGCTTGGAGCATTAAATAACCTAAGCCTTTGCTCGCACCCACCCATTCGCCAGCGACTGCACCAATCGGCGCGATAACTACCGCAACTCGAATGCCAGAAGCAAGGGCAGGTAAGGCCGCAGGAAAACGAATATATCTAAGTTGCTGCCATTTGGTCGCGCCCATCGTGGCGGATAACTCAAGGTAACCGGTGGGGGTATTACGTAAGCCGTCATAACAACAAGTGGTGACGGGGAAAAAGATAATTAACGCTGCCATTACCACTTTGGATCCCATACCGTAGCCTAACCACAGCATTAATACCGGAGCGATGGCAAATACAGGGATGGCTTGACTGGCAATCAGTAACGGTAATAACCACTGTTTAACGGGCTTAAACAGCAGCATTTGTAAGGCAAAAAATAGCCCTAATGATAAACCGAGTATTAGCCCAAGGATGATCTCTTGAGCTGTGACCCAAGTGTTACTTAGCAATACGTCATAACGTGTTATTAACCGCTGCGCGACATCAAGCGGTGGCGGTAAAATAAAGCTTGGTAAGTTGAATGCCACCACCGTCAGTTGCCATAATCCGAGTAGCACACTAATACTGATCAGTAATCGTATCGGTGTTGCAAGTTCATGCTGTCGGTGCCGCTGTTGATGGGGCGATGTGGTGGTTAAACGGGTAATATCAGTCATGATCGTGTGCCAATATGTCAAAAATACGTTGCTGGTGGCTGGCTGATTCAGCATCAAAGCGCCGTGGTGGCAATGTTGGCGGCAACGATAATGCCGTCGCGAAAGCGGGTTCGCCTTGCAAAATATACAGCTGATCACTTAATCGAATCGCTTCTTGAGGATCATGGGTAATCAATACTACAGTTTTATGCTTGAGTAACTTTACAAACAGATCTTGAAGGCGATAGCGAGTGACGGCATCCAATGCTGAAAACGGTTCATCCATTAATACAATTGGTTGATCTTGTAACAGCGTTCTTGCGAGGGCGACTCGTTGGCGCATACCGCCCGATAATTGTTGTGGTAGTAGTTGATGTTTATCTGCTAAACCAACGTGTTCTAATAATGTCATTGCCCGTTGTTTTAGATTGGGTGTTGAGTTGTGATGACCGAACTTACTGCTAATACAAACATTTTCTAACACCGTTAACCAAGGTAATAACAGATCTTGTTGTGCCATATAAGCCACTCGCCCCGTTAAAGGCTGATTGTCTGAAATTGTCAGTTGACCTTGCCACTCGGTACTTTCGTTGAGTAATCCGGCTAAGAACTTGATCAGGGTGCTTTTACCACAGCCACTTTTACCGACCAGACAAGTCCATTTATTAGCGGCAATAGTCAGATTAAGGTTCTCAATTACCGCCTTATTTGTATTTGAACGGGGGCTTGAGTGATAGCGTAAACTGCCATTAGTTATGGTAATTTCCAGATCAACGCACATGGTGATGACCTGCAAAGAAGTGATTTACTGGGCCGTGACCATGACCAACATTGAGTTCATCGGCGGCGGTTATGGCGGCGGTAATGTAGCGTTTAGCCAAGGTAGTTGCCGTTGTAAGATCATTGCCTTGAGCTAAATAAGATGCGATAGCCGCAGATAGGGTACAGCCTGTGCCGTGGGTGTTGTTGGTGTTAATGCGAGGTGTTGTCAGTTCAATAACGTCAGTGGCGAGAATGAGTAAATCAGTGCTATCACTACTTTGTTCTAAATGCCCACCTTTGAGTAACACTGCATGAGGATTAATATCTCGTAACGCACCGATCATCGCTTGCATATCAGCCAGTGATTGTGGAATGTCTAAACCTGTTAATGCAGCGGCTTCTGGTAGGTTAGGGGTAATAATATCAGCCAGTGGCAGTAATTCTGTTTTGAGGGTAGTAATGGCATGTTGTTGTAATAACACATCACCGCTGGTGGCAACCATCACCGGATCAATGACTAAAAACTTAGGTTGGTAATGACGAATTTTAGCAGCAACCAGTTGAATAATATCACTGTCGGCGAGCATGCCAATTTTCACGGCTTGAATATTGAGGTCACTGAATACGGCGTCCAGCTGTTGCTCAACCATATCAAGAGGAATGGCGAATATGCCGCTAACACCTTGAGTATTCTGGGCGGTAATCGCCGTAATAACCGAGCAAGCATAACTGCCTGTTGCTGAAATGGCTTTAATATCGGCTTGAATGCCTGCGCCGCCGCCACTGTCTGATCCTGCAATCGTTAATACAATAGGAGTAGTTGTGTGATGCGATGATGGGTTGTGTGACATATTTCATTCCTTACGCGCTAGCATCAGGAACAAGTTATCAAGCGGGGAAGTGTAAACTGCGGTATGAGAGTGTGCAGTTGACTTAGCTTGCATCTATTAACGTTGGTAATCCGTTGATAGTTAGTTCCCTCCGCCAGTGTTAACTGGTTCAGGTTCAACGGGTCCCACCATTACAGTGATCTCAGCTTAACGCCCCCCGACTAATGGCAATTATCCTAATTCAGAATAATTGAATTGTCACTCTATTTTATTAAGAAATAACACGTTACAAACATTACGCGAGATTGTTAATAAATAATAGATTAAATTGGTGAAGGTTTTATTGTTGTGATGGGGTGTGATTTTTTATGTATTAGCGACCGTCATTTTTCAATTGTTCCTCCACTATGCTCCTATGTTCATTCTTTCAGATAACCCATACACCCAAACAACAGCCGTCATTCCCTACAGTGAATGCCCGCGAGGGCGATAGGGAATCTACTTGCCGCGTGTTGAGTTTTTAAAATAAAGATATGGCTGTCTTATGTTCTGTTGGTCCTATATTCTGCTTCCGATTTTGTGATTATTATCGGGATTAACAATTAAAAATGTATCTGATTTATAATGATTTTTATATTATTGCAAGATAAATACGGGCGCGTGTTCAAAGAACAAATTCGGGCAAGTTGTTAATATAATAAGTTGTTATATGTTAATTCGTTATAGTTCTTTGCTATATTTTAGAGATCAAGGATGAAACTATGTTTACATTAATAAAAAATGCTTTAATTCCATTAAATGTGGCTGAGCATGTAATTGATAATTATATTTTTGATAAAGTTATTCCTATTATTGGTAGTGTTGTTTATTGTGATTTCATAATTTCTGGCTCTCTTATTCAACATTCAGGTATTTACATTGGGTGTGATGAAATTGTTCATTTAAATAGTAAAGGTGTTGTGGAAAAAGTTTCTTCAGATGAGTTTCTATCTGGTTTGGGTGGATTAATGTGTGGTTCAAGTATTTATGTTTCTTGTGATGGAGTTAATCCTGTAGGGTGTGATTATATTTCCTCTGTTGCAGAATCACATGTTGGTAATGTATATAATTATGGATTGTTAAAGTTTAATTGCCATCAGTTTGTGTCTGGATGTATTTTGGGATTAGTTATAGATCCTGATGATATGGAGGCTATAGATTTTATTCATAGTACTTTAACTGGTGTGAAAACTAATGCTAGATTTAACATGGATAGTAATAATTGGAGAGTATGGGATAGATAATATAACAAAGTCCATTAAATTGGACTTCAAACACGCGGCATTCTCACTTCGCTCAAGTATAGCCGTGTGTTTTTCGCCGTTTATGGCAGCGTTATGCAGTTTTTATGAAAGGGAATATTGTGGAAAAAATAGTTTATTTCTTACCTTTGGTGCGTTTAGTTAGCGTTGTTTTTGTGACTTTAGGGGTTACGATTGCTGTAATGACGTTTATTACAAATCGTATAGACAAAAGAGATGAAAAGGTTCATAAAAAATCATCATTTTATTTAGAGCGCTGTGAAGATGCACTTAAAGAACTGTGGAAGAATTTCACTAAGACTCAACTTGATGAGATTGGTAACTATACTATTGTAGAAATACTTAATAGCTATGATGAACTAAAAAAGAAGATAACAGTTGAAGAGCATAAACACGCACTTAATTTGACAGAATCTCGTTATATTAATTTAATATATAACGTTATTTCACAAGCAGATCTTAAATATGTTGTTGGCTTGGATATCGATGTTTTAAATATGGATTTTGATGATGTATATAAAGAAATAAAAATAATAGCAGAATCATCCTTACCTAATAATTCTATTATTAAAGGTTCAAATTATTTTTATGGCCATTTAATGTATAAAAATGGGGCTAGTACCGAGTTATTTGAAGTTGTTGCTGCATTTATAAGCGACAAAGAGAAAGATACAGTTGCGAGTTCATATAAAAATAATCAACGTGCATTAAAATCACTACGTCGTAAATTACCAGTATTTATGGCAGCGTATAGTTACCTTGTTGGCGTTGAGCAAAAACGAGAGTTAACAGATCTGCCAAAGCCAATTTCAACTGTATTAAAAACTGCATAACAGATAAAGATATGTGTCGCGCAGCCGACACCTATCCGAAGTGTTGGACAAGCCCAAGCAGCCTTATGTAAGTAAATATTGCGAATGTCATGAAGGGTGATACTGAAAAGAAGTCGAGCGTTATCCTTGGCGTGAACCAATTAATTTAATTCATTGATTTGTAATTAGAACCTCTTTAATTATGAAGAAATATAGGACAGCCATAAAAATGTTTAAATAGATGGCTGTCCTGTATTTCTTCTATATCGAACCTTTTAGACTGTTAATACATACAGTAATTAATATGAGTAAAACAGTAGAAACTAAAAGGCAGATGCCCGATTTCATGATTTCTATCGGGCAATAAATGTAATAATCTGTTTGATTTATAATATTTTTTGTATAATAGCGATTAAAATACGGGCAAGTTGTTAATATAATAAGTTGTTAGAAATTTTAATCAAAAGGAAGAAAGTTCGTTGGATACAGAAATAATAAAAATAGGTTCATTAGCTGCCGTCATGGCATTTTATATTCCTTTCCTACTTGTTATATCAAAAGGATTAAATGCAAAAAAAGGGCGTAGACATTTTTACCGTTCAGTAAAGTCAATTCTTCAAAGGGAAAGTGATAATAAAAAAGTAATCGAACAATTCTCAATCGTATATAGGAAAGTATCTGAAAATAATAGTGAATTTGCTAAAAAATATAGAACACCTATTGATATATGCGAAGATTTACTCACGCGTTCAACTGGCTTTTCTAAGTGGAGTTTTAAGTTTCATTATAGCCTAGAGTTTGCAGATGAGGAGCTAAATCGAATTGCATTAATAATTAGTCAAATTGAAAATGAACTTCCATTTATATCTTTATCTCCAAAATATGGAAATCAATTGGATATTTTAAAGTTGGCATTTGAGGCTAATGATATTCAGTTGGGTTCGAATTCCTTGAAGCAACTGGCTAAGGATATAAAATATCTTGAATCAACTATGGATAGCCAAGAAAGGAAAAATAGAATTTCTACTTTAATTTCAGTGATTGGTGTGATTTTAACTATTCTTTTTGGTGCAGTTTCGATAATTCAGATGTTTACTGTAAGTTAAATTTCTAACAGATAAGGATATGTGTCGCGCAGCCGACACCTATCCGAAGTATTGGACAAGCCCGAGCAACCTTATATAAGTAAATATTGCGAATGTCATGAAGGGTGGTATTGAAAAGAAGTCGAGCGTTATCCTTGGCGTGAACCAATCAATTTAATTTATTGATTTATAATTAGATCCTTTTTAATTATTACGCGTTAATGCCATTATCCTTATTATTTTACGTTTTTATCTGGGTCGAAAAATCCCCGCTAATTGCATGACATGCTGACAGCATGGACAAAAGGGTTGTGCAACGCTAAAGATAGGACAGCCATAAAAGTGTTAATGGTTCAACGACGAAAGACAGGACAGCCATAAAAGTGTTAATGGTTCAACAACCGCCACTTTTTCAAATGGGGCATAGATGGGACACGATCGTTTTAATGCCCGTGAGGGCGATAGGGAATCTACTTGCCGCGCGTTGAGTTTTTAAAATAAAGATATAGCTGTCCTATGTTCTGCGCTATGTTCTGCTGACGACTACTAGTCGAAAACCCAGAAACTAGATGGCAAGTGCCCGATTTTGTGATTACTATCGGGATTAACAACTAAAAATGTATCTGATTTATAATGATTTTTTTATTATTACGAGATAAATACGGGCGTATGTTCAAAGAACAAATTCGGGCAAGTTGTTAATATAATAAGTTGTTATAAGCTAGGAAATACAGTGAGAATTGAGTTAATGGATAGTAAGAACTTAAAATCTACAACAGCATTGTTTAAGCGACACCTTTTTAGCCAAGATAAGACGGTTACTTTAGTTTTGAAGGCTCATTTGATATTAGAAACCATCGTGGAAAGCATTCTCGATGAAGTGTTTCCTGTAAAAGAGAGCCTAGTAAAGTCTAAAAGGTTTAACTTTAACCAAAAAGTTGAACTGTGTTACTCATTGAATGGTTTTAATGAACAAGCATATAACGTCATCAAGGCACTAAATAATATTCGTAATTCATGTGCACATGAGCTTAAAGAGCACTTGAGAGTCGTTGATCTTTCGCCTTTAGCTTCAGCTCTGGGTAAAGACCTGTCAAAAGAAGCGCTGTCCCAAATTGAGGGCATGGAAGATAGTGATGGATCTCGTACAATATATGCATCTTTCTTGCTGTCAGCATCTCTGGGGATTTTCAGTGCATGGCTTGATATAGCAAAAGGTGAAATAAAATAGTGCGCTTATAACAGATAAGGATATGTGTCGCGCAGCCGACACCTATCCGAAGTGTTGGACAAGCCCGAGCAACCTTATATAAGTAAATATTGCGAATGTCATGAAGGGTGGTATTGAAAAGAAGTCGAGCATTATCCTTGGCGTGAACCAATCAATTTAATTTATTGATTTATAATTAGATCCTCTTTAATTATTACGCGTTAATGCTATTGTCCTTATTGTTTTGCTGGCGTCTTTTAGGCTCGATCACGCTATTAATAGATCACGGATAGCTCATGCTTCGCTTCCGAGATGACGAATAATAACCAGTGCTATTCTCTGCTGTTACGCATAAATCAATTTTCGTTATTCCCAATTACGTTGAAGAATAAAACATAAAAAACATAGGACACCCATAACTTTCCATTTCGAAAATAGATAATAAGTAACGCGATTATCTGAGCTTACAATCATCATTCCCTACAGTGAATGTCTGCGAGAGCGATAGGGCTATTACCATTAGCGTGTCGTAGAATTACTATTTTATTGATATCTTTTAGGCTCGATCACGCTATTAATAGATCACGGATAGCTCATGCTTCGCTTCCGAGATGACGGATAATAACCAGTGCTATTCTCTGCTATTACGTATAAATTCATTTCTGTTATTCCCAATCACGTTGAAGTACATGCTTAAAGAAAAACTGTAATCCATTACGATCAATTCTGACGATGCTCCATGAATGGGTTTTAATCAGTCGTGAGAAATATAGCGTGAGAAATATAGGACAGCCATAAAAATGTTTAAACATATGGCTGTCCTGTATTTGGCTGGCTTGATAGAGAAAATGACGGTATTAATTAATTACTATCACCATTTATCTATAGTGAGCGTCTTACCTTGGCGGCTACTTTCCATTGCGAGTGCGATCAGTTTGATATTCCATAACGCGTCTGTTGCGGTTACTGGTGGTGCTGTATTGGTGTTAATCGCTAATGCAAGTTCTTGAAAATATTGTTGATAGCAACCAGACTCCGTTGTAATGGTTTCGCTACTATCTGCATTATAGAAACGACCATATTGCTCAGGTGTTTCGTCTGCCCATTGTGGTTTGTTAGGTAAAACGCCTGCAATTAAACACGCTTCTTGTGGATCTAAGCCATTCTTTTCATAGCTTCCTTGCGTGCCTTTTAGCGTAAAACGTTTGTTTGGACCAGCACTGAATAAATCACCATGTAAGGTCGCTAAATGATTAGGGTAATGCAGAACAATATTGAAGTAATCGACATTTGTTGAACCTTCACGCATGATTTCACATTGTGCGGTAATCGCATCAGGAACACCAAATAATACCAGTGCTTGATCGATAAGGTGCGAGCCTAAATCAAATAAAAGCCCACCACCATTGGTCGCTTGTTCACGCCAACGTTGACGAACTTCTGGTCGAAAACGGTCAAAATGAGATTCATAATGCTTTAACTCACCACAACGTTTTTCTTCAATCATCTTTTTAATTGTTAAGAAGTCACCATCCCAACGGCGATTGTGATATACGCTCAAGATTCGGTCTTTCTCTGCGGCAAGGGCAATTAATGCTTCACCATCGGCAATGTTGGTCACAAATGGTTTTTCTATGATGACGTGCTTACCGTTTTCAAGTGCTTGTTTAGCGAGCTCAAAGTGGACGTCGTTAGGGGCTGTGATAATGACAAGCTCAGCATCAGAGTAGTTAAGTAAATCTTGCGCAGATTCATAATGCTGTACATTGGGCCAGTCACGATTGACTGCTTCACGATTACGGGTGCTTACCGCTGTAAATTCGAATTCAGGTAAGGTGTTAATAAAGGGAATATGAAAGGTCGTTGCTGAAAAGCCGTAGCCAATAATAGCGGTTTTGATGGAAGAAAAGGTCATAATAGTCACGCTCAGTTGTTGGATAAAAGCTCAGTGCTTGTTTATGATAAAGTAAATATATTTTTAAGCTGCAAATTTATCGTGCTATGAATTATATTGTATGAAAGTAATGATTATGAATGAATTATAAATACCAAAACAAGTGAAGATAGGACAGCCATAGCATTATAGATTTAAATAGCCTTCCGATTCATTTTTACTGTTTGGGATTATTAGAGAGAACTAAGCGAAACGTGAAGGACTGCATTGTTATCCATTTGCATGTTAGATCGGAGTGATAATAACCTTGATATCTTCAGGTTCAGCATAATAAGGCGCAGAGGTAATAAATAAATTTACACCAGTTTGTGCGTATTGTTTAGCATTGCTGATGTTTATACCGCCAGCGACGGAAAGTATTGTCGGTAAACCTGATTGTGCGAGCTGTATTATTGATTGCTTGACTTGCTCGATAGTAAATTTATCAAGCTGAATAATATCAGGAGCACCTTTTAAGATTGCAGCAACGTGATCGAGTGTATCTGCTTCGACGGTAATTTTATTTTCTGGTGCTTGTTGGCGTAGTTGACTGATTTGTTGCTTAAAGTTATTCGGCTCGTCGCAGAGATTACGATGGTTGGTGAATACCAAAATTGTTTCACTAAGGCCTGAACGATGAATATGCCCACCTCCCGCTAATACCGCAGCAGTTGCTAGTTTACGCGTTCCTGGAATACTTTTTCTTGTACAGGCGATAATGGCGTGTGGATTGATACTTTTTACTTGGGCAACTATTCCTGCGGTATATTGTGCAACCCCACAACTCCACTCAAGTACCAGTTGAACGGCTTTCCATCCCATATGTAATTGCTCTGCTTTTCCTTCTACCTCAATCAATACTGTATTGGGAGCAACATCTTCTCCATCTTCAATATGGACAATAGGTTGTAGTCCCAGCTTGATTAATAGTGCTTTAGCGATTTCAATACCAGCAACTCGACCTGCGTGTTTTCTTTTGAATACCATTTTTCCCATATGTTTGTTAATACCAAGAGTACGCGTGGTGAGATCTCCTCGGTAGGCATCTTCGAGTAAAAAGGCATCAAGTTCTTGATCTGAAAAGTACAACATATGAGTTCCTATAAGTGGATAAGCTAATAATTTATCGATATATAGTAAGTTATATATCGTGTGATTTAAAGCTACATAATCGCAACGGCTAGCACTGTTTTTACGAGTGCTTTTTTATTATCAGAATCAGGGGGATATTGAAGAACAAGGAACAAAAAAGATAGGACAGCCATAAAAGAAAGAAAAGATGGGACAGCCATAACAGTGTTCAAATATATGGCTGTCCTGTCTTTGGTTTTTGCATGGGTTGCGATTTAACCCGCCACAATATCCGTTGTGTTAGCAATGTTGACACCTAAAATCTCCATCTTTTCAATAAAGACTTTCGCTTGTTGTTCAAAGCCTGCGACAGGGCTGGTGGTATCAATAAGGAGGGTTAATTTGTTAATGTCAGCAAGTGGTAGTTTATCGACCATTTGTTCAACAGTGCTTGCGACGCAGTGAGATAGGGCTTGTCCTGAAATAAAGACGCGATCACTCTGTATGACTAATGCCGTTAATTGGGGATCAAACTGAGTCTTTATATCATTGTGCAGTGGGTATTCAGCTTCACAACCACCATAGTGCTCAGTATGTGGATTTTCACCTTTAGAGATGGTGTGGTGTGAAAGGGCTGTCTGTTTTTCCCAAGCATCAATAGCGGTTTGAATCGGGGCAACAATGGTATGTCCGACTGAATTGATAATACAGTGTGTTGGCCAAATAATCAGGCTGTATTTACCTGTTTTTTCAAGGAACTGAGTATATTCAAGTACGTGACCAAGGTGCTCTAAATTGGTCGGTTGCCATAAGCCATCAACAATATTCTGATGGCTAATAAGCGTAAATGGCGCAGGATGTTGATCATGTTTATTCTGCCAATAAATCGTGTGAGCAATATCGTATTCATGGTGGCTATCAAGGGTTACAACGATATTGTTGATTTTATTTTGTTGATTATTAATAAATGTAGCAAGTCGTTGAGCATCTTCCCATGAATGAGGAACAGGAAGAGAGGGAGAGATTGTATTTGGCTGTTCGCCTACAGTGAGTTGCTCATTTAATGGTACATCATAAAAGTCGTATTGAGGATCAATGATAAGTAATGATGTTATTGTTTGATGCATTGCATACTCCTTTATGCTTTGAGGTGTTGATCTGAATCGAGTGACAGCATGGTGAAAAAGTGGAATAAATATACGTGGGTGAGCGTTAATTGAAAAGAAATAAGATGACTATCTAACATCTTCAAGAGCTCAGAAGAATTGGGACAGCCATAAAAGAAATACGGGGCATTACACGGGACAGCCAAAACATTGCAGACTTTCGATAAGCTACTACACTTAAGCCTCGTATTGCTTATGGTGGAAGAAATGACAGTCTCAAGACGTAAATTGATCGAACCTCAAATTACTCCGTATTATCATATTATTAATCGCTGTGTTCGGCGGGCTTATTTGTGTGGTGATGATCCGTATAGTGGTAAGAATTACCGACATCGACGTGGCTGGATCGTGAATAAAATCAAGCAATTGTCTGAGGTTTTTTGTATTGATGTTTGCGCTTATGCCGTCATGAATAACCACTATCATTTAGTCTTGAAAATTGACACACAGCAGCAACAGGCGCTATCACCTCAAGACGTCATTTTGCGTTGGTTACAGTTATTTAATGGTCATCCTATTGCGGTAGATTTTGTTAATAATGGTGATGTTGGTGCAGATAAGAAACAAGCGTTATCAACATTGGTTGCAGAATGGCAGTCACGATTAGGCAGTATTAGCTGGTTTATGCGCTGTTTAAATGAAGAAATTGCGCGAAAAGCCAACAAAGAAGATGATTGTACTGGTGCTTTTTGGGAAGGGCGTTTTAAATCTCAAGCGTTGTTAGATGAACAAGCATTACTCTCTTGTATGATGTACGTTGATTTAAATCCGATTCGAGCAGGACTTACAACATCGTTGCACGACTCTGATTTTACTTCAATTCAACAGCGAATAGCAGAATGCCATCAAACGTCGATAGCAAAAAAATCAACCTTAAATTTATCATCAATTAAGCGCTCTAAAATTGGATTATTACCTTTTGTTGGCGCTGAGCATCAGGCTAAACAGGCAGGGATTCAGTTTGATTTTGTTGATTATTTAGAGCTGATTGATTGGACTGGACGTAGTATTCGCGATGATAAAAAAGGTTTTATTCCTGCCACTCAACCTAAACTGTTACAACAAATGGGGGTTAATGCAGAAGCGTGGTTAGATAATAGTAATGACTTTATGGAGCACTATACTAATGTGAGTGGTAAATGGTCGCGAATGTGTTCGTTTCAACAGCATTTTGGTGGTCGTTGGTGTAAAGGTAAGGTCGCTAGTCAAAGATTACACCCTCACTAAATTCATCTTTGTAATTACAGAAGCTTATTACCGCAATAATCGTTTATTGTGGAATTTTGTGATCTTGTTAAACAGGAAAGAAGATGTTTTATTGTTGTGAGACTGTTTTTTTCACATTCAAAACCGAAGTAAATGGTATGTGGTTGTTATTGTTTCAGTGCGTGATGGTTTTGATGCTAGAAAGATATGGCTGTCCAAAATTTAGGTGTTTGTTGCAATGAATGTCTTTTGTTTGAGCGGTAATTGTAAAAAGATATGGCTGTCCTTTGTGCTCTTTCTCGTGTGCTTGTCATGCAAAAAAAAGCCTCTTAATTTCTATTAATTAGAAACTAAGAGGCGAGGATATTAATCCTGAATATTGTTAGCTTGTGCCGTTGTTATTTTATCCCATTGATAGAAATCTTGTTTATAAGACAAGCTGCCCCATAACGCGAATGCATTCGCTGTTTTTATTTCGCTATCGGGTAATTTAGTTGGAATTAATACATGACTTGTCGGTTCATAGTGAAAAGTCATTACGTCTTTGTTTGGTTGAAAGACGACAGCATGATTATCTTTATTTAGCCACGCAAAGTTATTGTGGTATTGCATGATGGCTCTTTGTTTGTGTTGTTCTACTTCTTTGCTGAGATCATTTCCCATCATCGGGTGATAAGCACTAATACCAGCCATTGACAATAATGTTGGCGGTAAATCAAGTTGACTGGCTAATTGATTATCTTCACATGCAGATATACCACCACCAAAAATGACGGCAGGAATATGGAAGCAGTCTATTGGTACTATTTGATCACCATAAGCACGCGAATCATGATCCGCAACGAGTACAAAAATAGTATCGTCCCAATAATCTGATTTTTTAGCTTGTTCTAGAAATTTACCCAGCGCGTAATCTGAATATTTAACGGTATTTTCTCGAGTGGTCGCTGGCTGGTTATAAGGTTCTATTTTATCTTGTGGGTAATCATAAGGTGAATGATTTGTTGTTGTGAAGACTAAGCTAAAAAAGGGCTTATCTTGTTGAGAAAGCATACTAAATTGTTGGTGTGCTTTATTGTAAAGATCTTCATCACATGCGCCCCATGATCCAATAAATTCTGGATTATGAAATGTGGGTAAATCTTGTATATCAACAAAACCATTACCTAGCATGAAGCCTTTCATATTGTCAAAATGACTTTCGCCAGCATAGATGAATTGAGTATGATAATTTTCATTTTTAAGCGTTTGAGCCATCGAATAAAAATTATTTTGGCTTTTAGGTAATTTTACAATGGCATTCGCAGGTGTTGGGAAAAATCCAGTAGTAACCGCTTCAATACCTCGGATTGAACGTGTTCCCGTTGCATATAATCGAGTAAGATTCCAACTTTCTTGCATTAATTGATCGAGATTCGGCGTGAGAGGTAAACCACCTAGGCCGCCGACAAACCGCGCGCCAAGGCTTTCTTGTAGCAAAATAACGATGTTTTTGCGTTTACCAGTATTACTCGCTTTGTGATAAGCAAGTGTCGGTAGTGGTTGGTAACTAAAAGCATCTGCGGGTAATTGACTATTTTCTTGCATAGTCTGAATAATATCTTCTTTTTCCATTGGTGGATATATAGTGGACGAGTCGACTATTTTGCGCATTAGTTTCATTGCATATAGAACTGAATACGTCGAGTTTAATGGAAAATCATTCATGAGGTTATCATGTGAAAAGGCAATCATCGATGGATTTATAGCGCGGTGACCGAATGTCGAACGTGCACCTATAACACACAGTGCCACCGTACTCAAAGCTATAATAGGACGCCAGTACCACGCTGGAACCGAAAGGTCTTGAACAAGGTAGTTTGAAAATATCCAACCAAAATAGAGTGTTGTTAGTGAAATGATTAAACCAAGAGCTAACTCAAGTTTATACCCACTCCACATCATGCTCATTACTTCTTTTGGATAGATGAGGTATTCAACAAATAGGCGGTTTGGACGTACATCATATTCTTTAATGAAAAACGGTGTTGCAGCTTCCATATAGACTAAAAGCCATAGTCCAAACGTGATCCATAATGAGAGTATTACCAACCAGATATGACTTAAATAAGGGGTACCAATGAGAAAGGGGGAGATAAGACAAGGTACGATGACCAGGTAACACATACTAACGATATCCATTCTCAACCCAGAGCTGAAAATTATCTTCCAGCCATGTGCATTAGAAACACGCTCTTTTTGCCAGAGACATAAAAAGACACGCGAAATTGTTAATACTACAATGCCAGAAAGAAAAAACATGAGTATAGGGAACATTACGCCAGTCATCTTTTTAATTGGATCTAACAGGGTAAAAAAGTCCATAAATTAACTGCTTAAATAGTTTGAGATTGTTTCAAGTGTAATTTTGATAGCTAGTTTTCAAAAAAGTTTCAATATAAATGCATTTATCACAAATAAAGAGGCATGATATTTGTATAAAGAACGTTTTGGCTGTATTTCTATATTTTTTGTCGATGAAGTTGCTGTTTTGCTGTGGGTGATTTTTAACCATCAAACGAATGGATTCATTTTATTGATAATTTCTAGGTTTAACGTATTGCGTTTTTGTAGCCCTACAGAATGTGATAGGTTGTGAATAATGAATAAAAAGCCGTTATTATTTTTGTCATTTAATGCTTCGCATCACAATTTGTAGTGACGGTCTTTTTTTATGATGCATGCAATTTCAATATGTCCCATAAGGATATTAGCATGATTTATAAGCGTTCATTACTTTCGTCTTCCATCTTATCTATTATTACGACTATCATTCTTGGTGGGTGTAATGACAATTCCTCAAAAAATACAATAGATGATAACGCCTATTTTGATACCACAAATCCTCCCCAAGTTGCGATTAAACTACCGTCAACAAATGGCCCTACAGCAACCTTAAATAATGTTGGTGAAGTGTCAGAGCCTATACAAGCTAAAGATGGCGAGGCGGTGGTTTATTATGTTGCTAAATCAGGAACAACCCGCAGTAATAATTTTGCTAATTATAGCCTTCACATTTGGAATAATGATCAGTGTGATCGCGCCGCAAGTAACATGGTGAATGGGGCATGGGATAATAGCCAGAATACACCAACAGGCGTTGATAACTTAGGGCCATATTGGAAGATTAATCTTAAAGACGGTAAGAGTAATTGTATTAATTTCATTGTGCGAGATGACAACTTATCTAATCCACTAGGTGGTAATGTTCAATTAGATTTTACTCAAATACCTGATCGTACCGCATCGTATATTGCAGGAGATACCAAGGCGAAGGATTCTCGTGAACAAGCCTTTATTGCGATGTCTGGTATTGCGAATGCGGAAGCTCACCTTATTGGTACAAATACATTAGTGTGGAATGGTGCGAGTGGTGCTGCCCAAGTTCGTATGTATGTGTCATTAAAAGGGGATATTAAACCAAATGATAATTATCAATATACTGCGGATTACATTGTATTAAAACCTGCGACATTAACGGGACAACAACAAGCACGCTTCCCGTATCTTGCGGGTCAACAGGCTTATACCATTCCTAATGATGTTGATATGCGAGCCATTGTGAAAGCTGAAAATATTGTGTTAGCCGTCGATAAAAAAGGCACAGTATTAGCGGGTACCAAAGTTCAATCAGCTGGTGCGCTTGATCAACTGTTTGCATCTAAAGCGCAATCAGAACAATTAGGCTCAACGATTACTGACAATGGCGTGCAATTTAAATTATGGGCACCGACTGCGCAAAATATTGTTCTGGTTTTATTTAATAATGAAAAGAAAGAGCTGGGACGATTGCAGATGGATTTCGATCCGCAATCAGGTGTGTGGTCTTCCATTACCGATAAAGCAAAAAATGGGACGTATTATCGATATTTAGTTAATGTGTTCCACCCGGTATCCGGCAATGTTGAGCAATACCAAGTGACCGATCCCTATTCATTAAGTTTGGCGATGAACTCTAAGTACAGCCAAGTTGTTAATCTAAATGATCCAAGGTTAAAGCCTGAAGGGTGGGATGAATTAGCGCGTCCAAGAGATCAATCTAATCCAAGTTCTTTTGTGATTTATGAAGCTCATGTGCGTGATTTTAGTGCGTATGATCAATCCACTAAAGAAGCGTATCGCGGTAAGTTTAAAGCATTTACTCAGGCTGATTCTATTCCGGTTAACCATCTTAAAAAATTGAGCGAGAATGGCGTAACGCATCTACATTTATTACCTATTTTTGATATTGCGACCATTAATGAAGATCCACAACAAGTTGCTAATATCGATCAACCTTTCTCTACGTTATGCAAGGTTAATCCCAACGTTGCTAGCTCATTATTTAGTGGTGATTGTAGTAGTGATTTAACCATCGCTGAAGTACTGACTCGTGAGCAAAATGGTGATAATGAAAAGAATCCTAAAGTACAGATACTTAATCGACTCATATCGGAAACTGATAGCTTTAACTGGGGTTACGATCCTTTTCATTACACTGTGCCTGAAGGATCTTATGCAACAAATGCGGAAGGTAAAACACGTATTTTAGAAATGCGAGAAATGATTAAAGCGGTTAAGCAAGATATTAAGATGAATGTAGTGATGGATGTTGTTTACAATCACACTAATTCTGCAGGTCCAGTAAGTGAAACGTCGGTACTTGATAAGATAGTTCCTTGGTATTACAACCGCTTAAATCCTAAAACGGGGGCAGTAGAAAATTCCACTTGTTGTTCTAATACTGCACCAGAACACGCGATGATGGCGAAGCTGATTAAAGATTCATTGGTGGTATGGTCACGAGATTATAAAATTGATGCATTCCGTTTTGATTTAATGGGGCACCATCCACTAGCACAAATGGAAGATGCATTACATGCTGTGCAAGCCGTGGATCCTCAAACATATTTTTACGGTGAAGGGTGGAATTTTGGCGAGGTTGCTAATGATCGTTTATTTATACAAGCAACGCAGGCTCATTTAGCTGGAACGGGGATCGGTAGTTTCTCTGATCGTCTTCGTGATGCCGTTCGAGGTGGCGGTCCATTTGATGGTGGCAATGCACTGCGAGAAAACCAAGGTTTCGGTAATGGCGCTTATGTTCAACCAAATAAGATAAGCACAACCAGTAAAGCAACCGCATTTCATGCAGCGGATTTAGTACGCTTAGGCATGGCCGGTAATCTAAAGGCGTTCCAATTTGAGAATGCACAAGGTCAACGTATTCGAGGTGATCAACTTGATTACAACGGTCAACCCGCAGGATATGCAAAAGATCCTACTGAAATTCAAAACTATGTCTCTAAGCATGACAACCAAACATTATGGGATAACCAACAATACAAGATCCCTTATGGCGTTAGCGCGAGTCAACGTGTTCGTATGCAAGCGGTATCGTTAGCAACGGCAATGTTAGGCCAAGGCGTACCATTTACTCAGATGGGATCTGAGATATTACGTTCTAAATCAATGCAAAGAGACTCTTACGATTCTGGTGATTGGTATAATAACGTTGATTTTACCTTGCAAGATAACAACTGGAATAAAGGTTTACCACGTAAAGATAAAGACGGTGATAACTATAATATTATTGAGCAAGTTATTGATGGTAGTGGAGCCAATGCAAAACCAAATAGCAAAGAGATTCAACAAATGTTGGATTATTATCTCGATCTTACCAACTTACGTCAGAGCTACCCTTTAATAACATTAGGTACAGGATTCGAAGTGATTAATCGAGTGGCATTCCATAATACGGGCGTAGATCAAAAACCAGGCTTGATTGTTATGACCATTAATAATGGCAATGGGTTGGAAGATATTGATTCAACACTTGATGCAATGGCGATTGTGATTAATGCGAGCCCTGAAAGTCAATCGGTTGATATTGGCGCTACAGGTTTTGAGCCAAGTGAAAAATATAAATCTGATTTGGCAAAGGGTACAACCGTTGAGGGAACTGTCTTAACTGTTCCTGCGTGGACTCCTGCGGTATTTGTTATGCCACGAGGAAATGTTCGCTCACAAGGTTTACCTGCCCTTCAATAAAATAAATGCAATAAAATCATCTGTAGAGCTCTTTATCTTATGGGTAAAGGGCTTGTGCTTTAGGGATCTTATATGAAAGTTAATATGTTATTTGCTGTGGTTTGTTCCGCTTTATCAAGCAGTGTGGTATTGGCGACGCCATCTTTAACGCTTTCTACTACCACGACAAGCCGTGATTATCCATTATCTCAACAAACGATATTAGAAGTGCCATTGGTTAAAGATAAATATCAATTAAAAATAGAAGGGATTAATCAAGATTGTCAACAACCTACCGCTACTAAAGTACGGTTTAATCAACCATTAAATTTAGGGTGTTCAGTGCCAACGGTTTTGCCTTTGACTATTCGATTTAGCGGAGATTATGCATTTGAATATGACGCTAAATTACAAACAGTACGAATAAAACGTATACCTAAAAAACACGCAAAGAGCGTATTTAAACGTCCTATTCCCCCTGTGAGTTGTGATAGTTATCATGGTGGTCCAGTAACAATAAATTTAGCGAGTACATATCAAGATGGTACAACATTACGTGAAGTTTTTACGCAACAAAATGTCGTAGTTAAAAATGGAAAGGTAGAGTTAACGCCTGCAACGAATAGTGCAGGGTTAGTGTTATTAGAGCCATTGTCAGTGTCTATACCAGAGCCGTTTAATTACCGAAATGCTAATATTTATTTTGTGATGTTAGATCGTTTTAATAATGCTGACCGTCAAAATGATCATAGTTATGGTCGTCATAAGGATGGTAAACAGGAAGTAGGAACGTTTCATGGCGGTGATTTACAGGGTGTAATTAATAAATTAGATTATATCCAAAGTCTTGGAACTAATGTTATTTGGCTTTCTCCTATTGTTGAACAAGTGCATGGTTTTGTCGGAGGAGGTGATAGTGGCTCTTTTCCATTTTATGCTTACCACGGGTATTGGACTCGTGATTTTACTAAAATAGATGTTAATTTAGGTAATGAAGCTGTATTTAAAGAATTAGTGACTCAAGCACATAAGCGTGGAATAAAAGTACTGCTAGATGCGGTGATTAATCATGCTGGATACGCAACATTAGCTGATTTACAACTTGATAAGTTAAATGTTGTGAATCAAGAACAATTACCTAAGCATTGGGGCGATTGGCAGCCAACGCACGATCAAAATTGGCATAGTTATAATCAGTTGATTGATTATAAGAGTGATCAGTGGCGTCTATGGTGGGGTAAAGATTGGGTTCGTGCTGGGTTGCCTGATTATCCGGCTCCCGGAAGTAGTGATATCACTATGGCATTGGCCGGATTACCTGATTTTCTTACTGAATCGAAAAACAAAGTAATACCGCCAAAATGGCTACTCGATAATCCTGATACTCGAGTCAAAGTAATACCGAATTTTACCGTGAGTGATTATCTAATAGAGTGGCAAACAGATTGGGTTAAACGGTTTGGTATTGATGGTTTTCGCGTTGATACAGTAAAACATGTGGATGGTGAAGTTTGGCGGCGGTTAAAACAGCAAGCAACTAAAGACTTAACGCAATGGCGTAAGAAAAATAAGCATAATAATAAAAATAGTGCACCGTTTTGGATGATGGGAGAAGTATGGGGACATGGAGCATATCGTAGTCCTTATTATAACGATGGTTTTGATGCGTTAATTAATTTTGATCTACAAAAGAAAATGGACCAAGCTGCGGTGTGTTTCTCACAAATGAAAGATATTTATCAAGATTATAGTCAGCAGCTTGAACAATCTCTTGATTTTAATATGACGAGTTATATCTCCTCACATGATACAGAATTGTTTTTTAGTCGTTATCGCTCGTTTGATATGCAAAAAAGTGCTGCCAATGCGCTATTGTTAAGCCCTGGTGCCGTTCAAGTTTTTTATGGTGATGAGGTTGGACGAGATTTAGGGCCTTATGCCGATGATTTTCATCAAGGAACACGCTCTGATATGGTGTGGAATTTGAATGGTGATCAGCAAGATTTACTTAAGCATTGGCAAACTGTCGGGCAATTTCGTCAGCGACATCCTGCGGTTGGAGCCGGTGTTCACAATCAATTACCACAACAACAAGGTTATGCCTTTAGCCGTCAGTTAGGCGCGGATAAAGTTGTGGTGGCATTTATTGGTAAGCCTCAGAAATAAAAGAATATGATTATCCACTTGCGCTGAGATCTTTAATTTGTGTAAACGATCTCATTTTGTAGGGGTACAGTACGGGTAAAGTGGATAATCCTTTATTATTCTTGAAGTTATAAGATGTCCTGTATTCTAAATGCTATTGTTTTCCAACCTGCGGCACAAATTGTGATTTCTTTGCAGCATGAGCAGCTTCTTCCTTGTTATCAGTTAGATAATCACTCACAGATATTAAGTTCTTATATACGAGTTGGACGGTTTACTTTCCCTTATAAAGGCACCGAAACGATTATTGGCGATGGTTTTCAAATGTTAGCCCAAACAGGCGGTACGATTGATCAACCTGTTGCGATTGGCCGTTGCCCTGATAACAATAGTGAATACCGTATTTATCCGCAAGATGCGCCCAATCGTTACTATAACTATCTTGTTATTGAACAAAATAAGACATTCACGTTATTTGGATTTACATCATGCCGTCGTTTTGCGGGGTATTTTGAAATTCATGATCAAGCGGTGCATGCGTTTATTGATGGTGAGTCTTGCCAATGCCAAGTTGATGAGTCTGATCTATTAGCCCTTGAAAATATCATTACCATCGTAGGAACTAGCCTTGATGAGGTATATCAGCTTTTTGCACAAGCAATTAATGTTAATCACCCTAAACGAAATCAGCAGCTTGCATCTCCGATAGGCTGGTGCTCATGGTATGCCTATTATGCTGGGGTTTCCGCACAAGATATTGATTCAAATGTAAGCCGAATGGACGGTGACAATTCTGCCATTGAGTGGGTATTACTTGATGATGGTTATCAGGCTTACATGGGGGATTGGTTAACACCGTCAGATCGTTTTACGAATGGTATTAAAACGGTTATCGCTAATATCAAACAGCAAGGGAAAAAACCAGCTATATGGCTTGCTCCATTTATTGCAGAGCCAAGTTCAACTATTTTTAAACAGCATCCCGAGTGGTTTGTTCGTCATCATAATGGTGAATTATTAAAAGCAGAAACAGTAACCTATGGCGGTTGGCGGTGTACGCCTTGGTATATTCTTGATACTTCTCACCCACAAGTTCAAGCGCATTTAACTCACGTAGTAAAAACAATGCGTGAAGAATGGGGCGTCGAACTGTTTAAGCTTGATGCTAATTATTGGGGTACGTTGAAAGGGCAGCGTTATCAACGTGATTGTACGGGGGTTACTGCTTATCGTTTGGGAATGGAAGCGATTGCAAAAGGGGCGGGAACGGCTTGGTTATTAGGGTGTAATGCGCCAATGTGGCCATCACTTGGTTTAGTGGATGCGATGCGCGTTTCTGATGATGTTGAGCGTAATGATCATCGCTTTAGTCAAATCGCGCAAGAGACATTTTATCGTAGCTGGCAACATTTGAGTTTGTGGCATATTGATCCTGATTGCGCGACGCTTGTTGATCTTGTGAATCAAAAAACAGATCACCACAGTTATCTCTTTCATCGTGACGCATTATTAGCGGCTGGTGGCTTATTATTATCAGGTGATCCATTAGCGCAGTGGAATAGTTTTGCTCAGCAGAGTTTTTTACGATTAGTTCATCGTCAACAATTAACGCAACAAGCCGCAGTATTTAAAGATTTAAGGTTAACAACCGCAGAATTAGCCTTGCCATTGACTGATGGCTCAGTGCAACAGCTATATTTTGCGTTTAATTATATTGATGATGCCGAGCAAGAGATTTTATTAGAGGCAGAATATGCGACAGATTGGTTTGATTTCTGGAGTGGGGCGTGTGTCGCTAAAAACACGTCTACTTATACAATAGCAATGGGATCCGGATTAGAAAGTCATGTGTTTTATACCGTTAAGGCTTAGTTTTCTTTTGGTTTTAGCTGATAACAACTAACGGTAAGTGAAAAAGTGAAAATCCCAGCAATAGGTGATTATTGCTAGGATTTTTTTATGCTGCTAATCCGATCAGTTTTAATAAACTTTCAGCAGTTTCAATGGCCTGATGACGATTAATAATATTTAATTTTTGATATAAATTACGAATATGAGTTTTAATCGTTGTGGCGGCGACATCAAGTTCATTTGATATTTGTTCATTGCTATAACCCGCATAGATGAGCCCTAAAACCTGCCATTCTCGTTGTGTGAGTGGGCTAGAACGAATAAGTTCAGGAATATTGGGTAATGCTAATAGCTTATCAACAAAATTCTCATCAAAATGTACAACCCGAGCCCGTTCTTTACTGGTCATTTCCCGTAATAAATATTGGCAACGGTGTAGTGTTAATTCGTCTAATTTTTTATGTTCAACCAGCGTTTGGAGTAATGTATTGATATCATCACCGACACATAAAAAATCACTGATCATCCCTGAATTATTGCTGACAGTAAGCACTTCATTTAAGGTGGTTAAGGCTTGTTGTGGTTGCTCTGCTTGTTTATATAGTACTGTTTGAATTATTGCATTGCGATGATGATCTGTATGCAAATCATGTTCAATACAATGTTGTTGCATGGTGTTAAGTAACTGCTGCGCTTGATCTGTTTCTTTTAATAGAAGATAAGCTCTGACAATATTACGGGCGTGCAATTGTTGAAAATGATTACAGTATGATTTTGGTAGTGTGATGTTTTTTAACCATTCTTTGATGGCATCAGTATCGTTTTTAGCTTGCCAATATAGAAGACAACTAAAATCATGGTTTGCTAACCAATCAATATGATATGAGGTGTTTTTGACTAAATCATGGCATATATCAAGATAGCGGGTTGCTTTATCTAATTCACCTCGAGATATTGCAATTCTTGCGAGCATAGAATAAGCATGTAATGATTTTGATTTATCAAATGGGGTTAAAATTTCAATACATTTATGCGTGCATTGTTCTGATTCATCTAAACGATGCCAGCACCATAAAATCTGTGCTTTTAAGCGTAACGTAAATTCATGTAATGGAACTTGCTGTAAATGCTGTTCTTGTATGAGTTTAGTGGCGTTTTCTAATAATTCAAAAGCATGGTGAATAGCGCCTTGAGCAATAAGAATCTCAGATTGTTGAAGTAAGGCCCATAACGCTTGATGATAGAAATGATATTGACGTGCCATCTTTTCAGTTTGTTGCATCATAGATAACGCTTGGGTTAAATTTCCTAAGCAATGATGAACTTCACCAATGACCGATGTTGCAACAATACGACTGCGATAAGTCGTTGCAGGTAGTTGTCCTAAGGACTGTTCTGCTAATTTGAGTGCTTGTTGTGGTTTACTTTGATTAATCGCAACTTGTGCCCGTAATGCATTAAATTCACCTTGAATGGCATCATCCAGCGTTAAGTCGCGAGATATTAGTTCAGTTTCACTTTGTGATAATAGCTCACCCACATCATTATAACGGTGTTGGCTTTGTGCGAGCCATGCTTTTAATAAACATAAACGTGGCGAGCCAAATAAAATGTCTTGATTGAGTTTTTCAATGGCATTTTCAAGTAAATTTAATCCACCTTGATGGAACATACTCCAGCCATGAGCAGATAACAGATCGGTTAACAGTGGTTGATTCTCACTCTTAAGCGCATGAATAAGTGCCTGTTGATAATTATGCTGTTTTATCCATGCTTTGGCGGCACTTTCATGTAATTTATTTCGTTGCTGAGGGATTGTCGCATAACGTTGATGACGTAAAAATTCAGCAAATAAATTATGAAAACGATACCAATTATTATCACCTTCTAATGGCGTTAAAAATAGGCCAAAGCGGTTAAGTGTTTCTAACATTGCTAAAGCATCAGATCGTCCGGTTAATTCGGTAATTAATTCAGCATTAAATATGTCTAATATTGAACAATGTAATAAGAAATCTTTAATGTCTTCACTTAATTGATCAAAAACTTCTTCAGCTAAGTAATCCCATAAATGGCTACGATTAAAATTCACTAATGAGTGTGCTGAATCTGCTAATAAATTAGGTTTTTGTTTTGCATGCAAAGCGATAAGTTGTAATGCAGATGGCCAACCTTCAACTTGCTGTCTTAAGTTGCTCAGTAATTGACTCTCAACATGATCGGGCACTCGTTGATGGAAGAACCGTTGGGTTTCTTCTTCATCAAAAGCAAGGCTATCATGATCAACTTCAAGTAATAAATCACGAATACGTAAATTTGCTGTTCCCAATGGTGGAATAGTACGGCTGGTGACAATAAGTGTAATATTATCAGGCATGTGCTTTAAGAAAAAACGCATTCCTTCATGAATACTGTCATCATTAATAACATGATAATCATCTAATACGATGTAACATATTTCTTGATAATCGGCTAATTCAGCAAAAAGTGCATTGATTAATGTCGTAATACAAGCAAACTGACGGCGCTCGGCCATTGCTTGGGTTTTTAAACAGCTATTATTGGTGGCTTTATTTATTGCTTGGAGAAAATAATTAACGAAACGAAAGCTTTCATTGTCGTTTTCATCAATATTAAACCAACCAGTATGTGGAATATCTTTTAACCATTGCGCTGCCATTGTCGTTTTGCCATAACCTGCAGGCGATCGAAACAGGACTAATCGATAATTATTGGCTTGGTTAAGACTTTCAAGGAGGCGAGGCCGTAAAATCGCGTTATGTAATCGTGCTGGGCGAGTAAGTTTAGAAGGTATCCACATAATTAAGCTCTTTAAAGATCCATCATTTAAGGCTAGAAATAGGAATATATACGATAAACGTATTATTCTTGGTGCTTACTTTAACCTTCAGTACGATACAAACAAGATCTCTTATCATTCTGACTCTTCTCATCCCTATAAATTTGAGCTCTCTCACATAATATACGGATGAAGTGCCGAATTTTTACTCGCCGACTACCAATATTTTTCCTACGCCCTTTATTCTCATCCCCATAATCCTTTTATTAGGATGATGTTTCATTATTTGAATCAGTGCAGCATAGATACCAATCAATTAAATCTTACAGTGAGACATAATAATGAAAAAGCGTGGTCAAACACAACAATTTGATAAAGCCTCATTTAAGGCTTCAGTTAAAAAACATTTAGTGACTACTTATGCTCAAAATATTGAAACTGCCAGCGATAAACATTGGTATTTAGCTGTAGGTAAAGCACTTGCTGAAATTAGTACTGGCAATTTACTTGAAACAGAAAAGCGTGTTGCTAATGCAAAAACTCGTAGTATTAACTACTTTTCACTAGAATTTTTAATTGGTCGTTTAACGGGCAATAATTTAATTAGTCTTGGTCTATATGAAGAAATTAATGAAGCCGTTACTGAACTTGGTTTTCAGTTAACTGATTTATTAGAACAAGAACGAGATCCAGCCTTAGGTAATGGTGGTTTAGGTCGTTTAGCTGCGTGTTTTATGGATTCATTAGCAGCTCAAGAGTTTCCTTCTGTTGGTTATGGTTTACATTATCAATATGGGTTATTTCAACAGTCATTTCTTGATTGTCATCAAATCGAATTTCCCGATGCATGGCGTGAAGCAGAGGGTTATCCGTGGGAAGTTCAACGCCCAGAATTGAATCAATTTGTTGGTTTATATGGTGATGTTAGCTCTTATACTGATGATGAAGGACAGCAGCACCGCCGCTGGAATCCTGCCGTCACATTACAAGGCATTGCGTGGGATTTACCTATTATTGGTTATCAAAACCAATCGGTATTTCCGTTACGTTTATGGGAATGTCGAGCGCCTGTACCGTTTAACTTGGCTAAGTTTAGTGATGGTGATTATGTTGGCGCACAGCAAACGCAAATTGCGGCAGGTAATGTAACTAAGATACTGTATCCAAATGATAATCATGATCAAGGTAAAGTGTTACGTTTAACACAACAATATTTTCATTGTGCTTGTTCTATTGCTGATATTATTTGTCGTCATCTTAAAAATGGTCATGAAATTAATTCATTATCAAAATTTGAGGCTATACAGCTTAACGATACCCATCCAACAATTGCTATTCCAGAGTTGATGCGAGTGTTATTAGATGACCATAAACTAAGTTGGGATGATGCATGGGCAATTGTTTCAAAAACATTTGCTTATACTAATCACACCTTATTGCCAGAAGCATTAGAAACATGGAGTGAAGCTTTAATTGGTGAATTATTACCTCGTCATTTAGAAATCATTTTTGAAATAAATCATCGTCTAATGGTTCAGGTTGAAGCTAAATGGCCGGGTAATAATGAAATAAAACGTAAGCTTTCTATTATTGCTGAAGGTCAATCGCGAATGGTTCGTATGGCGAATCTTTGTGTGGCAAGTACTTATGCTGTTAATGGTGTGGCAGCGCTTCACTCTGAATTAGTAAAACGTGATTTATTTCCAGAGTTTGATGAACTATTTCCTGGACGCTTACAAAATGTGACCAATGGAATTACGCCTCGCCGTTGGCTTAAATATTGTAATCCACAATTATCAGCTTTAATCAGTGAAAAAATAGGTACTGAATGGCCTGCTCATTTAGAGCAATTAGAAGCTATTGCTCAGTTTGCAACGGATACTAAATTTCAACAACGTTTTGCTAAAATTAAGAAACAAAATAAACAACGTTTTGCTGACTGGGTTGCTGAAAATCTTGATATTGAATTAGATACTAATGCTATTTTTGACGTACAGATTAAACGACTACATGAATATAAACGTCAGCATTTAAATTTATTACATATATTATCGCTTTACCATCGTTTATTAAATGATCCAACATTTGATATGCATCCTCACGTATTTATTTTTGCGGCAAAAGCAGCGCCTGGTTATGCTTTAGCAAAAGACATTATTTATGCCATTAACAAAGTTGCCGATAAAGTAAATAACGATCCTCGCTTAAATGGTAAGTTGAAAGTGGTTTTTGTGCCGGATTATCGCGTTAGCTTGGCTGAAATTATTATTCCTGCGGCAGATGTATCAGAACAAATATCAACAGCTGGTAAAGAAGCGTCTGGTACGGGTAATATGAAATTAGCACTTAATGGTGCATTAACGATTGGTACGATGGATGGTGCCAATGTTGAGATCCGTGAAGAAGTAGGTGATGACAATATCTTTATCTTTGGTTTATTAGTTGATGATGTCGAAAAACTAAAAGCTGAGGGTTATAACCCCCATACCTATTATGAGCAAAATAGTCTATTAAAAGCATCGATTGATTTATTGGATAATAATGAATTTGATGCTACGGATTGCGCGGCATTTTCAAATATTCGTCATAACTTATTAGAGGGTGGTGACCCATATTTAGTTCTTGCTGATTTTGCTGACTATGTGAATGCACATAATCGTATTGATGCTGAATATCGCGACCAAACTCAGTGGGTTAAAAAGACCATTTTAAATACCGCATTAGTGGGTAAGTTTAGTTCAGACAGAAGTATTCGTGATTATGTAAATAATATTTGGCATTTAACTGCATTGCCTAAGTAATATTAATTCTGCATTGATGCCAGATTTGGCATCAATGCTAATTATTTTTTTTATTATTTTATATTCTTTATTTTTAGTTGATTAAATTTTTAATAATTTGATCATAACAAATCGCATCGTAGTGGAAGTAATTGCCGCTTATGGAGAAAACAATGAAAGATAGCCAAGTATTAAAACAAGTGGCAAAAGCTGCGGGAATTGCTGATAGTTATATTAGTGCTTGGGGGGAGGAAACCCCAGTTGCAGACGAAACGTTACGTCATTTATTAACCGCGTTAGGATATGACGTGCGTAATGATGAAGTGCTATTAGAGTCAAGTGGTAAACATAATCGCGTTGAAGTTTTAGCTGATGTAAAAGTTGTTCGTAGTGGTGAGGCTATCCACATTGAGTTGCAATTAGGTGCTAGCGCTAGAGTGAGCGATTTTAGTTGGCGTTTAATCGCAGAAAGCGGTGAAGTTTTTGAAGGTTGGTTACAGTCGCAATTAGTGAGTGATATGCGCTCTGAAGGTGGCACATTAACATTTTCACTACCTGAATTAGCCTGTGGTTATCACCAGTTTGAATTAATGCGTAAACGTCGTAAATCACCGTATTTAATGACGCTTATTGTTGCACCGACAACTTGCTATAAACAACAACCGTTATTAGATGATAAAAAAATATGGGGAACTAGCGTTCAACTATATTCTATTCGCACTAGTCATAACTGGGGTATTGGTGATTTTGGTGACCTAAAACAATTGGTTATTGATGTAGCTAATGCTGGCGGGGATTTTGTTGGTTTAAATCCAATACATTCTCTTTTTCCAGCTAATCCAGAGGGTGCAAGTCCATATAGTCCGTCATCTCGTCGTTGGTTAAATCTGCTTTATATTGATGTTAGCTCAGTGGCTGAATTTGCTCAAAATGATAAAGCTCAGCAGTTAGTGGGCAGTGCAGAATTTCAACAACGATTAAGTGCAGTTCGTGATACTTGTTGGGTAAATTACAGCGAAGTGTCATCATTAAAAATGGCTGTATTACCGCTGTTATATCAAACATTTGCTACCCGTCATCTTGATAAACATACCGCAAGATCAAAGCAATTTTTACAGTTTGTTTCTGACGGTGGTGAGAGCTTATTACATCAAGCAACGTTCGATGCATTACATGCTCATTTAAAGCAAGAGAACGATGATGTATGGGGATGGCCTGTTTTCCCTCAGCAATATCGTCATTTTGGCAATCAAGCAGTACAAGATTTTATTGCTCAAGAATATGAGCAAGTTGAATTATATATGTACCTGCAATGGTTAGCTGATATACAACTAGCTGAAGTACATGAATTAGCCAATGAAAAAGAAATGGTCCTTGGTTTGTACCGTGATTTAGCTGTTGGTGTCTGTGATTCTGGCGCTGAGACGTGGGCGGATCATGGTGCGTTATGTCAAGATGTTAGTATTGGCGCGCCACCTGATATTTTAGGTCCTCTAGGTCAAAACTGGGGACTTCCACCATTAAACCCTGAAGTGTTAAAGCAAACTGCTTATCTGCCTTTTATTAATTTATTACGTGCAAATATGCGTAATTGTGGGGCATTGCGTATTGATCACGTTTTAGGTTTATTACGGTTATGGTGGATCCCTAAAGGCGAAACAGCTCAACAGGGCGCTTATATGTATTACCCTGTTGATGACATGATGGCAATTCTTGCACTAGAAAGTCACCGCCACCAATGTACTGTTATCGGTGAAGATTTAGGTACGGTACCTGATGAAATCATTGAAAAACTGGCTACCGCAGGTGTTCATTCTTATAAAGTCTTTTTCTTTGAAACCGCCGAAGATGGGGGTTTTTATTCACCAGAACATTATGCACCGCAATCAATGGCTGCACTGTGCACTCATGATATGCCAACGCTTCGGGGCTTTTGGCATTGTGATGATCTTAAAATGGGTAAAGAACTTGGACTTTATCCAAACAGTGACCAATTAGCCCAGTTATTTAATTCTCGTGCAGAGAGTAAGCAAAATATTCTAAATAGTCTTAATTGGCATGGGAATTTACCTGAAGGTGTTGGTTTAGATGCAGCTTATGTTCCGATGGATCGTGTATTAAGTGAGGCTATGCAAGTTCATTTAGCGGGAAGTTCTAGTGCATTATTAAGCTTGCAATTAGAAGATTGGTTAGAAATGGATAAGCCTGTCAATATTCCTGGTACGGTCAATGAATATCCAAACTGGCGTCGTAAGTTATCAACAAATTTAGACGATATTTTCACTCGAGATACGATTAAACGGTTAACTCAGCGTTTAAATCAAGCTCGCGAGAAAGCTAGTCATAAAGCAGATTAAGGTAACGGATTATATGAATTTATCTGTGACTTCTCACAGTGATAATTTACAGCAGCTCGAAAGGGCTGCTTACTGTGATTTAAATCAAATAGTAACTTTATTACCTTGCGCAGCGTTATTACGTGATCCTGCTGCGATGTGTAACGAAATGGGGGCTCAATTTCGTGACGTTACGATTGATGGTGCACTTGTTTCTGGTGTTCGTTTTTTAGTGTATGCCCCTCATGCATCCACTGTTGCTGTTATTGGTGATTTTAATGGTTGGCATGCTAAAGAGTGCCAATTAACACGATTGCAGCAGCCTAATATTGACAGTGGCTTATGGGGAATATTCATCCCTAATCTAAAAGCCGGTGAACGCTATAAATATCAATTAAGCGATCAGTATGGTAATCAATTGCCAGATAAGACGGATCCTTGGGGATATTATGCCGAGCAGTATCCGTCGTTTTGTTCATTAACCTATCAACAATCTTGTTATCAATGGCAAGATGAGAAATGGCAAACACGGCCAGTAACCGCAAAACATCAGCAACCATTGTCTTTTTATGAGTTGCATATCGGCTCTTGGCGACGTCACGAGAATGGTGATTTTTACACCTACCGTGAATTGGCTGAAACATTGATCCCATATATAACTGAAATGGGGTATACCCATCTAGAGTTAATGCCGGTTTCCGAGCATCCATTTTATGGTTCATGGGGCTATCAACCGATTGGTTTATTTGCACCAACAAGCCGATTTGGTTCGCCTGATGATTTTAAATATTTCATTGATCAATGCCATCAAGCAGGGCTGGGTGTTGTGTTGGATTGGGTTCCTGCCCATTTTCCGGCCGATGAGCATGGCCTTGCTAACTTTGATGGTACTGCACTTTATAACGACCCCGATCCTCGTCGAGGTTGGCACCAAGATTGGAAAAGCTACATTTATGATTATGGGCGTGATCATGTGCGTCAATTTTTAGTTTCAAATGCGTTATTTTGGTTTGAGCATTTCCATATTGATGGCTTACGTGTTGATGCTGTGGCATCGATGTTGTATTTAGATTATTCCCGTAATGACGGCGAGTGGATCCCTAATGCTGATGGCGGTAATTATAATTATGATGCCATTAGTTTATTACGTTGGATCAATGAAAAAATTTATGCCCATTACCCTAATGCGATGATGATCGCTGAAGAATCTACCGCTTTTCCTGGCGTCTCTAAGCCAACAAATTTAGGTGGCTTAGGTTTTGGGTTTAAATGGAATATGGGCTGGATGCATGACAGTTTAGCTTATATAAAAGAAGAATCTATTTATCGTTGTTATCATCATAATACCATTACGATGCCGTTACTTTATGCCTTTAGTGAGAACTATATTTTATCACTCTCACATGATGAAGTGGTTTACGGTAAAGGTTCATTAATGAATAAAATGCCGGGTGATGAGTGGCAACAAACGGCAAATTTACGGGCATATTTAGGCTATATGTACGGTCAGCCTGGCAAAAAATTAAATTTCATGGGAACGGAAATTGGTCAAACGGCTGAATGGAATCATGATGATCAATTGCAATGGTTCTTACTGCAATTTGCACGTCATCAGGGGATGAAGCAGTTAGTTAAAGATTTAAATCATATGTATTGCTCTTACCCTGCGCTATACCAATTAGATTGTGATCCTTCTGGGTTTGAATGGCGAATTGGTGATGCGGCTGACGACAGTTTATTAGTGCATGAACGTTTTGATATTGTCGGAAATAAGGTATTGGTTGCGTCTAATTTTACACCGGTTCCAAGAGAACAATATCGAATTGGTGTACCGTTAGAGGGGACATATGAACTGATATTAAATACTGATGATGCTTTATATTGTGGCAGTGATTATTCACTGATTACAACAATTAAAACTGAAGCAAAAGGCAGTCATGGTCTCTCTGATTCAATCTCGATGGTTATACCACCATTAGCAACCGTATTTTATCGATTCATACCTAATCCAGCATAACGGATACAGTGATAGGAAGTGACAATCATGAGTATATTAACAAATTGGTGGCATGATGCCGTTGTTTATCAAATATATCCCCGTAGTTTTTGTGATTCAAATAATGACGGTATCGGTGATCTTCAGGGCATTATTTCTAAGTTAGATTATTTACAAAACTTAGGGATTAATGTGATTTGGTTATCGCCTGTTTATCGTTCACCAATGGATGATAACGGCTATGATATCTCTGATTATCAAGATATTGCGCCTGAATTTGGCACTATGGCTGATATGCTGCAGTTGTTAGATGAAGCCAAATATCGAGGAATTCGAATCATCATGGATTTGGTGGTCAACCATACTTCAGATGAACATCCATGGTTTGTTGCTGCTCAATCATCGATTGATAATCCATATCGAGATTATTACGTATGGCGAAAACCTAATGCAGATGGTACACCCCCTGATGATCAAGGCTCACTCTTTGGTGGCAGTGCTTGGCAATACGATGAGCCATCAGGCGAGTATTATTATCATTTATTCTCAAAGCGTCAGCCAGATCTGAATTGGGAAACCCCTGCGGTTCATCAAGCGGTATTTGATATGATGAATTGGTGGATAGATAAAGGCATTGGTGGCTTTAGATTAGATGTTATTGATTTAATTGGTAAAGAAGTCGATAAAGGTATTACAGGTAATGGTCCTAACTTGCACCCATTATTGCAGAAAATGAGTCAGTCTACTTTTGGTGATAAATCGTTATTAACGGTAGGTGAAACATGGGGAGCAACGCCTGAAATTGCAAAACTATTTAGTGCTGAGCAACGAAATGAATTATCCATGGTATTTCAATTTGAGCATATTACATTAACGTGGGGAAATGGTGACAAGTGGCAACCTATTGATTTTAATCTGCCAGCATTAAAGCAAGTGTTAACCAAATGGCAGGTTGAATTAGAGAATGAAGGTTGGAATTCTCTGTTTTGGAATAACCATGACTTACCTCGCATTGTGTCAAAATATGGTGATGAAGGGCAATATCGGGTTAAATCTGCAAAAATGTTGGCAACAACGTTACATTTTATGAAGGGTACACCTTATATTTATCAAGGTGAAGAAATTGGTATGACCAATGTTGCGTTTGATTCTATTGATGATTATCGCGATATTGAAACCTTGAATTTTTATCACGAGCGCACTGCAAATGGTGTGTCTGAAGAAACGATGCTAGCCGCTGTGCATGAAAATAGCCGCGATAATGCCCGTACTCCAATGCAATGGGATAGTTCAGATTATGCGGGTTTTTCAACGTCACAACCGTGGATTAAGGTAAACCCTAATTATCCAGAAATCAATGTGGATGCGGCACTGCATGACACGCAGTCTATCTTTTATCATTATCAACGGCTTATTGAATTGCGACGAGCATTTCCGTTGATTGTGGGGGGGCGGTTTGTACCACTATTAGAGCAGCATGAGCAAGTCTTTGCTTACATACGAGAAGACGATCATCAGCAAATAGTCGTAATGAATAACTTTAGTGATCAGACCGTAGAGATTATTTTACCTGACGCTTTAGCGCATTGCGGCTTAGAAACGTTAATTAATAACTATGAGCCACATGTGCAGTTTACTAATAAACTGTTATTACAACCTTATGAATCCTTTGCTGCGTTAATTGTTTAGTTAACCGTTTAGTTAATCGATAAGTAGTTATAAAAATGCCGACCTTGATTACGTCGGCATTTTTTATTTATTTATTTATTAATTTAATTTGAGCGATATAAGATAGACATAGAATGTGCAGGTTGAAGATAAGAAACATTAATATCTTCGATAATTATATTCTGGGTACTGGTGTCACAAACTATATTCCATTTATTATCTTTGGGTAAAATAAAGGTTAGTGGATTATTTGTTCCGTTAATTAAATAGAGTAATTCGCCATGATTATTGAATAAATCAATATGTAAGGAAAAATGATCGATATCTACCCATTGCTGAGACGTGATTTGTATACCATTAGCATCTGACCAAGTAATAGTATTTTTTGTTCTATTTTCATTACTGAATGCACGAATAACATCAGGCATGAGTTGCTGACGGATAGATATAATATCAGTTAACCATTGCTGAAAAGCGGTATCTATCTTTGATAATTTCCAATTAGCCCAACCAATAGGAGTATCTTGACAGTACGCATTATTATTACCTTGTTGGCTATGTGATAAACTATCGACAGCAAGTAAATGAGGAATACCAAAACTAAATAAAAGCGATACCATTAAATTGCGTTTTTGTTGATCACGTAATAATAAAATAGCAGTGTTATTTGTTTCGCCTTCGATACCATGATTATTAGAACGGTTATCGCTATGCCCATCACGATTATTTTCACCATTAGCTTCATTGTGTTTTTCGTTATAAGAAACGAGATCTTGAAGCGTAAAGCCATCATGGTAACTAATAAAATTAACAGGTAATTTTTGGGGCCAACGACTGGCACTGAATAGATCTCTTGAGCCCATTAGACGTGTTGCGAAATTTTTGGCTATATTCGGTTGTTGTAACCAATAATTTTTTGTTATATCTCGGAATTTATCATTACATTCATGCCAATTATCCGGATAGTTTCCTAATTGATACCCATTAGGTCCAATATCCCAAGGTTCAGCGATAAGTTTTACCTTTTGTAAAATAGGGTCTTGAGCGACAGCCATAAAGAATGCATTGTGCGCAGAGAAATTCTCATGATCTCGCCCAAGTGTTGTAGCAAGATCGAATCTAAAACCATCGATATGATATTCTTTAACCCAATGACGTAGGCTATCTAGCACTAGAGTAAGGCTTGCTTGGTGCGTTAAATTAAGCGTATTACCACAGCCGGTATAATTCATACATTGGTCATGTTCATTTCGGAGATAATAATCATGATCAAGCGCTTTTAGGTGGAAGCATGGGCCATTATTATCACCTTCTGCCGTATGATTAAAGACCACATCTAAAATTACCTCAATATCATGCCGATGCAATTCTTTAACCATAAGTTTAAGTTCTTTTACGGCATCATTTTTTGCATAATTTGGATGAGGGGCCATAAAACAGACACTGTTATAACCCCAAAAATTGGTTAAGTTATTTTCAATTAAGTGTGGTTCAGTGACAAATGAAATGATGGGTAATAATTGAATGCTAGTAATAGATTGTTGTTTGAAAAAATCAATAATATCAGGTTGACACAATCCTAAATAGTTTCCTTGATAAGAGGGAGCAATAGTCGGGTGTTGTTGAGTAAATCCTTTGGCGTGTAATTCAAACAGTATTGTTTTTTCGATAGGATGATTAGGGGGAGTGTCGTCTTCCCAATCAAAAGCATGATCGACAACCACTGATTTTGAGAGTGTCCAGCTTTGTTCTGCATCTAAAGGGTAATGATATTCTAACGGTTTACTCAGTTTATGGGCATAGGGATCGAGTAATAGACGATTATTGCCATTATCGTTGGTAATTTTATAGCCATATTTTGTGGCTGATTTTATATTTGGAATAAAGAGATAATATATAATTTGATCATCAGTATTTAAACTATATTCATAAGAGTCATTATCGTTCGTGAATATAATTAATGAAATAATTTTATCTGGGCTATGAATGGCGAAATTACAGCCATCATTATATAATGTTGCCCCTAAAGGGAATGGCGAGCCTTGTTTTTTTTTCATTTAATTATCTCTGATTTTTTTCGTATATATATTGTTGTTTTCTATTTTACTACTAAATTTTATATTTCTTATCATCCTCATTAATGTGATGAATATCACCAACTAATTGAAGTGAAATATTTCTACGCCCTAAATGTCACCCTTATAAATAATTAAAAGAGGAGGATGTTTACGTCCATGGTTCTAGGGAATACTAGGCCTAAAGGTTGCCCTACAGCACCTGCCTATTATTACAAACATAAAGGGACAGATGGATGAAATTCACATTGATGCCAATCGCAGCAGCTTTATTAGCCGCACTTACGTCGACTACTGTTTTTGCTGCAGATACACAAGATTCTAATAATGTTGATGCTGATGTTATTGCAGCAGAGACTCAACCGGTTGATTCACAGGCAGCGGTTGAAATGTTGACAGATGGTTGGGAAGTGCATGGTTATGGTTCAATGAACTACCGTTCAAATTCTGATTTTCAATCATTTGACTCTGAACTCGGTAAACCTGATTATCGAACAGCTGGCACGTCGGGTAAGAGTGCTAACCAAGTTGAATTGACTGTTAAAAAGAAAACAGCATTTTCAAATGGAGTTAAGAGTGATTTTGTTGTTCGTGCTGAGTACGGTAACGGAGATTCTTACTATTACAGTTCGCCAGGTGCAGAAAAAACCAATACAGTAGCTCAATTTGAAGTTAAAGAAGCTTACGTTGCTTTATCTAATTTACCTTATTTAGGTGAAGGTACTGAAATCTGGGCTGGTCGTCGTTACTTTAATCGTGCGGCTGGTATTTTAACGGGTGAGTTTTGGAAGCAATCATCAGGAATGGGGGCTGGTTTTGAAACTACGTTAGCCAATGAAAATAAAATGGGTATCGCTTTAGTCTCTGCTGATCCAGAAGCAGGGCATGGAATTAACTGGGAAAATCCAGATTTTCAACCTGCACGTCCTGCTGATGGTGATCGTACAACAGTGCATTCATTAAATTTGTATTATTACAATGTCAAAGCATTAGGCGGTAGTTTTGATTTTGACGCTAAAATCATGAAACGCGCAGATGAGAAACTGACAGGTGATCAAGCTAAAGATGGTTATGGTTTTGCCGTTACTTATAACCGTGATTACTACGGCTTAGATGGCTGGACACAAACAGCATTGGCTTACGGTCATGGTATGGCGTCTAACCGTGGTGTGAACTTTGGTCAGTGGAGTGGTGATTGGCAGAAAAATTCCAAATCCTGGTTTGCAACATCATACGGTGTATTAAATATTAATGATCGCTGGCAGATGGGCTCTGAATTAACGTACTGGGCACCACAAGATATGAAGTGGGGGGCGACTTCTGATGGTAAAGATAAAGTGACTCGCTTTATTGCGGCATTCCGTCCTACTTATAAAGTAAATAATAATTTCCGTGTTGAAATGACGGGTTCATATGCGATGGAAAAAGTGAATGGTAATCATTGGGGTCGTGAAGATAATGCCACTAATTTCTATAGCTTAGAGCTTGCACCTGTCTTTACTGTTAATGCTGATTACTTTGGACGTCCACAAATTAAACCTTACATCACATGGGTTAGCACCTCTGATGAAGCAGCTGCGGGTGCTATCGGTATTACTGACGCCAATAAGAAAGATCAAGTTGTGTTTGGTATCCAAGCTGAAATTTGGTTCTAAGACAATATGTTTATTAAAGGCAGCTTAATTGCTGCCTTTTGTCTTTATAACAAGGAGATAACAATATGAAAATTATAAAAAAACGTACTGTTTTAATTATGGCTCTATTGAGTATTATGGGATGTAGTAATACCGATGCAGTATCGACGAATACAATACCACCAATGATTAATCAAGCTGCTTGTTGTACATCTTATTCTCAATTTTCATGGATACCGTTACAAGGTGCAGATATCTCTGTCGCGATTAATGCTCAATCACAAATTGGTCAATTTCCTGATGGTAAAAGCTATTTTTCAGGGTTTTCTTTACCCGGTCATGTTGAAAAAATGCAAGTCACATTAGATAGTTTTATTCGCGGTGATCACGTATTCGCTCCGACAGTTATGCTGTTAAATGCAGACTTTCAACCAGTAAAAATAATTGATTTAAATAAGTTTTCGTTAACATCATCTCATTTATTACAGCGTGCGGCATATCAACATACTTTTACGATGACAGCAAAGAATACCCCTTATATGGTCGTGTATTCGCCTGAGAAGTATCGAGGTGAATCGATAACCATTCCACATCCTGAGCGCGTGCGTGCTGAAGAATTAGGCTTACCGCGTCCTATTGTCACTGATCCTAAAATAGAGTATGCATTAACGGGGCAATTACACTTAGCATTTAAGCCAACACAATTAAAAAGTTACCAAGTATCATCTCTTGTATTAGTACCACAAGGGCAAACATTAATTGCTGATTCGTCTGTAATGCCTAAAGCCGTAGCAAAAGTACCCGTTTCAGCGGTTGATGTTTCAAACAGTACCATGCTGCCAGAAACAGAAGCATTTTATAATCAACAAATAACCAGTGCAATTAAATATAAAAATATTAAAAAAGCGCTGCAGTTATTGAATGAGGCCAAACGTGCAGGTTCTGCATCTGCTGAAACAGTGTTTGTTGAGTTAGTTAAATAAAGTGTTGTAATGTAAATGCAAAGGCTTACAAGGATGTTTAATGACACAGTTAAAGAATAAAGCGATTGTTTATCAGGTTTTTACGCGGTTGTTTGGTAATAAAAATACGACCAATAAGCCATGGGGAACGTGTAAAGAAAATGGTGTTGGAAAATTTTCTGATTTTACAGATAAAGCTCTCGCTGAAATTAAAAACCTTGGTGTCACTCATATTTGGTATACCGGAGTACCTCATCATGCATTGGTGGGGGATTATACTCAATATGGTATTGTTAGTGATCATCCTGCTGTTGTGAAGGGGCGAGCGGGTTCGCCTTATGCGGTGAAAGATTATTACAATGTGAACCCTGATCTTGCGATAGAGCCAGCACAACGATTAAATGAGTTTATTGCATTGATTGAACGCAGTCATCAACATGGATTGAAAGTTATCATTGATATCGTTCCTAATCATGTTGCTAGAGAATATCAGGGATTAACTAATCCAAAATTGATTAAAGATTTTGGTTCTAATGATGATATAACCCTGGAATATCATCGCGATAATAATTTTTATTATATTCCACATACCAGCTTTTACTTACCCGAGTTTGATCGTTTTTCTTTGCCTCTTGCGGGTGAAAAATCCCCCTTATTATTGACTCCTTTTGTTGAGTTTCCTGCTAAATGGACAGGGAATGGCTCTCGATTAGCACAGCCTACTTGTGATGATTGGTACGAAACTGCAAAAATTAATTATGGTGTCCGTCCTGATGGAAGCAAAGATTTTGCTTGTTTACCAACGGTGTATTCTCAGTATAGCCATGAAGCTCATTATTTGTTCTGGAAGCATAAAGATGTTCCTGATTCATGGTTAAAATTTCATGATATTACGATGTATTGGCTAGCATTAGGTGTTGATGGTTTTCGATATGATATGGCTGAAATGGTTCCGGTTGAATTGTGGAGTTTCTTAAATTCAGCGATTAAAAATAAAAATCCAGATGCATTTTTAATGGCTGAAGTCTATCAGCCTCAGTTATATAGAGATTATATACAGTTAGGTAAAATGGATTATCTTTATAATAAAATTGACCTCTATGATACGTTAAAAGCAATTATTCGAGGCACAGAAACAACCGATGCCTTAGTAAATGTACAATCTGATCTCGCAGATATAGAACATCAGATGTTAAATTTCCTAGAAAATCATGACGAACAACGTATACCAAGTGCTGATTTTGCAGGTTTTGCTGAAAAGGGTAAACCTGCAATGGTTGTTGCAACATTATTAAGCAGTTCACCGACAATGCTATATTTTGGTCAAGAAGTTGGAGAGCCTGCTGCTGACGATGCCGGTTTTGGTTTAGCATCACGAACAACCATCTTTGATTATTTTGGTGTGCCTCATCATCAACGTTGGATGAATAATGGTAAATTTGATGGTGGGTTATTAACGCAATCGGAAAAACAGTTACGTTTATTTTATCAGCGACTTTTGAATTTCGCGAAAAATAGTAAAGCAGTGATGGGAGAGTATTATGATCTACAAGGTTATAATCGGCAGATAAATGCTAATTATACGGATAAATTATTTGCATTTAGTCGTTATAGTTTAACCGAGAAAATAATCACAATTGTTAATTTTGAAAATAAGAAGAGTGAATTAAATACGTTACTCATTCCTGCTGAATTAATTAATCAGTGGTCTCTTAATGATGGTCATTACTTATTAAGTGATGTACTAGAACCAACCCGTAAAGTTCAACTTTTAGTTAAAGATGGTAAAGGGGAAATAATAATATTATTAGATAAGCTTGATTGTTATGTTCTTCAATTTTGAGTCAATAAGAAAGAGTAATGTGGCTAAAAATAGTGCTATCTATCACATTAGATGAATAAAAATTGAGGGGCGTAGAACTAAGGATGATGTAATTATAAACCATAAAAAGAAACATTATATATATTCAATAACCATAAGGATGTAGATAATGAAAATTTTTACTAAGTCATTAGTTTGTACGGTATTAACTAGTGTGTTTTTATCGCCAGTGACCGCTTTTTCGATGCAAGAAGGAGAGTTAACAGTATGGATCAATGGCGATAAAGGTTATGACGGCTTGGCTAAGGTTGGTAAGCAGTTTGAACAAGACACAGGGATTAAAGTGAATGTTCAATACCCTGAATCATTAGAATCGAAATATTCTCAAGTTGCAGCTACTGGTGGAGGGCCTGATATTATTTTTTGGGCACATGATCGCTTTGGTGGTTATGCAAAATCAGGACTATTAATTGAAATTAAACCATCAAAAGAATTTAAAGATAAAATTGTTGATTTCAGTTGGGATGCTGTTACTTATGACGGCAAGCTCGTCGGATATCCTATTGCATTGGAATCTCCCTCTCTGATTTATAATAAAGATTTATTACCAGAGCCGCCCACCACTTGGGAAGAACTTTATAGTATCCAACAACAAATGGCTAAAAAAGGTAAGAAAGCCATAATGTGGGATGTAAAAAATGCATACTTTACATGGCCGATAATATCAGCCAATGGTGGCTATGCTTTTAAAAAAACATCAACCGGTTTCGATAGTACTCAAATTGGTGTTAATAATGCCGCGGGTATTGCGGGGTTATCTTTTTTAGTGGAGTTAGCAAAAAAAGGTGTAATCAGCGCGGATATGGATTATGCCGTGGCAGAGTCTGAATTTAATAAAGGCAATGTTGCAATGACGATTAATGGACCTTGGTCATGGAGTAATCTTGATAAATCAAATGTAAATTATGGTGTCGCTGTATTACCAACCTTAAACGGTGGTAAATCAAATCCCTTTGTGGGTGTTTTAAGTGCGGGTATAAATTCTGCAAGCCCAAATAAAGATCTTGCGGTTGAATTTTTAGAAAACTATGTCATTACTGATAATGGCTTAGAAATGATTAATAATGATAAACCGTTGGGTGCCGTAACGTTAAAGTCATATCAAAAAATATTAGAAAAAGATAGTCGAATTGCAGCTGCGATGATTAATGCTGAAAATGGTGAAATCATGCCTAATATACCTGAAATGACAGGCTATTGGTTTGCTGAAGGGGCTGCAATTGAAAATGCCTTATTAGGTAAGCAAACTGTTAAAGATGCATTAGATACTGCGGCAAAACAAATTCGATAATATAAGCCAACATTAATAACATTAAACACTTCAAAGGATCTCTATTTTTGGAGTGTTTTTGTATAGGAAATAAATAGATGAGTTTTTTATTAAATAACGATCTTTATTTAAAGGGAACATTTAATGGTTGGGGTAATGATACACGGTTTAAAAAGATAAATAAGGGCATTTATCAAGCATTTTTAGTGTTATCACCATTAAAATATCGTTTTAAAATATCAGATCTTAACGGTTCGGATGCATTCAGTTTTACTGCTGATACTATAAAAGAGGTTGAGTGTAAGTTAGATGAGCCAATTCATTTACTATCAGCGAAAGGAATTGGCAATGATATTATAGTGAATATTGAAAATCTTGCCTGTTACTGTTTTGAAATAACCGTTATTGATAATATTTTTTCTCTTGAAATTAAGTGTTCACTAAGTGACAAAATAAGAAGTGAATTATCTCGAGACTTGATTTTAGAATCTTTTTCTATTAATGCTGATAATAAAGAAATTAAAGAAAAAGGACGATGGGTATTACCTTCAAAAGTATTGTTTTCAGAACTTGCAATTAATAACAAAACAGCTTGTCCTTTCGTTTTTGGTGATAATATTGACGGATATTATGAAGGTCATACACATTCATTTATCGGAGGAAAATATAACCATAAACAAGGGTGGATAGTAGGGGGATTTGCTTCATTTATCAATAAAAAAATAAATAATAAAACAGTAAATATAAATGCTGATATTTTTCCTTACGGTGTTACACATTATTACGATACTGAAATTAATAATAATTGTAATGATACATTAATGCTGTTTTCTGGCGCTAAATCTCAACAACGTTGTATCGCTTTATCTATTGAATCAGAATATCCAGCAATATTATCTATTGCCCCTCAGTTAAATATTATGTTGTCTGAATCCGTTGTTAAGACGTTTAATCATGGCGTCGTTTATAGAGTGTCACCTGATGATTCTCAAGAAATAATGCCAAAATTTATTGCTATATGTGCTAATAAATCCTTTGTTTTTGAAGAGCCTGATGATTCACAATCCCCTGAGTTAATTGAAACCGCTTTATTTGATAGACGACAAGTAACGCCTATTATTAGCTCTCAATATTTAGAGTCACAAATAACAGTCTATATTACTTTGGCTGATAGCGAAGCTGACGCTATATCTGCGGCTAATCGTATGCTTGCCCAAGATGGCACAACCCAACATAAACAAGCAGTTTATGATGTGCTTACAAATACTTATCTTTGGACGTCAGATCTTGAATATAACCGAGCATTAATGTGGTCAAAATTATCTGGTAGAGTTTTTGTATCGACAGAATATGGTCATGGAATATGGGCAGGTTTACCTTGGTTTAAAGATTGCTGGGGGCGTGATACATTTATCGCACTGTCTGGCATCTCATTAGTTAACGGATTCATGGATGAAGCGAAAAACATTATCAGTCGTTTTTCACAATGGCAAATGACCGATCCTAATCATTGCCATTATGGTCGTATTCCTAATCGTGTAACGTCATTTGATGACATGATTTATAATACGACGGATGGAACACCGTGGATGATTAGAGAGATATGGGATTATCTTCGTTATAGTGGTGATAGGGATTTTGCTATAACAATTTATCCAGTGGTGCAAACGTATATTGCTGGCGTCGAAAAATATTATCTAGATGATAAATGCCTAATGACTCATCGCGATCCTGACACATGGATGGATGCAAAGTTATTCGGTCTTTATCCTTGGTCAGCCCGTGGTAATCGTGCGAATGATATTCAAGCATTATGGTATACCAGTCTGCAAGTTGCGATAAAATTAGCTGATATTACGGGTGATGTTGACAGTAAGCAGCATTATCAACAATTAGCTGATGCAGTAAAGCAGAATTTTACGCCACTTTTTTGGGTATCATCATCTCATCAGTTAGCAGATTGTATAAAAGCAAATGGCCAGCGAGATATGAAGGTTAGGCCAAATCAGTTGATGGCAATAACCGTTCCTTATGAGCAAGATTTTATTGATCGTGAAATAGGGGCTTATGTTGTATCGAATACCGTTTCTGAGTTACTTTTTCCTTGGGGAATAACCTCATTATCACAATATGATCCGCAGTTTCATCCTTATCATGATAACCAACCGCACTATCATAAAGATGCCGCTTATCATAATGGGACTATTTGGGGGTGGAATGCAGGCTTTACTGTTACGGCATTGACATTATATGGTTATGACGATTTTGCTTACTCATTAACTAAAAATTTAGTCGATCAAATTTTATATCAAGGCCATCGAGGCACAATGAGTGAAAATGTTGATGCGTTTCTTGGTGACAATCAGAATGTAACATTATCAGGAACATACGCTCAAGCGTGGTCTGTTTCAGAGTTTACAAGAAATGGCTTTCAAGATTATTTAGGTTATCAGCCTAATTTAATTGAAGGTATTATTACTCTTTCTCCTTCTTTACCCAGTGAATGGAATAAATTTCATGCAGAAGTTGACGTTGCAGTTAACAATCGTTTATTGATTGATTTTAAACGTAACGCAAAAGGGGAACAATGTTATATATTAACGATGCTAGAGCAGAATAATTTATCTTTAGTATTAAAGCTTACGGCTGACGATAAATCGAAGTATCAAACAATATTACCCATAAGTAACAAAACGATGGAATTGAGATTTAATCCATATTCAGCACAATTATTTATCGATGGTGTTGAATATAAAATAGAACACATTCAATCAAGCTATCAAGTATTAATTGGTCGTCTTTCATTTGCGCAACCAGATTTAAAAATTAAGCCTCAAGCACTACAAACACAGCATTGGTTACAACAACAGGTTGAACGACTCGCATCGATTAATACAGATTCATAAACCACAATAATAAAAAAACTCACTTCATTGTATGATGACGTGAGTTTTTTAGTTTATCGTATTAATGGAAGATTAAGATCCAACTTCCTGGTATAAACGACGACATGCTTTACCATCATTATGGAATAGGTGACAGCGGTGTGGTGGAATACCCACTCGGAAACTATCACCTGCATTAATATCTAAAGTGTCACTATGACGAGATACAAATTCAGCATCAATATCATTTAGACTAATGTAAGCTTGTGTTTCATAACCTAATTTTTCAACAACTTGTACTATACCCTCAATACAAATATCACTATGTTCACAATGAATAAGGTGCTCAGGACGGATACCTAATGACATACGTGTATTGGGAATAACCGCCGTACCATCAACGGGGATCCAAAATGAAGTGCCATTATCCATTTTTACTTTAACTTGATCTTTTTCTGCTTCAATCGCAGTTACGCTCATAAAATTCATTTTTGGTGAGCCAATAAAACTCGCCACGAAACGGTTTTGAGGATAATGATAGAGCTCTAATGGTTTACCAACTTGTGAGACATTACCGCCATCTAGTACGACGATCTTTTCAGCCATTGTCATTGCTTCAATTTGATCGTGAGTAACATAAATCATGGTGCAACCCAGTTGTTTATGTAATTTAGCGATTTCAATCCGCATTTGTACACGCAAAGCTGCATCAAGGTTAGATAAGGGTTCATCAAGTAAGAAGATCGCAGGTTGAGAGACCAATGTACGGCCAATAGCGACACGTTGACGTTGCCCACCAGACAGTGCTTTAGGTTTACGATCAAGTAAGGGTGTTAATTGTAATATATCTGCGACTTTAGATACGCGACGCTTAATTTCGTCTTTACTTGCTTTCGCTAACTTTAAGCCGAATGACATATTGTCATACAGATTTAAGTGTGGATAAAGTGCGTATGATTGAAATACCATACCGACACCACGTTGTGCTGGTGGAACATCATTCATTCGTTTATCACCAATAAATAAATCTCCAGATGTAATATCTTCTAATCCAGCAATACAGCGTAGTAACGTTGACTTACCACAACCTGACGGACCAACAAAGACAACAAATTCGCCATCTTTAATTTCTAGGTCAACGTTCTTGGAAATTAAGTTATCTCCATATGCTTTACATACATTTCGTAAAGTGACACTCGTCATTGTGCCTATTCCTCTATTGGTTATAACCGACTAATATTTTTGTTATTTAAACAAAAGCTAGCTTTAATATGATTGAGTTTACGTGATAGTGGGTGTTGATTACATCCTCCTCCTTATGCCTTTATAAAGGGGGATGATAGGGGAGGAGTATGCAGATGACTGTTTTAATAATAATGAAGTAAAACGGATTATTTACGGTTTTAACCTGTGCATGTCATCACATATTGATGTTTTTTTGCGATATGGCTCACGTTCAAATTTGGTTGAGATCACATTTTTGAATAGAGGTGAGCGGGGGCGTAGAGTGTAGGAGGATGTATCTTTGTCATTAACACTAGAAAATAGGCTTAGAAAAACGTTATGACCTTTGCATGACGTTATAAGTTCAATAACAATAATGAAGGATGTTAGATAATGACTAAGGTACTCTCTACAGTTGCTTTATGTACCATTGCGGCGTTAAGTTCATTTCATGTTTCAGCAGCTATTGAAGAAGGGCAACTGACAATTTGGGTGAATGGTGATAAAGGTTATAATGGTCTTGCTGAAGTTGGTAAGAAGTTTGAAGAAGATACCGGCGTTAAAGTAACGGTCGCATTTCCTGATAATCTTGCCGATAAATTCCCTCAAGTTGCTGCATCTGGTGATGGTCCTGATATTGTTATGTGGGCTCATGACCGTTTTGGTGGTTATGCTCAATCTGGTTTGTTACAAGAAATTAAGCCATCAGCTGAATTTAAACAGCAGTTTTCTGATTTTACGTGGGACGCTGTAAAGTCTAACGGTAAATATTATGGTTACCCAATTGCGGTTGAATCTCTTTCTTTAATTTATAATAAAAAGCTTGTGCCAAACCCACCTAAAAATTGGGAAGAAATGGCAGCTATAGATAAAAAATTAGCCAAAGAAGGTAAAAAAGCGATCATGTGGAATTTACGTGAACCGTATTTTACATGGCCTCTTTTATCTGCTGATGGCGGTTACGCTTTTAAGAAAACAGCTGATGGTTATGATGCAAAAGATGTTGGTATTAATAATGCTGGCGCGAAACGTAGTATGGCTTTTATTAAGTCATTAGTTGATCAAAAAGTAATATCACCAGATATGGATTACAGCATTTCAGAAGCTGAATTTAATAAGGGTAATGTTGCAATGACAATCAATGGCCCATGGTCATGGACGAATATTGATAAATCAGGTATTGATTATGGCGTAGCAATATTACCCATGTTCAATGGTCATCCTTCAAAATCTTTTGTTGGTGTATTAACCGCTGGTATTAGTACCGCGTCACCAAATAAAGATTTAGCGATTGAATTCCTTGAAAATTACCTATTAACCGATGAAGGTTTAGCCAAAGTTGATCATGATAAGCCACTTGGTGCTGTTGCTCTAAAATCGTACCAAGCAAAAATTGGTAAAGATAGTCGTATTGCCGCTACCATGAAGAATGCAGAGCAAGGCGACATTATGCCTAATATTCCTCAAATGACTGCTTTCTGGTATGCAGAAGGTAATGCGATTCAAAATGTTGTTGATGGTCGTCAAAGTATTAAAGAAGCTTTAGACGCAGGCGAAAAACAGATACTTAAGTAATTTATTTTTTAGGGGAAGTGATTCCCCTTTATTTTATCTGAATGCAGGATATTGATATGGAATCGGTTCAAGATCTTGAGCTATTTGAATCAAAAAATAAAACATTTAAATATAAGAAAGAAATTAAGTGGTTTATTTTAGGTTTGATTGCCTTGGTAAATGGCTACGCAACAATTTTAATGTATGCGCAAGGTGAAATCGCTTTTGCATTATTAACCGTAGTACTTACCGGATTAGCGATTTATATTTTTGGTAGTAGTAAAACATATGCCCAGCGTTATATCTATCCAGGTATTGCAGGGATGATTGTATTTATTATCTTTCCATTGTTATATACCGTAAGTTTAGCGTTTACTAATTATAGTGCAACCAACCAATTAACATTGGAACGAACGCAGTCAATATTAGAGCAGCGTACATTTCAATCAGGGAAAAACTATAAGTTCAATTTATATAAAGCAGATAATGGTTATCAAATTATTATTAATGATGATGGTAAATTATTAGCTACAGGATTAATTGATTTCAATAACAAATCGGTAAAATTAAAACCAGTAGCTGAAGCTTTTGGTAATACAACCCCGATAAAAAATTATGATGAATCTTATCCTGTTGCTATTAAATTAGATGCAATTGCTCAAGCTTTTGGTAAAAAATTACCTATTAAAGATATTGTTAAAAATCGAAACCAAATATCAAAATTAAGGTTAGAGTTACCTAATGGTAAAGATATTCGAATGAGCGGGTTACGAAAATTCGCTTCTGATTATCCATTATTTACCAAGCAACCTGATAACGTTACATTACTGAATAATCAAACCGATCAGTTTTATAAACCAAATATGGAAACGGGTTTTTATCAACCAGTTGATAGTAAAGGAAACTTCATTGGTGAGTCCATTTCTCCAGGATTTGTCGTTGATGTTGGTATCGATAACTTTAAACGTGTAATCCAAGATGATGGTATTAAAGAACCATTCATTGGAATCTTTATTTGGACGATTGTATTTGCATTCTTAGCTGTTTCTTTAACGCTTATTTTAGGTATGGTCTTAGCATGTATCGTACAATGGGAACCATTAAAAGGAAGTGGTTTTTACCGTATATTATTGATATTACCTTATGCTGTGCCTTCGTTTATTTCTATATTAATATTTAAAGGTTTATTTAATCAAAGTTTTGGTGAGATAAATATGCTGTTAAGTTCTATTTTTGGAATTAAACCAGCATGGTTTTCTGACCCAGTATTAGCACGGATGATGATTGTTATTGTTAATACCTGGTTAGGTTTCCCTTATATGATGATTTTGTGTATGGGTTTATTAAAATCAATACCTGATGATTTATATGAAGCTTCAGCTATCGATGGGGCCGGTCCTATTCAGAACTTTATGAAGATCACTGTACCATCAATGATTAAGCCGTTAACACCATTATTAATTGCAGCATTTGCTTTTAACTTTAATAACTTTGTGATGATTCAGTTATTAACTGGTGGTGGTCCAAATATGATTAATACTTCAGAACCCGCAGGTTCTACTGATTTATTAGTAAGTTATACTTATCGTATTGCTTTTGAAGGTGGTGGTGGTCAAGACTTTGGTTTGGCTAGTGCAATTGCAACAATTATTTTCGTAATGGTAGCGGGTATGGCATTACTGAATTTGAAATTCACTAAGTTATCACAGGACTAAGGAGTCGGTCATGGCAATAGTTCAACCTAAATCATTAAAATATCGGTTATGGGCAACCCATGCAGTGTTATGGTTTTTTTTAGCAATTACTATTTTTCCGTTATTAATGATTATTGCAATCTCGTTTCGTGAAGGTAATTTTTCCGGGGGAGAATTAATTCCTAGTAATCCAACATTAGATCATTGGAAATTAGCATTAGGCTTTGCGGTTGAGAATGCTGATGGTTCGGTAACGCCACCTCCATTTCCAGTATTATTATGGTTATGGAACACGATTAAGGTTGCAACGATAACATCAGTGTTAATTGTTGCAATGTCGACAACCAGTGCTTATGCCTTTGCTCGATTACGCTTTAAAGGTAAAGAAAACATTTTAAAGGGAATGATGGTCTTCCAAATGTTCCCTGCAGTATTGGCATTGGTGGCGTTGTATGCATTGTTTGATCGATTAGGACAATACATTCCATTCCTTGGTTTAAATACACATGGTGGATTAATATTTGCTTATTTAGGCGGTATCGCTTTACATGTTTGGACGATTAAAGGTTACTTTGAAACTATCGATCGCTCATTAGAAGAAGCGGCAGCATTAGATGGTGCAACACCATGGCAAGCATTTAGATTAGTATTATTACCATTATCAGTACCAATTCTCGCGGTTGTCTTTATTCTTTCGTTTATTGGTGTTGTAACAGAAGTACCTGTCGCATCAACGTTATTATCGGATGTGAATAATTACACCTTGGCAGTTGGCATGCAGCAATACTTATATCCTCAAAACTACTTATGGGGTGATTTCGCGGCAGCTGCAGTACTTTCTGCATTACCTATTACGATTGTATTTTTACTTTCACAAAAGTTCCTTGTCGGTGGATTAACTTCTGGTGGTGTAAAAGGTTAATTCTAGAGTCATTAAACAAGAGTATTAGGATTAAGTTGTTTTAATTAGTCTATATTTAAAAATCCGAGAATATTTATATTCTCGGATTTTTTATAGGATATTTAAATGATAGTCGCGTTAATATATTTAAAACATCTTGTTATCGTGTGATCTTAAAAATCAGCATCGACTTCAAAGATCATTGGCTCGCCAGTAACGGGGTGGGTTAGGCCAAGATATTGCGCGTGTAGATGCAAGCGGTTTGCTTTTTGACCGTATAAATCATCACCGACAATCGGCATATTCATGCCATTTTTATGAGCTGAATGAATACGTAACTGGTGAGTACGGCCTGTTTTAGGGTAATAATAAACCTTGGTTTTACCATCTTTACGTTCGAGAACCTGCCATTTTGTGAGTGCGGGTTTACCGTATTCATAGCAGACTAATTGGCGTGGACGATCGTCTAAATCAACCCGCATCGGTAAGTTAATCTCACCGCAATCTTGTTCTACGATACCATCGAGTAGAGCCACATAACGCTTTTCTGCGGTACGGTTAATAAACTGTTGTTGTAGTGCTTTATGGGCGTCTTTAGTTAATGCAATTACAATTAGGCCTGATGTCGCCATATCTAAACGGTGGACAATTAAAGGGCTATTACTGTTAGGGAACATCGTTTGCATGCGGCTATAAACTGAATCGGTGATGGTTTTTCCAGGAACTGAAAGAAACTCTGCCGGTTTATTGATAACCACCATTGCATCGTCTTGATATACAATCTCTAGCTCTTTGCCTTCGGCTGGGTTTTGTAAGAGCGGATTAGCATCAATATCTAGTCCTGCCAACATATGTTGAAGAATCGGTTCGCATTTGTTTTTGCAGGCTTCATAAAAGTATTTATGTTTGCGAATTTGTGCAGCAGGAGAGGCTCCCCACCAAAATTTAGCCATCGCTAACGGTGTTAAATGTTGCTTAAAAGCATACTGTAGCAATTTGACTGCTGCACAATCGCCAGCACCTTGTGGTGGCGTTTGATCTCTAAACAACGCATTGAGATCTTTTGTTTTACCTTCTTGATTTAAGAATTGATATTGTGCGTAACGGTGTTGTTGTAATAATGCCGTTAAGGTTTCATATTCTGCTTTTAGAAGGGTAAGTGTAGCGGTATCAGCTTGTAATTTATCGCTAATCTCACTGAGTGTTTGTGTCCACTGTTGGCGAATGGCTTTTTGTTGATGCTTATCAAATGCACTTTCACGGGCTAAACGATGGAATTCTTGGGTCATAAATTCGCTATTGTTACTTTTCTCAGCCGTTACTCGTTGTAATTTACGTTGTTTGCGCTGTTCTATCATCTGTAAGCGAAATGATTCAGAGGCTAATTCAGCGTGATCTTGAGCGACCTGATATTGATGTTGTAATTGAATGTAGCTTGGCTTGGATTCAATCGCGGTTATTTTAATAATAACTTCATCAATCAAAGCTTGTTGAGCCTTGATTGCAGGATCGATGTTTCGATCATCAAATACTGGAGGAACAAAATGGGGCAGGTGTGTTTGATTGGCTATTTTTTCTGAAAATGCAGATAAATAACCCATTTCGCCTTGCTGGTTTTGAACTAATAAAACCCCAAACATATGACCAATCGCATCATCATTGCCTAACCCAAAATTATGTTGCCAGTGATGTTGAGTAGCGATATGTTGTTGTAATTCTTGAGCCGCTAACACACATAATGGATGAGGTGTGTAGCAAAATGGAAACGTAAAACGCTCAGGTAGCGGTAGCGTATCAATAGCGGCAATGAAGCGAGTAAAATGATGATCAGATGCGTGCATGATGGTATCTATTACGAACAAGGGCGGCGATTCTAGCATTTCTAACGTAAAAATTCGAGTTAGCGCTAGTAAACTATTTGATAACAATAAAAATAAAAAACATGATATAAGATCAATTATTGATCACTTGACGTGTCGTAACTAAACAAATATCAGGTAATTGATCAGTTAAAAAAGCCTGTTTGCCTTTAATACGTTTACTATTGAGAACATAAGTTCTGTCATTGAGTTTGCCTTGAAAATCCCATTTACTGAATGCTTCGTGGCGTGCGTCTGAGCAAGATGTTTGTAATACATAACTTTCAATGACCGATGTATCACAACCTCCCGCTATATTTTTTACACCGTGAAAGGTGACATGGCTATCACGATCTCGATAGCTGGTTACTGCTAGTGCATTGAAAAGGTGAACATCCGTAGGCTTATCATTATAAGATAAAATGCGATGTGGATTTGTCTTTAATGTTACTTCTGCTAATTGTATTAATTCACTCGAACAAGGGCCTTGTAGATGTTTTACCACACTGTCCATTGATGTTTTGGCATTAACTGGCGCGATTAATACACTTGGTAATAAGCAGAGACTGGCAATTAAAACCTGTACACCTTTCATACACTACCCCCCATATTAATACTTTTTAATTGGCACGACTAAAAGCTGTACATCGAACTGTTTACCTTTGCCTTGTTGCATGGTTACGGTGATCACTTGATTTGGTTTAAGGTCTTGTTTGACACCCATAAACATCAGATGATAACCCTTACTGGCGAGTATGATGCTGCCATTAGCAGGGATCTCAAGTGCATCCACTTTACGCATTGCCATTGTATTATCTCGCATAAACATTCGATGAAATTCGGTGTGTTTAGCAATGGCAGTGCTTGCGCTAACGAGAGTGATTGCTGTATCTCCATTATTGATGATCTTCATGTAGCCAGCGCTAACACTCGCGCCTGGGATCGTGGCTTTTGCGGTTGCATTTTCAATCGTTAGTACGGCGTTTACTTTTTGAACCTCAGTGTGGTTTTGCTGAGATTGAACATGGTTGTCGGCATGAGTTACATCCGCTGCAAAAGCCGTAGCATGAAAACAACTCATTAATAATCCAAGGTACAAGGCACTTCTTTTCATTGTTATCTCCTATTTTTTAGTAATGGTTTTTTCATAAATACGTTCAATACCTGCAGCTAATTCGACAGGGGTCGTGTTGTGGCTCATCGCTCCCACTAGCTTGCCTGTGTCATCAATAATATAGAAACGTGAAGAGTGATCGACGGTATAACTTAATTCAGATGATTCCATATCAACAATGTCAAAATAAACACCATATTGTTTCGTTAAAGTTTCTATTTGTTGGTTGGTACCGGTTAAGCCAATAACACGATCATCGAAGTATTTAGCGAATTTATTTAATGACACTAAATCATCGCGTTCAGGATCGACACTGACGAATAATCCTTGTACATGTTGATAGGTTGCAGGTGATAAGCGTGAAAAAGCGGCTGATAATGTTCCCATGGAAGAGGGGCAGACTTCAGCGCAGTTTAAAAAACCAAAATAGAGCACTACAATATTGCCTTTAAATTGATCAAGGCTGACATTGCCGTTAATACTGTTTAGTTCAAATGGACCGCCAAGATCTTTTAGCGGTTTTACATTCTCACCAACAGGGGTTGTGGTGTTATAAATATAGCTTCCCATTAAGGTAGCGAGAAACAGAGCGCCAAAAAGAAGCACTATTTTAGTTGGGTTTTTCGTCATGAATGAGGCTCCATTACTACGGTAGGTAATGCATTAACTTGATAGTCATCAGCAATGGTCTCAGATGAAAAATCAAGTGAAATTAACGTACAAAACACCATGATATTGAAAATGGAACATAACAGCATTTTTTTACCCCACTGAGCATTAGGGACTTTTTGATAACCCACTTTGGCAATATACAGCCAATGTAAGCTCACTAATCCCATACCTAATGCATACCAGCTACCCACATAGCCAAGGTAAGTCAGTGTTAATGCTGCCATCGCAAAGGCAATGATATAACCAATGATATGGTAACGTGCGCGAGCAATACCGATTTCAACGGGTAAGACTGGAATTGAGGCTGATTTATAATCGTCGAAACGGTAAATCGCAATCGCGTATGAGTGCGGTATTTGCCATAAGCAGAATGTAATAAACAGTATTGCCGCGCCGCTATCAAATTGCCCTGTTACAGCGCAATAACCGATAACGGGAGGACAAGCTCCTGATAAGCCGCCAATTAAGGTGCCGTAAACTGATTTGCGTTTAAAATAGAGACTATATAAGCCAACGTAAACCACAAAACCAAGCACACCAAACTGAAAGGCGACGGTGGAAGTATAGTGATAAAGTGTAAAAAAACCGCCAACGCATAATACTGTTGCCCAAATTAATGCATAAGAGATGGGAACAATTTTTTTGACTAATTCACGCTCACAAGTACGTTTCATTAATTTGTCGATATCTATATCGATGACATTATTGAACACGCAGCCTGATGCAACAATCAAGGTGATACCAATACCGACAGCTAAGAGTAATACGCCATCAATATTGCCTTGAGATGCCAGTAATACACCACCGATGGCTGCAATGAGATTGCCACCGATGATGCCCGGTTTGGTCAGTTTCAGATAAGGTTTAATCATAGAACCTCCTTGATCAATGACCCATTAGCATGTTGTGGTTTAAGTGATCCATGATCCACAACGAACCTATAAGAATAATAGCCACAATAACGACCACGAATACAGCTGACGACGTATTCCACATTTGTTCCGACGAGGTGTTCATATGCAGGAAGAACACCAGTTGGACTAAGATCTGTGCAACAGCGAATACCATGATCACACCAATAATGAACTGGGTTGAACCGACGCCAGCCATGACCATAGCAAAAGGTACAATGGTTAAAATAATAGAGAACACTAGCCCTCGAACATATTCTTTTACGCTGCCGTGAGCTTGGCCACCTTGACCATGCGCCGTTGAATGTTCGTTAGTCGAGTGTTGGTTAGTTGAATTGCCCATTACAATACTCCCATTAAGTAAACCACACTGAACACACAGATCCAGATAACATCAAGGAAGTGCCAGAATAGACTTAAACAGGCTAAACGTGTTTTATTCTCTGCTGAGAAGCCGTCACGTTTAAAATGGAACACCAATACAATCATCCACATTAAGCCTACAAAAACGTGGAGTCCGTGAGTGGCGACTAAACCGTAAAATGCTGACCAGTAGGCACTACTATGAAACGTCGCGCCTTCACTACTAAAATGATAGAACTCATACAGTTCCATGATTAAAAAAGACAAACCAAGCCCAAACGTAATGGCTAACCATTTGAACATACCTTTAATATCTTCATGGTTGGCTTTGAGCATTGCCATGCCGAATGTAAAACTACTAAACAGTAACAGTGCCGTTTCCGTTAATACAAAACCAAGATTGAACAGTTCCTTAGGTTCAATTAAGCCGGCGAAGCTATTTGAATAAACAGCGTAAACTGCAAATAAAGTACCGAATAATAAGCAGTCACTGAGGATGTAAATCCAAAAGCCAAAAATAGTATCGCCAGCATAGTCGTGATGGTCATGATCATCGAGATCATGATTGTCGGTAGACTGAGCAGGGACATTGAGATTGAAGGTGTCTTTTACTTCTGTAGTCATCATTGCTCTTGCCCCTTATGCCATGGAATCGGCTGGTTTTAGATCGGATGGATCGAAATTATCATCTTCACCATCTTTGTGTTCAGCGGTCTTCTCACCACGTGCTTTAGCAAGATGTTTACGTTCAATCGCTTCAATTTCAGAGACTTCAACATAATAATCTTTACTGCGTTGGAAGCTGTAAACAATCCAAGAAGCAATCATGCCAACAGCGCCTGCAATGACCATCCACCAGATATGCCAGATGAAAGCAAAACTAAACATTAATGAGAACATACTGATAACCACTCCTGCCCAGGTGTTCTTCGGCATGTGAATACGCTTATAACGTTCAGGCTCTTGATAAGCTAAACCATGTTCTTTGGCGTAATGATGTTCGTCACGATCATGAATCTTAGGCAGTAATGCAAAGTTATAAAATGGTGGTGGGGATGATGTTGCCCATTCCAATGTACGGCCGTTCCATGGATCACCAGTAAGATCTAGATTCTGTTTACGATCACGAATACTGACGAATATTTGGTAGAACTGAACCGCAATACCCGCTGCAACAATACAGACACCAAAGGCTGCGACCCATAAGTAAGGTGCCCATTCTGGATTCTCCGCAACATTTAGACGTCGAGTCATGCCGTTAAAACCAAGAACATAGACTGGCATAAAGGCCACGAAGAAACCGACGGTCCAAAGCGCACATGAGATCTTGCCTAGACGTTCATCAAGGGTGAATCCTGTGGCTTTCGGGAACCAGTAAGTAAGGCCTGCAAAGTAACCAAAGAGTGCACCACCGATAATCACATTATGGAAGTGGGCAATAACGAATAAGCTGTTGTGCAGAACAAAGTTAGCCGCAGGTATAGCAAGCATTACGCCAGTCATACCACCAATAGTAAATGTGATTAAAAACGCAATTGTCCACCACATACTGGCACTGAACTCGACCCGTCCTTTATACATGGTAAACAACCAGTTGAAGATCTTAACCCCCGTTGGAATTGAGATAATCATGGTTGCAATGCCAAAGAAGGCGTTAACACTTGCGCCTGCGCCCATGGTAAAGAAGTGATGCAGCCAAACGATAAATGACAACACCATAATTACCATTGTTGCCCACACTAATGATGTGTAGCCAAACAGACGCTTACGCGAGAATGTAGCCGTAACTTCTGAAAAAATACCGAAAGCTGGCAGCACTAGAATGTAAACTTCAGGGTGGCCCCATGCCCAGATGAGGTTGACGTACATCATTTGGTTACCACCCATATCAGTGGTAAAGAAATGGGTACCAACATAACGATCGAGTGTTAATAGGGTTAAGGTGACCGTTAATATAGGGAAGGCAAGTATAATCAGTGCGTTGGCACACAGTGATGTCCATGTAAATACGGGCATTTGCATCATTTTCATGCCAGGTGCACGCATGCGAAGGATGGTAACAACAAAGTTAATCCCCGTTAGCAGTGTACCTATACCTGATATTTGCAGTGACCATAACCAATAATCAACCCCGACCCAAGGATTAGCATCCATACCTGAAAGCGGCGGGTAGGCTAACCAACCTGTTGCTGCAAACTCACCAACAAAAAGGGACATGTTAATTAGAATAACGCCAACAACGAAGAGCCAAAAACTCAAGGAATTTAAAAAGGGGAAGGCAACATCGCGAGCACCTATCTGCAATGGCACGATAATATTCATTAGACCCACTACAAATGGCATCGCAACGAAGAAAATCATGATCACGCCATGAGCGGTAAAGACTTGGTCATAGTGTTCTGGTGGTAGATAACTGGCATCAATGGTAGAAGCTGCTTGTTGGGATCGCATTAATATCGCATCAGAAAAACCACGTACGAGCATCACCATTGATACGATGATATACATAATACCTATCTTTTTATGATCGACAGAGGTAAACCATTCACTCCATAAGTAGTGCCATTTTCTTTGATATGTAATTAAGCCTAATAGCCCTAATCCACCAAGCACTACGGCCATCATGACAGGAAAAACGACTGGATCGGTAAAGGGAATAACATCCCAATTTAATTTGCCGAAAACCGGATCCACTTCAGCGTATACATTCCCTTTATAAGCCATTTTGGACTCCTGCGTGTTTCTCAATAATGTCTTTAAATTTCAGCGGAGCAACAGAAGCAAAGTATGTCACTGGATGTGGCGCAGTAATTTGCTCGTTAGCATTGGCCGTGAGTTGATCGTAGCTATTATTATTTAAAATTTTCTCAGAGGTTTTGACTTTTTTTACCCATTGTTCAAAATCAACAGCTTTAACAGCATGGGCTTTAAATCGCATGTTAGAAAAGCCATAACCACTGTAATTGGCTGATATACCGCGATAACTGCCTTCTTCTTTAGCCATAAGATTTAAACGGTTTTCCATCCCCGCCATTGCGTAAACTTGGCTACCGAGTTGTGGAATAAAAAAGGAGTTCATGGCGGTATCTGAAGTGACTAAGAATTTAACAGGGCGGTTAACGGGTAGTGCTATTTCATTGATTGTGGCAATTTGTTGTTCTGGATAAATAAACAGCCATTTCCAATTCATAGCAATCACTTGAATGGTTAATGGTTCTTGATCGGAAACAATCTCTTTTCTTGGGTCAAGTGAGTAAGAGGTTTGGTAGGTGATCCACCCTAATGCTAAAACGATTAAGCAGGGGACAGTCCATATAACCACTTCTATTTTGGTTGAATGCTCCCATTCTGGTGTGTATTCAGCCTCTTTGTTGCTCTGACGGTATTTATAAGGAAAATAAATCGCCATAAATAAAACAGGCACGATAATGATTGCCATCAGAAGAACGGATGTAATGATTAATGATGATTGGGCTTCACCAATGCTGCCTTTTGAGTCAAAGAGCACCATGTTACTGCTGGCAAAGAGTACCACTAAAAATAATGTTGAGAGTAATGTAAGTAGGATGATCATCTTCTTACTTTGAATTATTTTCATTTTTCCTCCGTGAACTTGATTACTCATAACAAACAAAAGTAATAATCGTTACTGGATAACAATTATTTTGTTAGCTAATGTTTACTTATTTGTAATTATCCTATCATTCCAAACGATGAAAAATAACGCTCTGATATATAATATTTTATTGTATTTAAGTAACAAAAAAGTATCAAAAAGCTATTTTATTGTCATGTTTAGTATGTTAAATGAATAAATGTTGCTGTGTTGTGAATTTAATTGTTCTATTCTTGATCAAATCAAGCAAGTAATAAAACGCTTATTTCATTAGAATGTATTAAAAATGTTAAAAGTTGAACATGAGTTATACTTTTTAGAATAAATTGTATGATTGTGAAGTAAGTTATTTTTTGTGTGGTCAAAAAAAAGCAAAAATTAAATCTAAAATGAACTGTTTAGTTTAAAAGTGTTGACAAATTATTACCTATAGATTAAATTAAACTGAAAGGTTTAGTTCAATTTGTGGGTTTATAGATTTGTCTGTTTTGTATTCATAAATGCAGTAATAAATACGTTCTACTCGATTATTTAATCGTTAATGAGATTAGGCGTTATATAAATATTATTAATATATAGTGTTATTTTATATTAGTGATATTTTTTAATGTAATCCATCTTGAAAAAAGTTGTACGTTTAAATCGTAGGGTATGAATGAAATATATTATGATTATTAGTTGAATATGAGAAGAGATAATGATGTTTAATATTAGCTGACTAAGATTCATCTGTTTATTTTTTTGAGAATATCTTTTTATAATCAATTCTCAAAAGTATATTTATGAAATCTTAGCAATCACTTTAGTATTATTTTTATGCTTAATTTAATAGAGATTCAAATTGAATAAGTCACTATACTTATCAAGTTCTACGACAATTAAGCATAATAATGGAGGCTGTATGTCGAATAGTATTTTTAATGCAAGTAATGTAGTTAAAGCTTTAATTGGTGGTTTTCTTGGTACACTAGCTTTTACCTTAATGGGTAAGTTTGTTGCACCGCACCTTATCGGACATTCTATGGATGTGGCTGCTATTATTGCCCACATGCTAGGAACGTCTGATAGTGTCGGTCTAATGATGCACTTTATGGTTGGTACAATTGTATTTCCTATTGCTTACTTACTCATTGGGTATAAATATTTACCAGGTCCTGGTTGGTTACGTGGTATTGTATTTTTAATTCCAGTTTATCTTGTTGCGATGACCATTGTTATGCCAATGGCTGGTAAAGGAATGTTTTTTAATAGCGTTCCTATGTCAATGGTTGCTTTAATGGGACATATGGTTTTCGGTCTTATTCTAGGACTAGTTATTGGTACGCCTAAAAAATAAGTAATAAACAGTAATAGTTGTTATTAATACTATATCTATTATTAATAACAACTTGTCTGCTTATTCCTTTTTTACATAAATATTAAATCATTATCTTTGTTATTAGCGTTCATGTTTAATAAGATCCATTTTCATTTGAATATATAAACATGCTTGTTACAAAGAAATGGTGCATATATTAATGATCTCTAACGAGGATTCAATATGACGACTTCTATAAAACTTAATGCGGGTGATTTATTCCCAGAAATGCAAGTGACATTACTGGATGGTTCATCTGTTACTTTAGGTAAGCCACAAGGTAATGCAACATGGCAAGCGGTATTTGTTTATCGAGGTAAACATTGTCCGTTGTGTACAAAATATCTTAATGAATTAGAAAGCTATAAACAAAAGTTGTTAGATTCAGGCGTTGAAATTATTGCTGTTTCTGCTGACTCAAAACAACAGTTAGAAGAGCATATTGAAAAATTAACGATCAGTTTCCCTATTGCTTACGGTTTAACTGAGCAACAAATGCAAACATTGGGATTATATATTTCGATTCCACGTTCAGAGCAGGAAACCGATCATAATTTCTCTGAGCCTGCATTATTTGTTATTAATGAAAATGGTGGATTGCAGATTGTTGATCTATCGAATAATCCATTTGTGCGACCAGAATTAGAATCATTAGTAAATGGTATTGGATGGATCCGTAATCCAGACAATAACTATCCTATTCGTGGTACGTTTAAGTACTAAGAATAAAAAACACCAGCCCAACAAAGGCTGGTGTTTTTCTATTGGTAACAAAAAGAGGGGAATACATTGCTAAATCTTTACAAGATTACTGTTGTTATTGAATGGAACTCAGCATAGTTTTATTACTTTTCAATAGATTAACGTTAGTGCTGTATTCTTTGTCAATATATTGGGTACTATAGCGATAATATTGATTATTGTAGTGAAAGTGTTATGGCGCAAAAAATGACGATGGCTGATATTTCAAAGCAGCTTGGAATATCTAAAATGACAGTGTCACGTTATTTTAATAGTGGTTATGTATCAGAAGAAAATCGCATTAAAATTGATGCGATCGTAAAAGAAAATCATTATACCCCGAATAAATTTGCACGCTCTATTCGTAGTCAATCTAATATTATTGGTTTTATTGCACCGCGTATTGAATCTTACACGACTAGCTTAGTGATTAAAGGGGCGTTAGCAGCGGCAAATGAATCTAATGCTCGAATGTTATTTCATGCGACAGGGTTTAGTCATGAATCTGAGCGCCAAGCCGTAAGCGAGTTCAATGGCCTTAATGCATTGGGGACGATAGTTATTGCTTCAAAGCACAGTATCGAAGAACCTTTTTATAAAGGGCTAGAAAATTTAATCTTTATTGGAAAGCAAATTTCTGATCATTGTTGCTTATATTATCCCGAACAAGCAGCGATAACGGCACTCGTTTCTCATACCATTCATCAGTTACAACAACAGCAAGCTCCCTTTACGGCCATCCATTATATTTATGATGCGCGTATGCTTTCATTACGTACCCAACTGATGCAAACCACGATTAATCATATTGCTCCAGCTTTACCTCTTTCTTTACAAGCATTAGCTGATTCTGAACAAAAAGAAGCTTATCAAAAGGTTACACTACAACCTAATCAAGTTTATTTTTGCGCTACTGACAATATTGCTATTCGTTTGTATCGTCTTGCAAAAGAACAACACCTAAAAATAGGCCATGATATTTGGATTGTAGGCATTGGTGATTATGACTATAGCGACTTATTAGTGCCAAGTTTAACAACGGTAGCGTTTAATTATTATCAAATGGGCTATCAGGCAGTGAAGAAGCTAATCAAGCGTGATTCAAGTTCTTGTGAAGGTCAATTTGAGTTAAAAATTAGAGAAAGCTCTCAATTCATTTAAAAACCTTTTGCATATCACTACATTCGATCTTACCGTGTGTGTTATCGGTAACACATACAAATATGCAGTATATGTTTAGTAAGGTTAAATGGATGAATCACCTCAATAATACGTCAGCAACATCATTTGCGTGGTGGAAAGCAGCGACTGCTTATCAAATATACCCTCGTAGTTTTTTTGACAGCAACCAAGATGGTATTGGTGATATTGCTGGCATTATTACCAAACTGGATTACTTAGCTGAACTTGGTATTGATTTAGTATGGATTTGTCCATTTTATCAATCACCTAATGATGACAATGGTTACGATATTAGTGACTACCAAGATATTCACCCAGATTTCGGTAGCCTTGCCGATGTTGATCGTTTAATCAATACTGCACATGAGCGCGGTATTCGTATCATTATGGATTTAGTGATTAACCATACCAGTGACGAGCATCCATGGTTTATTGAATCACGCCAAAGCAAAACTAATCCTAAGCGTGATTGGTATATTTGGCGCGATGGTAGTGCTCCAACCCCGACAAGTCCTACTAATGATCCTAATAATTGGGAAAGTATATTTCATGGCAGCGCGTGGGAATATGATGCTGCTACTGCGCAATATTATTTGCACTTATTTTCTAAAAAACAGCCCGATCTTAATTGGCAAAATCCCGAAGTAAAACAAGCACTATTTAGCATGATCCATTGGTGGCTAGCACGAGGCATTGATGGCTTTCGAGTAGATGCCATTAGTCATATTCAAAAGCAACCTAATCTACCGTCATTACCTAACCCTAATGGTGATGATTATGTGTCTTCGTTTGATTACCACATGAATGTAAATGGCATTGAGCAACATTTATATGAACTGCGAGACCAAGCTTTTGCTCCCTTTGATATTGTCACTGTCGGTGAAGCTAATGGGGTAGCGGCACAAGATGCATTAACGTGGGTTGCTGAACCCACTGAAAATGATAAAGGTGGCGTCTTTAATATGATTTTCCAATTTGAACACATGAAGTTGTGGTCGGAAGAGCGAAATGGTGAGCAGTTTGATTTGGTGGAATTTAAGCAAATCTTAACCCGTTGGCAAAATGCATTAGAAGGTAAAGGCTGGAATGCTTTATATCTCGAAAATCACGATCAAGCCCGTAGTATTAATACGTTTGCTAATCCTAATTATTGGTATGGTAGTGCGACCGCATTAGCCGCCTGTTATTTTCTAATGAAAGGCACGCCATTTATTTACCAAGGCCAAGAAATTGGCATCGTTAATCATACGTTTACTGCGTTAGATGATTTTAATGATGTGTCGGCTAAAAATTTAATCATTAAATTACAACAGCAAGGAAAAACAGATCAACAAATATTAGATCTGCTAAATCAAGTCTCGCGTGATCATAGCCGTTTACCTATGCAGTGGAATAGTAGTGTTTTTGGTGGGTTTTCAGAGGTGACACCATGGCTGGTTGTTAACCCTAATTACACCGATATTAATGTTGAACAACAACAGCGCGACCCGCACTCGATTTTACAGTTTTATAAACAGTTAATCGCCCTTCGAAAAAATAACCCAAGTTTGATTACAGGTCGTTATCAATTATTACTAGAAAACGATATCAATATTTATGCTTATCAACGTATTGAATCAGATCGAACGTGGACGATTATTACGAATTTAAGTGATCACGATACCAACGTTGATCTTGATGTTACTCAGCTAGGGGAACTCATTCTCGATAATCAAACGCCAAATAATGACACCACCCGTAGTGACTTTATGACCACACAATTAGCACCGGCTTATGCAGCTTATGTGTTTGTGAAAAAACAATAGTTATATTTATGGCAGGTCAGTGATGACGTTAACCTGCCTTCTCAATCAAGGACATCGTTATGAGTAAATTGCTTTCGTTTGATTTTTGGCAACGATTTGGTAAATCACTGATCGTTGTGATCGCAGTAATGCCAGCCGCCGGTATTATGATTTCGCTGGGTAAAGTGGTTGCTATGTATGCTGGTGGCATTGGTGCTATCGAAACTATTGGCCATATCATGGAAAATATTGGCTGGGGCGTAATTGTTAACTTACACCTGTTATTTGCCGTTGCGATTGGTGGTTCATGGGCCAAAGAGCGGGCGGGTGGTGCATTTGCAGCCGTGATTGCTTTTATATTGATTAACCGCACCACGGGGGTTATTTTCGGTGTAAGTAGCAGCATGATGAATGATCCTCATGCTACTGTCATGAGTCTATTTGGTTCTGAGTTGCCTGTATCTCAATTTTTTACAACAATTTTAGGCGCGCCAACACTCAATATGGGGGTATTTATTGGCATTATCTCTGGATATGTTGGGGCTAATTTATATAACCGTTACTATGATTACTCGCGTTTACCAGAAGCGTTAGCGTTCTTTAACGGCAAACGTTTTGTTCCTTTTATGGTGATTATTTATTCGGTGATTATCGCGTTTGTTCTCGCGGTTATCTGGCCATTAGTGCAAGGTGCATTAAATGAATTTGGACAGTGGATCGCAAATTCAAAAGATAGCGCACCGATTGTTGCTCCGTTTGTTTATGGCACCTTAGAGCGTTTATTGCTGCCTTTTGGTTTACATCATACGTTAACAATTCCTATGAATTATACCGAACTGGGTGGAACATATCAGTTATTAACCGGACCAAGTGCGGGTTCAAGTGTTTATGGTCAAGATCCATTATGGCTTGCATGGGTGAGTGATTTAAACAACCTCAAATTAACCGATCCAGCGGCTTATCAACATCTATTGGCGACGGTTCATCCTGCGCGCTTTAAAGCGGGTCAAGTGATCATTGCAGCGTCTTCTTTAATTGGTATTGGTCTTGCCATGTACCATTGTGTTGATAGTGATAAGCGTCTGCAATATAAGCCGATGTTCTTCTCAGCGTGTTTGGCTGTATTGCTAACGGGTGTCACTGAGCCCATTGAATTTATGTTCATGTTTGTTGCTCCCGTACTGTATGTAGCACATGCGATATTAACCGGATTGGCTTTTGCGCTGGTGGATTTGATTGATTTACGTGTGCATGCTTTTGGTCTGATTGAACTGATTACACGTGTTCCGATGATGATTTCTGCGGGCATTGGTGGGGATTTAATTAACTTTGTGATGGTGTGTATTGCCTTCTTTGCGATCAACTATGCGTTATTCCGCTTATTAATCATTAAATTTAATCTACCAACCCCTGGACGTGCAGGTAATTATATTGATGAAAAAGCAGAAGGAATGTCACAAGACGACAAGCTTGAAATCATTATGCAAAATCTAGGTGGTCGTGAAAATGTTGCAGAGATCGATGCTTGTATGACACGTCTACGGATTACAGTTAAAGATCCTGCATTAGTGGCTGACTATACATTATGGAAGTCAACCGGTGCGTTAGGATTGGTCATTAAAGATCAAGGGGTACAAGCCATTTATGGTCCGGGTGTTGATGTGATTAAATCTGCATTAATAGATAAGTTTGCGATGGCTTAACGGGTTGTTGTAACAAATGACATTATTGATAAGCGTAGTGGAAATGCTACGATTTTTTATCTCAATACATCATTAGTAAGTGAATGATTTATGAAATTATTGACATTAAATACCCACAGTTGGCAAGAGCAACATCAATTACAAAAGTTAGCCATTGTCGCTCAAGCGATTATTGATCAAGATTGTGATGTTATTGCATTACAAGAGGTTAACCAACACCATCTTAGCGCTGTTGTAAATGAAAAGATATGCAGTAATCATCCCGTACACAGCGATAATTATGGCTATTTATTACAGCAAAAATTAGCCGAATTGGGGCATGATTATCAGCTAACATGGGATTTTGTTCATCAAAGTTATGACGTTTATCAAGAAGGATTGGCTTTTTTAACCCGCTTACCCATTATTGAGCATCAAGTGATCGATTTAAGTGACCATTATGATGTCAGTAATTGGAAACATCGTCGCGCTGTACGTATTAAAGTGGCTTACAAACAACAAGAGTTGGATTTTTATAATTGTCATTGCGGCTGGTGGAATGATGAACAAGGTTCGTTTGCTGATCATTTAAATCGAATTACAGCGACGTTATCACCGCGATTGAGCTTCTTATTAGGTGATTTTAATAACCCTAGTCATCTTCGCGATCAAGGTTATGATTATGCGTTACAATGTCACTTATTTGATTGTTATACCATGGCAAAAACGAAAGATACAGGTATAACCGTTGTTAAAAATATTGATGGCTGGCAGCAAAATAGCCAATTATTACGGTTAGATTATATCTTTAGTAATCAACAAGTCTCAGTAAAGCAGCATCAAACGATCTTTAATGGTGATTTTTATGATGTAGTGTCAGATCACTTTGGCATTATTACCGAAATTAGCATTAGCAGTGAATAGATTGTCAGCCAGATCATAATTAGTGAATAAAAAGCTCAAATTTAAATCATGATTTGAGCTTTTTATTGTAATTTTATGGTTATCTCATATCAACATCAGTGATTTCAGCATCAATAAAGTAACGTTCAGCTTTCGGTACATCAAAGGTGATCGGTTTGCCTTGATGCTGTGTCTTCGGACGGAAATAGGTGTCTGGCATACGGTTAATTGAGCGCCATACTGTGAACTCGTCTGTGGCTATTGTTTGGCCGTCATTATTACTTAAACGCACTTTCATGGTGACATTAACCACTGATTTTGAACTTTGGTTAGTCATCATTGTTGGAATGATTAATGTACCATTTTCGTAATGTGCTGCCGTTAACAGTACATCCATGCCACTATCACTGAGTTGTTGAATGGCTTTCGTGGTTCCTAATTCAATTTCAACGCCTTTGAGAGCGCTAATAATGGGAATCGCTACTGCAGATGTTGCGATAACAGGAATTGCTGTTGCGGTTGTTGTTTTGAGAGTAGGGCTGGTGGCTGAGTTATTAGTTTGTGCTTTATATTGCCAAGTAAAGTTATCATGCAGGACAACTTGACGTCCATCTTTAAGCGTGATGGTTTGATCCGCAGCCCATACTGAACTGGAAGCGATTAAAGCAATAACAATACCGCACAGTTGAGTTTTTTTTAGCATTATTCTGTCCTTAATTTCTGATGCTATTAAGGGCGCAATTCTAACAGCTTATCGTTAAATAACGCTAACGCTATTAAACCAGCACGATGGCTGGCTTAATAGAGAAACAACGTACTGTTATTATGAATAATGACGCCACAATTATTATTGTGTTTGATGGTCGATGGCACTAAGAAATAAGGCAATTTCTTTTGCTAGTAATGCGATTAACTGATTGTTATCAAGCCGATATATTTCATCTTCAATGTAAGTAAATGATTGATAAATGAGCTGTTCTTGTTTAGAAATATGTTTGAATAACTCAGTATGATTTAATGTTTGTTGTAACAGTTGTTGAAGTTGTATTAATGAATGTGTTGCACTTTTTATTTCAGAGTCTATTTGATTGTTGATTGTTATTTGTTCTTTATTTTCATTGATTTGCGTTAATATTCGTAAAATAATATTTGAGCTACGGCTACAAAGAAGAATGTGTTCACTGGTTTGTGAATTACGTTGTGGTTCGCCTAAATATCCCATCCAGTGATCAAATAAGTTGGTATCGTAGACAACACAATCTTGGAAGTGACGTTGTAATTTTTCGCTGTGTTGTGGATCTTTATTTGATAAGTAAAGATGAAAGCTAATCAAGTAATCAGTATAACCCTTGATAGTGGCTGAGAGTTGAGTTGGAAATGATTTCTTCTGCCAGCCAGGTGTGAGAATAAACACAAAGATGAGAGGAATAAATACCCCTAATACGGTGTTATCTAACCGTGGCAGCATGATGTTATCTCCCTGTCCATTAAGCGAGAAACCCGCAAATACAAACAAGGTAACGAAGAATACGGCAAACCCATAATGACGCGCGGAAGTATGAAAAAATAGAACGGCTGCAATACAGAAGACAAAGGGTAAAATATCCATTGATACTTGAAAGTGCAGTAAACCACCGACCACAATTAATCCACAAACCGTACCGGAAAGACGCTGTAACAATCGCGTCCATGTCATGGATAAATTTGGACGTAATATTAATAAGCTGGTCATTAATGTCCAAAAGCCAAAATCAAGATTCAACGAACGTACAACAATAAGGCCAGTAGTAAGGCTCAATGTTCCACGCAGCGCGTGACGGAAGTAACTTGATTTCAGTGTCATTTGGCTAACGAGTTTTGAAACAATATCTTGCCATTTCCACGTTAAAACAATGGGTTTAGATATAATTTGAGGGGTGATTGCAACGGTGGTTGCTTTGTTTTTAAGTTCTTGTAATAAAAGATAAATGATATCTAATTTGTTGATGAATGAATGTGCTGTTATTGCTTCATCTTGCGCTTCTTCTGCTACTTGATATTGACGTAAGGCTTTAAAGTCAATTTCGGGTAGGATTAAAAAGTGCACATTATTGACAGTAACTTGCGCTAAATACTGACTAATTTGTTGATCTGCATGATGAATACTTTCTAACCATTGTGGATTATATTGCTTTAATAATGGCGTTGACGTGAAATACATTAAGCGTGTTTGTTCATTAATACGCTCTGCTATTTTTAGAAAACGGTAGATATCTTGTAGCTTGGCGCTGTCTTCACCACAACAAAATTGCTGATGAATACGGTATTCAAGTGTATGAGATAAGGTTGCTATTTGTGAGCGAAATTGAGCGGATTTAATAAATAATTGGTTTTTATCTGTTGCTAAAACAAAAGCTTGATCATGAAGCATTAGCTTTTTAGCTAGTACTTGATAAAGATCCGATAAAATATCTTTTGATTCTTGATTTGGCAGAAAATAAATAGCTAAAGCTTGCCAGAAAATATACCACACGGCACCACCAGTTAACCAAAGTGGTACTAGCCATACTGGACGTCCTTCTAAGTGTAATAACATCGCGTAAATAGCCAATAGAATCGCAGAGAACCCAATAGCCCCTAACCGAGGAGTTAATACTGCGAGCATAAACAGTGCAAAGCTGACTATTGCCAATGAAGTTACAAATAATAACGAATGTGGAAAGACAACTTCGATGCCTAAACTGATAAAGAAAAAGAGGGGCAAGGCGATCATAAAATCAAAAATGCGGTATTTTGTCACGCTAGAAGTATCAGCAAAACCACAGCTAATACTACCAAGTGAGAAAGCAATTCCCATGGTGACATGGCCCATTAAAAATAATGGAATAGAGCAGCTTACAAAGCTAAGCGCCGCAATATTGGTTCTTAAATTGAAAAAAGTTCGTAATGATGGATAACGAAGTAAAACATTTGATTGAATCATTGTCTGCACGATAGTTAAGAAGAAACACGTATTGCTCTAATTTATCGTTTGTTGGTATGTTTTTCCAGTGTGATGACCGATTTTTTCTCTTACTTTTATATATCGCAATAGCGTCATAAAAAAGTATAACTTAAATGTACCATCACCGTGTTTGTATTATGGTAAAAAATATCCATAATATTTGGTTGTATAGACTATTTATTAAAACGCTGTTTATCTTTATTATTGCGGCATCAATGAGTTAATAGAGATATTATTATGCAACATCAAATTATTACCGATCTTAATAGCCGCTATACTGCAAAGCAATACGATAAAACTAAAAAAATTAGCGCTGAAAATATGGATGTCATTAAAGAAGCCATTCGTTTATCTGCTTCATCTATTAATTCTCAACCATGGAAGTTTATTGTTCTTGAAAGTGATGAGGCAAAACAGCGCTTTTATCAAACATTCGAAAATAAATTCCAATTTAATCAACACCATGCAACAGAAGCATCACATATTGTTTTGTTTGCATATAACCCTTCTTATACTAAAGATGACTACCGCCATGTGGTTGATGTTGAGGTGTCATCAGGACATTTACCAGCAGAAAAATATAATGATATGTTAGATGGCGCTTATGGTTTTGCTGAATTAAATACCGATGAAAATGGATTTAATGGTCATTGGACAAAAGCGCAAAGCTATATCGCATTAGGAAACGTATTGCATGTTCTTGCTCGATTGGGTATTGCGTCAACAACAATGGAAGGGGTTGATTCAGAATTGATTGGTTCAGCTTTTAAAGATGAACTTGGTGGTTATGTTTGTGATGTTGCTCTTGCTATGGGATATCCTTTAGAAGGACAAGATTATAACTTCGGTTTACCAAAAGCGCGTTTAGCTGAAGCTGATGTTATTACCGTTATTTAATATTGCTAACATAACGCGATGATAACGTTTGAATAGACTCTAAATTCAAACGTTATCATTTTTATAAGCCTACTTATTGAGGTAAATAAGCTTCCCATCTTGGTGGGGTGCCAATGTGTTCTTGAACTGCATGAATAAATTCTTTCACCAACATCGTCTGTTTTCTGTGAGGGTATACAGCATAAATTGCTGTGTTTGAACGTGATATTGTCATTTCTGGCAATAGCTGTACTAAGTCTAGGTTCTCAAGTGAATCTTCTAAGTTAGACAAATCTATTAACGCATATCCCAAGCTATCTTTGGCTGCATTTATCATCGTTTTTACATCACTGACTTTATATTTAGCTTGCATCTTATAAGTAATAAAATCGGTATCTGTTATATTGTCTTTGATCTGTAATTGATCAAGCGTCACATCAATATTATTGTAAACAATAGCTGGTAATTGGGTTAGTTGTTGTGCTGATTGAGGAAAACCATAACGATGAACAAAAGCAGAAGAAGCAATTAAAATAAAATGGGTGTCTGCTATTTTTTTTGCAATTAAATTAGATTCAGTTAGTTTTCCAAGTCGAAATGCAATATCAAATTGTTCTGAAATAATATCTGCTTTTCTATCATCAAGTGAATGGATGATTTGGATATCAGGGTATTTGTTTATGAAACACGAAATGACAGGTTGTAAGTAGTTTTGTCCAAAGTAAATTGGAGATGTAATACGTAAAATACCTTTGGGTTGTGATTGGTATGACTTCGCAATAAGTTGGATATCATCTAAGATATCGTTAAGTTTAATCGTTTGTTCGAGAATATTCTCACCAGCAGACGTCAATGAAAATGATCGTGTAGATCTATTTAAAAGTTGAACGCCTAATTCTATTTCTAATTTTTTAATTTTTTTTGATAATGATGAATTATCCATGTTATGTAAAGCCGCTGCTTTTGAAAATGAACCTTGATGAACAACGTCAGCAAACAATAATAATTGAGTAGTTAATGACATTATTTATTCCTTCAATGTCCAATGAAAAAAGTGCGCTAATAGATTAACTATATTAGACTTTTGTATATTGCAATAAAACCACAAATTAAGCATAGCGTTAATGCACCGTAACGAATCGTTTGTTTAGGTAACGATTGGGTTGTTTTTAATGCTAACCAATATCCAGCCCATGCTGCGGGCAGTAAAGGTAATGTTAGCCATAATTTGTCGATATTTAAAAAACCAACGGGAATTAAGGTTATTAAAGAGATAATCGAACTAAATACAAAAAAAGCCGACAAATTCCCCCGTAATTGATTCGCTTCCTGGTGCTGTAACAGTATAGCCATCGGTGGGCCACCAATCGCTGAACTAGTGCCAAATAATCCTGAGAAAAATCCTGCAATAACCATTCTTCTTGGGGTTGGCTCAATTCTAAATGGCATTATACTAATAAAAACGGCAAGTAATACCAATAAACCTACCCATAATGATAAGCTTTGTGTTGAAACAAAAACGAGTAGCGTTGCACCTGCAATAGATCCTGGAATACGTCCTAAGATGGCCATTTTTAATCCGCCTAATTCAATACTATTGCGATGTTTTAAGCTATTAAGTAATGAGATAAAGAGGGCAACTAGACAAATAGGGGCGGGGACATACTGGGGTGCAATAATAATAAGAATCGGGGCTGAAACGATAGCAAGTCCAAAACCAATAGCTGTTTGTACAAAAGATCCTAAAAAGATCATTATCATTGCCAGTAATGCTGTTGGATCAATAGTCATAATTAGATTCTTACATTGAGAATTATATACTGTTCGCTATTGTTATCTACCATGGCTTTTTATGCAATCAAGAAACGAATCTGTATGGTATAAACAGCATAATGTTAATTATACTAAGACACAGTTATTTTGATAATTTATCTAAAAAAGTAAACATTATTTTAGTCTATTAGCGTGTTCTTTTTTGTTGGTATAATTATATTGTGGTACAAAGTTAGTGGTTTATGATCGGTGTAATTGTGAAATCGTGAATAATGTTCACTTTTTTTTAAGGGGCATTTAATGTATTCAAACTATGATCTTGTAAATCACCGTAATAGACTATTGTAATTTACAAGATGCATTGATGATGAATATCACTTACAGTGAAAATCGACATTTACGTAAATTTTTTCATTTACACGAGCAATATCAAACTATTATTTATCAAGATGTCAGAGAGCGTTTACCACTATTAATTGCGAGTCAGTCTATAAAAATAAAGACAGTAAGACAATTTCGGTGTGGTGGTTTGAAAATATATGAATATAAGATTGTTGCCGTTAAAGATGCCGTATTTCGGTTAGCTTATACCTATCTTAATGACACAATCAATGTGATTTATATTAGCCAGACAATTATTAAACATCAGTTTTGTAAGTTATTAGAAAAAACAGAGCTTGTTGATTAATGAAATATATCATTTTTAATATAGAAATAAGCCGTTAAGAAATATTAACGGCTTTATCTATTTACGTTGTTATTAGAACTTGTAATATCAAGCTTTATTTTATTAGCTTATCTATTGGTTCAACCCATAAAACACCAACTTCTTTTTTTACTACTTTAACGGTTACACCTTTTTCTATTACGGTGTTTGATTTAAGTAACCATTGAATACCTGAGTAATTAAAGGTATAGCGTTCTGATGGTAATAAATCTTTTTCTAGTTCAAATGTTATAACAGCAAAATCACTCTTTATATCGGTTTTACTGGGTTTGTTTTGTAATTTTTTTAATGGCTTCCAAAGTACAATGGCTAATACTAAGGTTATAATGGCTAAGGTTAAAATCGTCGTTATCCAATTCGCCTCTAGCATACCCATGTAAATTAAGCCACTGGTGATCAACATGGCAATGCCGAAAAATAGCAGTACAAAGGTACTACAACCCAGAATTAACACTTCAATGATAAGAGTGAGTAATCCCAATATCACTAATGTTTGTGGGATATTGCTAAACATATCGCTCCTTAGCTCTAAGAATTATTTTTTTGAGCTTTATTAATCAAATTGATAATTGATAAACCTTGCGCAACCATTGAGCTTGCACTAGTTGAGTCTTCTGGCAATAAAACAACTGAAGATTCTTTAGCAATGGCTTTTTTTGCCTCAATGGCTTTCGTTGCTAATTCAAGTTGAATTGCTTTTTGACCTTGTTCAGTATCAGCCGCTTCACCTATTGTGCGTAATGCCTGTGCTTGTGCGTCGGCAACCGCTAAAATTGCTGAAGCTTCACCTTCTGCTCTAAGAATTTGTTCTTGCTTATCTGCTTCTGCCGCTAATACCTGAGCTTGTTTTTTACCTTCCGCGATGTTGATAGCAGATTGACGATCACCCTCAGATTCAAGAATTTGCGCTCTTTTTTCTCGTTCTGCTTTCATTTGAGCTTCCATTGCTTCCATTACAGAGCTTGGTGGCACAATGTCTTTTATTTCATAGCGTAGTACTTGAACGCCCCAAGGGTCAGATGCGGTATTTATAGCTGCAACAATATTAGCATTTAAAAGATCACGTTCTTCAAATGTTTTATCTAATTCCATTTTACCTAATTCAGAACGCATGGTGGTTTGCGCCAGTTGAGTAACGGCAAATCTATAATCATCAACACCATATGTTGCTTTGTAAGGATCTAGAACTCGAAAATAAAGTACACCATCAACAACAAGGCTAATATTGTCTTTTGTGATAGCTGATTGTGACGGTACATCGACAGCCGTTTCTTTTAGGCTTCGTTTGGCGCCAATACTATCAATAAAAGGAATAAGAAAATTCAAACCCGCTTCTTTGGTGGAGCGGTATTTTCCGAAACGTTCAACAAGCCATGCTTCATTTTGAGGTACAAAAATAATACTTAATTTAAGCGTAATAACAATAAATATTAGTAGGTATAATTGTGGGCTTGAGAGTAAATTAATAATGAAATCGAGTGGCATTATACATTCCTTATGTTTGATTAAGTGTCAATATTATACATGAACCAGCATATCACATATTTTTATTACATTTATAATAGGCAATTCAATTCGTGAGATGCAACTATAGAATATGTAATAATTATTTTAATAAAGACACTATGTTGTCGGAATAATAAATATAAAAATGATAGTAAAAATACGCTAATGATAATAATTTTTAGGGTATTTATATAGATAAATTCATTCAGTTTTAATTAGTTACTTAAGTAATGTAATAGTCTATTTTAACGTTGCTGTAAAGGATACGAGCGATAGTGCCATAAACCATACACTTGAAGCCTATCACGGTATTTGCCGACTAATTCTTTATTTTTTGGAATAACTAAAGTTGATAATGGTCTGTCTGCAACACTTACACTATCAAAAATGACACCACCAAGTCCTGTTTGCCAACTCGCAATATCAAACACTGCCTGATCTCGCCGAACATGGCTAGCTGAGCTGATAATTGTTGCATGATATTTTGTGTTGAGCACAATATTTTTAGTTGCTAACCTTTAGTTAAACAAAGGTAAATAATTGACCATAAATATGTATTATCTAATAAATATTAATTATAAAAAAAAGAAAGAGTGGATCACTCTTTCTTTTCATATTAATGATCGTAGTAATAATAATTACTTTTGAAAAATTTCAGTAAACTCGCGTTTCATTGGTGGATTGCGACGCGCTTTTTTTAATTGCTTACACATATCTTTTACACAGTTAACTAAAACTTTATCAAGCATAGATGCTTTGTATTCAGCTTGTTCATCTGCACTCATGTCTTCTGGGAATTTGGTATCTTGCATTTCACCAAGGAAGTCAACGCCAGAGTAGCTTTGGCTTAGTGCAACTAAAGAGTGAAATTGCTCAAAATTATCCAAAACATTTTGTGCGCTTGCTGGTAATGCGTTCCATGCTTCACGTGAAGTCGGCTCTGATACCTTATAAACGTTTACAAGCATATCAATCAACTCTGCTGGTACTTCTTCAACTGTGGCTACTTGGCGAAGTTCTGGAGAACAGTCATCTAATGTAAATACTGTTTCTTCGATGATTTGTTCTTCGTTGTTATTAATTTCAGACATAGTTTTTCCTAACGCATTGTGTTTTGAGAGGAGGAATCCTATATTCCTACTGATAAATGTCAATATATGATTATAAAAGTAATAATAAAATTTATTTTAGTGAATAGTCATGGTGTAATCACGCTGTTAAGTTTTTTTTTCATAATATGAATATATGGCATGAGTGATGCAATATGTTTTATATTGTAAATTGGCTATTGTAAAGGATTTAATATGGGAGTGATGCGGATTTTAATTGCCGATGATGTTGCCAGTGAGCGATTATATGTAGCGGCATGTCTAACAAACCTTGGTCATCATGTTAAGTCAGTATCATCAGGTGCGGAGTTATTGAAGTGTTATTCAGAATTTCAGCCTGATTTGTTATTAATTGATATTGAAATGCCAGAACAAAATGGCATTGAATTAGTGTCTATGATTCGACATAAGTATCCAGAATGGGTACCGATTATCTTTTTAAGTGGTCTTGATGATCCTCATATTATAGCTAAAGCTATTGATATTGGCGGGGATGATTATTTAGTTAAACCAGTAAATCCAATTATTTTAGCGGCTAAAATGCAAGCAATGGGTCGCATTTCTGTGATGCGACAACGATTAGAACATACCACGGTACAGTTGCAAAAAGTAAACAAACTGTTATTAGAACAAGCAAATAAAGATCCATTGACTAAACTTGCCAATCGTCGTTATCTTGACCAAAAGTTAACAGAATTTATTGCATTACATGGGCGAAATAATTTACCACTGACAATTATTTTACTTGATGTTGATTTTTTTAAATTATTTAATGATTATCAAGGACATATAGAAGGTGATCATTGTCTTAAACTATTGTCATCTACATTGAAAAAAACATTTAATAGAGCAGGTGAAGTTTGTGGCCGTTATGGCGGTGAAGAATTTATTATCTTAATTTGTAATTGTAATCAAAAACAAGCAATTAAAGAGTGCCAACGTTTAAAGGATGCTATTCAACAGTTAGCGATACCACATGATAATTCATTAATAAGTGATCAATTAACGGTGAGTCAAGGTGCTATCTCATGGGTACCTACAGGGTTAGAATTAGTTGAGAATTTATATCAAGCGGTTGATACATTGTTATATCAAGCAAAAGATAATGGGCGTGATCAATTTGTAACAGCAGAGTATCCACATTCTTTAGTGAGTCATAATGAAAACTGATTTTTACTTGTCTATGACTAAAATTTACAGGTTTTATAACCTAACTACTTGCTGGCAAAGATAAACGTGCTAGTCTTCCTAGAGTATTTTGACACTGTATTATCGTAATGGCTTTTTGAGTGACAAGTGTCGAGATCTTACGGTTACTAGAAAGCCATATTAAGTAAGATAAAGAGGATGATCATGGATATGCAGTTAACAGAACAACAGGCTCGAGTAATTGGTTGTTTACTTGAGAAAGAAATTACTACTCCAGATCAATATCCTTTAACGCTTAATCTATTGACGACAGCATGTAATCAAAAATCAAGTCGTGAGCCCGTAATGGCGCTTGATGAAGCAATGATACTTGATACCCTCGAAGAGCTTAAAGAAAAACGAATGGTGAGCGATGTATCCAGTTTTGGTAGTCGTGTTTCTAAGTTTCAGCATCGTTTCTGTAATACTGAGTTTGGTTCATTGCAATTTACTAAACAAGAACTCGGAGCAATGATTGTATTATTATTACGAGGGCCACAAAGTGCAGGTGAAATTCGTACTCGTACTAATCGTTTATGTGATTTTGTGGATACACAAGAAGCGGAAGCTGTACTTGAACAATTAGCATCAATTGATAATGGGCCTTATGTTATTAGGTTACCTAAAGAATCAGGTAAACGTGATTGTCGTTATATGCATCTACTTAGTGGTGATATTGATGTTGACAATTATACGCCCGCTAAAGCAATGACTGCGAATAGTACTATTAATGAAGAACGAATTATTGCATTAGAACAAGATGTTGAACAATTAAAACAGCAAGTTATTGAATTACAATTAATGTTAGAATCATTAACGGAATAGTTTCTATTATTCACGAATACTGGTAGATTGTTCTGCCAATATTGCCGTCGCTTTCATCATTTTATATAGGCTCAACATTATATGTTGGGCCTGTTTATTTTACGGCTTGTTATTATGTCAATCACGCCTTGGTTTGTTTATCTTATTCGTACTCATAAAGGAATGCTTTATTGTGGCGTTACTATTGATGTTGCTCGTCGTTTTGAAGAACATCAACACAGTAAAAAAGGGGCAAAATACCTTAAAGGTAAGGGGCCTTTAACATTAACATGGTCGCAACAAGTAAAATCTAAACGCGATGCAATGCAATTTGAGTATCGAATTAAAAAACGGTTAACAAAAGCACAAAAAGAAGATCTTATTCAGCAAAATATATCGTTATATACATTATTTTCTGATTAAGGTGACATCAATATTTTTTGTGTAGGTAAGTTGTCTATATGCCTACGCGGTTATTTAGTAATAAATTAAAGGGTTACCGATGGCGATTAGTGCCACTATATATAAAGTAAATATGAACGTAGCAGACATGGATCGCCATGTTTATCTTGATGGTCAGCATACTGTTGCTTGCCACCCATCAGAAACATTACAACGCTTTATGCTGCGAGTGCTTGCTTGGGGATTAAATGCAGACACTGATTTACAATTTACGAAGGGTGTAAGTTCTGCAGAAGAACCTGATTTATGGACTAAAAATCTGGTTGATGAAATTGAATTATGGGTTGAGTTGGGTCTGCCTGATGAAAAACGTATTCGTAAGGCATCGCATCGTGCTAAAAAAGTGATTGTATATGCTTATGGCGATCATGCTGCACCTGTATGGTGGCAAGCAAATAAAACTAAAATTAGTGCTTTAAAGAATGTCTCTGTGGTCTTTATTCGCGATGAAGAACTGAAATGCTTAGAAACATTGGTTGAGCGTTCAATGCAGTTACAGTTGACGATTGAGAGTGAGCAAGCGTGGTTAAGCGATCAACATGGTACTAGCATTGCGATTTTACCTGAATGGTGGCAGCGTTAATTGCTAGCGATAAATAGCGATAATTGAATGGGTGGAGTAAGTGTAAACTTGCTCCACTTTTTTTATTTTTAAAATGGCTTTTTGTTTTTTTATGGTGTTCTGAAAAACTATCATTGTTGATATGTAATATATTGGTGTATGTTGTTTAAGGTATATTAAAATACGATTTATTATGAGATTAATATTTATCATATTAGCAATTTACAAATTATTGTTTTAATTTTTTGTTATTGAAAGACAGTATTTAACGTTATATTTTATAGGTCAGTTATTTTAATAGTATATGTTTTTTAAGTAATATATTGATACAAAGGGATTGTTTATGTCGTCAGGAATTTATCGTTCAGCTAAAATTGTTTGGGATTATCATTTATTACATCAACCATTAGTAAAAAGTGATTGTTTGTTTGTACTGTGTAGTAATGATATTCGAGTCGCAGAATATGCCGCTCAGCTTTTTTTGCAAGGTTATGCTCCTTATATTGTATTTTCTGGCAATGTTGGTGAAATTACACAAGGATTATTCCCATGCTCTGAAGCGGAACATTTTGCCAATATTGCCTGTGAAATGGGTGTTCCGAGTGAATGTATTCATGTTGAACCTTTCGCCACAAATACTGGCGACAACATAATCAAAACCCGTGAATTACTCATGGAAAAAAATCTTGATCCTCAACGGTTTATCTTAGTGCAAAAGCCATTTATGGAACGTCGCACTCTTGCCACATTTGAAAAATTATGGTCAAGTAAAACGGCACAAGTAACATCTCCGCCATTAACCTTTGATGAGTTTGCGAATGATGTGATTAGCTACGGTGATATGGTCAATGTGATGGTGGGGGATTTGCAGCGCATTCGTTACTATCCAGCATTAGGTTTTTCAACTGAGCAAGTTGTTCCAACGGCGGTATGGCAAGCTTATGAGTACTTAGTTGCCGCAGGATTTGATGATCATTTAGTTGCAGATATTTCTCGATAATGAATGATGAGTAAATAAAAAGGCGTGTTTCTTTGATTAGGAAACACGCCTTTCTATTGAGTACCGATTTTATTGGGTAATAGCCCTAATGCGGTATGGATCAACCTGTCGACACGTTATCTTCAGGATAACGCAGTAATGTTGGTTTTGGACGCGCTAACATATAAGCCAGTGTTAGTGGACCAAGACGGCCAATAATCATTACTACGATGATAATATACTTACCCGGCTCAGATAACGTTGCCGTTAAACCTGCAGTAACACCAACAGTTGCAAAGGCTGAAATGGTTTCAAACATCACCTCATAGAACGGTGCTTTCTCTGTTAGCATTAATGCAAACATCGCGATTAATAAAACAATGCCACTGACCACAATAATAGCTAATGATTTTGTTACCGTTTGATTTGAGATTGTACGCTTAAAAAGTACAACCCGATCACGTTGTTTTAAAAATGACCACGTAGCTAAAATAGCAACAACAAAGGTAGACACTTTAATACCACCACCTGTTGATGTTGGACCTGCACCAATGAGCATTAATAACATCAGTACTAATAAACCAGGTTCTGTAAAAGCACCAATGTTGACACTATTAAATCCCGCAGTACGCACTGTTGCTGATTGGAAGAATGCCGCAAGCCATTGACCTGATGTATTTAAGCTGCCAAGCGTTTGCATATTATCGTGTTCAAGTAGCCAAATCATTATTGTGCCGGCGAATAATAATATCGGTGTGGCGATAATCATTATTTTTGAATGCAATGATAAAAAATGAAATCCCCGATGTAAATTACGGTGTAAATCTGAAATAACTGTAAAACCTAAACCACCGAAGATAAACAGCATAGCGACAGTAATAATCACTAAGGGATCATCAACATACTGGGTCAAATTATCAGAAAATAATGAAAAACCGGCATTATTAAAGGCGGATATTGAGTGGAAAACGGCGGTAAAAAGCCCTTTATCCCATCCCATCATTGGCACCCAACGTAACGATAGGAAAAAGGTACCAATTAACTCACAGGTAATCACAAAGATAATTATGTGTTTGACGAGTAAGCGAATATTAATGAATTTTTCTTGCCCGAGTTGCTCTTTTGTTAGCGATTGTTGGCGTAGGCTAACACGGAGGCCAAACATATATAACAAAACAGCAGATAAGGTCATCTGCCCAAGGCCACCGATCTGCATTAGGATCATTAATAACACTTTACCACTGGTGGAAAAGTGAGTACCCGTATCAACAACACCAAGTCCTGTTACACTGATTGCTGATGTCGCCGTAAAAAGTGCATCGACAAAATTTAACCCTGAAACAGAAAAAACGGGTAACGTTAATAAAATAGCGCCAGGGATCAATATAGCTAAAAAGCTAAAGATGATAATTTTTGGCTCAGACCACCGTTTATCGCGCTTATTTGTTTTTATTGGGACATACATTGTCCGATTAGGGATAAAACTCATAACTTTCTTAACGTTTCTGATAGTACATCTTCAGGACCTGTAATAATAAGGATATCACCAACTTGCATTTCCATATCCATATCCGGTGCCTTACGTACTTCAGGACCACGTTTAAGTGCTAATACTTGTGTTTGATCGCTATTTGCACACGGGTGTTTAGCGATAGGTTTACCCATGTTACGAGCTGTAACAACAACTTCAGCTAATGAGATACCACTGCCTAGCTCTGAAAATTCAAATACACGTTTGTCTAGCATGTTACGTGCAATACGAATACCCATATCAAGCTCTGGTCTTATGATTTTATCTGCGCCAATTTTCGAAAGGATTTTACAATGTGGGTTATCTTTGGCTTTGACCCAGACGGTTTTTACACCGGCATCTTTTAATAATAGGGTTGTTAATATGTTGGCATTGATATCATCACCAATCGCGACCATGACTAAATCATAATCGTCAAGTTTAAGCTCTGCTATTGTCGCTTCATTTGAACAGTCAGCAACGACAGCTTGAGTGGCAATATCTGCGGCTTGACGTACACAGGTTTCATTTATATCAATAGCTAATACTTGTGCTCCACGCTCGCTTAACTCTGCACACAGAGACATACCAAAGCGACCGAGGCCAATAACAGCAAACTGTTTATCTTCAGGATTCATTTTTTTCCCCCACATTACTTTAGTGTAATGCTTTATTTGTTTTGTTGTTGATTGTAAAAACATTAAGTTAACAAATTAGCTATTACTATGCTATCTGAGTATCCGTCTCGTTATGTCATTTTGTATTATGACGATATACATAGAAACATCATATTCCAGTTAGATATAATTTTTGGATATTGCTCGCATTTTTTAAGTAATACAAGTTAATGAATCATAAGCATTACTTTTGACTTTTTTTAAAAAGTATGTGGTACTATATAACTATTTGATTGAAATGTTTTTTTTTGTAATTTTGTGAGTAATAATAAATTAGAGTGTTGAAAATAGTAATCTTATATTTAATTCTAATGCTGTTCTTTACTTGAAAATGATGAATTATCAGCCTATATGATACTGTTTTTATTGTTTAAGATAGTTTAAAAACCATTATTGGAGCTATATAGTCAACATAAGCGTAAATAACCATTATCATTGTTAATAAGTAGGCAGAGAATAATAAAAGCTTTTATTCAGCATCAACCGTTAACTGGTTTTCTTGCAAATATACGCCATTATTCTAGCAAGAATAAAACCACTGATTAACCCTCCTGTATTGGCTGCAAGATCAAGCCATTCACCATAGCGATTAACATAAGGTTGAATTAATTCAATCGCACCACTCCAACAAAAGAAAAAGACAGCGATCCATTGCCATTGTTTCGGTTTAACAAAAGCAACGGCAAACATTAATGTGGCATAAGCAATAAAGTGGTGGGTTTTATCTGATCCTGACACGACAGGTAATTCAGCTTGAGGGGTTAAAGATAAGACAGTAATTAAGGCAAGGATCAAGACACTAATAAGCGTCCAATGGTCATAAAAAAATCGGCTAATGCGTGACATGGTTGATGAGTCTCGTGAGAAAATAAGCTGTAAATTATATCGTTGCTGATTAATGATAACAACTGTGATGATGGTGGATAATTACTTATATATAAATGGAATAATTATAATGTCAGTCTTATTTATATTTACGTTAACTGTAATTGAATGGAGTGTCGTAGTCATAACGTTCTATGATATGTCATTAAGATTATAAGTGAAGATAGGTTAGTGGTGGCTAAAGTTCATATATCTCAATTGTTTCAGACTTTTCAATGTGCGTTATCTACTCTGGGGGCTGGAGAAGCAATAGAGGCCAGAACCTTTAAAAAAGATCGCGGTATAGTGGTATTAAAACAAGATGCAGAATATTTTGTGTTTAAGCAATTTGGTTTTAATTCTCAAACATTGACCCTTAATAGAGCAAGCTTACTGAAACAACTTAAGAAGTCGATTGCAAAAGAGTTTCCACGTAGCAACATGGCATGGATTGTCCATTGTGAAGGGATTAGTTCTATTGATCTGTTGGTTTCAACACAAAATTTTCAGCCAAGTTTATTTTAAATAAAAAGACGCTTAACTATAAATAGAGTGATGTTGTCCAATGGATAAATAATTATCTTGGAAGCCAGTAAGTGCTGCTGTTTGTTGCTCTGCTGGTGATGTTTGCATTTCATCAACCAGTTGTTCAAAACTGTTACGATCAAACGAAAGATTAAATGTTGCGATAGTGACATCGTTGGCAATAGGTGTAATGTCATTGGAATTTTGACTATTACACCCACCTAATAATGCTGAAGTATACTGATAGATTCATTAATAATAGTGATCGCTATAGCACTTTCCTGCAATTAATACGTATGTAATATAAGGTAATTAATAACTCTGGAACTAAGATCAAAATAAGATGAAGTGCTATTTATTATTGGTTAAGTTATTAACGATATTTATTAATGCGGTGTTGATGTCACTATTGGTTATTTTTCCAATACCAAGATCAAAATTATCATAAAAACTTGGAATAGAGAGTGATGCCTTTACATCGCCATTGAAATAAGGCGCTGAATTAACCGCCGTTGCTAAAACACTACTCGCACCACCAGGGCCTGGTGATGTGGCAAGTAATAGCATTGGTTTGTTTTGGTAAACTTTAGGTTCGATGCGTGACGCCCAATCAAACAGGTTTTTATATGCGGCGGTGTATGAGCCATTATGTTCTGCAAAAGAGATAATGACAGCATCGGCTTGAGTAATACGATTTAAGAAGTCTTGTGCTAGCGTGGGAATACCTGTTTCTGTTTCACGATCAATACTATAAAGCGGCATTTCAAAATCGTTAATATCTAAAACATCAATATCAGCCCCTGTTGCTAATGATGCAACATACGTAGCAATGTGTTTATTAATTGATTGACGGCTATTGCTTGCTGCAAAAGTAAGTAATTTCATTTGGGATCCTTTATAACGTACGCTACGTTTTTATGGGTAATTAGGAAAAAGTAATAAATGCCTTGATTGCGTGAATTAAGTGTATATTAATAACCAAATATAATTAATGCCTTAAAAGTGTTTTAACTGTTTCCATATGACTAATAATAAATTATTTGATGGTATCGTCGTTTTTGTTCAAGTTATCAAAAGCGGTGGCTTTGGTGCCGCTGCTGAGGTTTTAGGGCATTCGAATTCTTATATAAGCAAAGAGATTAATAAGCTTGAATCTCGACTCGGTGTACGGTTGCTGAATCGTACAACGCGATCAGTTGCGCTAACCCCAGAAGGAGACGTGTATTACCAAGAGTGTTTGCAGTTGGTTATGGATGCAGAACAAGCGCTTGGATTGATGTCGCAAAATAGCTTGAATCCGAAAGGTTTACTTAAAATAAGTTGTCCGGTGTGGTTGGGTTCTCAATATTTACAACAGGTATTTAGTGAATATTTAACGCTATACCCAGACATGCAGTTAGATATTGATTTAAGTGATAAGACGGTCGATGTTGTTGCTGATGGATATGATCTTGTTATTCGTGCTTCAGCGACGTTAGCGGAATCAAGTTTAATTTGTAAGCGGTTATTTAGTTGTAATATTCATACCGTGGCATCGCCTGAATATTTACGACAACATGGTTTTCCAAAGCATCCTTCTGAATTACAACACCATTATTGTCTTTGCTACAGTAATTTAAAACATGCCGATCGTTGGCAATATACAGATGCAGAAAATAAAGTTTTTAATGTTGATGTTCAACAAAAGTTACGATGTAACAATACGCCGATGACGGTCGCGATGGCCGTTGATGGCATGGGGATCTGCCATGTACCAACGTTTTATATCGAATCACAGTTACAACGTGGTGAGTTAACGATATTGTTTCCTGAGTTTGATAAGACATTAGTGAATGTGTATGTGGTTTATCCTAGCCGTAAGCATTTATCAGCAAAGGTGAGACGATTCATTGACTTATTAGAACGTAGAATGAGCAAGTAGCTTTGTTTTCAATATTTTGACGTAAAATTTTACATTTTTCGTCTTTTATTTTTATGGTTTAGTGATATTTTCTAGTTATTAATAAGTTCAGCTGTATATTATTTTAGAATAGTAATTTTTAGGGAATGGATAACCATAATGAATAATGAAATTCGTCTTCGTGCTTTAGAACAAACTGATTTACGTTTTATTCATCAACTAAACAATAACCGCGCCATTATGTCATATTGGTTTGAAGAGCCGTATGAATCATTTTATGAGCTAGAAGAGTTGTACCGTAAGCATATTCACGACAGCACTGAGCGACGTTTTATTGCTGAAAATAATGATAAAGAGTCAATTGGTCTGGTTGAATTAGTTGAAATTAACAGTATTCACCGCAGTGCAGAATTTCAGATTATTATTGCGCCTGATTTTCAAGGTAATGGTTATGCGCGCGCACTAATTAATCGTGCGTTGAATTACGCCTTTACTATTTTGAATCTACATAAAGTCTATTTGCATGTAGCAACAGCAAATGAAAAAGCCATTTATTTATATGAAGAATGTGGTTTTATTGAAGAAGGTCATTTAGTTAAAGAGATCTTTATTGACGGCCAATATACTGACGTTAAACGTATGTATATGCTTCAGGATGAATACCTTTCGAGTCGTAATAAGTAATTTTCATCCCCCAGAGAGCGCAATGTTGTCTGGGGGATTTATATTAATGGTTGCATGTTAGTAAGGTTATACTGTTTCGTAATAAGATGATGGCGTTGAAGCCTCTGATTGCCATAATGTTTTCTTTTTCATGACTTGTGAAAAGATAGGATCTTGGTAATGCTGCTCTAGCCAAGCTTTTAATTTAGGGTAGGGCGCGTGGCGAAACCACTGCCGTTCAACATGAGAAAATTGACGAATAAAGGGTAAAATAGCGTAGTCGGCTAAACTGGGATGATCACACATAAAAAAGCGGTGTTTATTTAATCTTAGTTCAAGATCATCAAGAAACGACTGACATAAATTACGGTAGATCATACTATCTGAATTATGATATCGAATATCGGCTTTGTAATGTTCTAATGCTGCAATGTATTTACAATCATTACGTGCAATAAGATTGATCATATCTGTGAACAAATGCGTACTATCGGCTAATAATAAATTGTGCGGATCATGCTGATTTAACGCCCACACCATAATAGATAAACTTTCATCAATATAATCACCATTACTTAATACTAATAGCGGAACGGTACCTTTAGGGGTAATGGCAAGCATCTCCGCGGGCTTGTCTGTGAGTGAAATGTCACGTATGTCTATCTCTTGTTCGGCTAGGCGTAGACCTAACCGCGCTCTAATGGCATAGGGGCATTGACGTAATGTGTAAAGTATTGGTAGCGTCATTTTATCCCTCCGAAAAATTCCGTCCTTAATGTGATTAAGTTTAGTGCAAATTCGACTAAATGATAAATTAGCACCATTTTTATCTAAATAGTGTGATGTTAGGTTATGAAACGTCACATTTGTATCGGTTTCTGTCCATAAATAACCTGTTGACAATTTAGTTAATAAATATCCTAGAGCAATAAATTGCAACATATCTTAGGACGTTTACTTAATGAAAGATGACCATTCAAATACGCCTCCACCGGAAAGCTTATCTCGACGTAATTTTCTTAAATTTACAGGGGCTGCTGCTGCGACGGTATCTGTTGGAGCCGCAGCGGGTGCTGGTTTTCAATTGGGACGAGATCCTGATAGTTATGTAGGTTGGGGACGAACCGAAGAAGGTAAAGATATGTTTTTTGATCGTACGCCTTTTGTGGTTGATTATCCGCCAACATTTCGTGTTGTAGGTACAATTGAACGCCCTGAGTGGGCATCACATCTTTTTAATCGAACCGGGTGTTTCCGTGATGCATTTATCTCTGGTTGGACCCCTGATATGGGGATTGAAACCTTTCCTGATGTGCGAATTCGTGAGTATTACAAAGATATACCTGACCGCTTTGATGAGATGTTAAGGGCTTTTAGAGAAAACGACATTCGTGAACAGAACATTGAGCGTATTCGTGATCAATTAGCCATTGGTTGGGCATATGATGCCGCACATGAAAAAGCCGCATACGGAACCCATAAACATCCGGTTAATTTCCCCATTAAACCTGAAGGTCCACCTGAAGTCGCAGATTATTATTTTGTAGATAAAGAACGCAAAAAACTGGAATTTAAATCGCCTACACATGCATCAGAACTTATTAAAACGATGGCACATCAATTTGGTGCTAGCCTCGTGGGTATTACTGGTGTTCATGAAGAATTTATATTTAAAAATATGATGCGTGGCGTTGACTCGTGGGGCGATGAAATACCTAAACACTGGAAGTCAATTGTTGTTATTGGTATTCCGATGAACTGGGATCCGATGTATTCCGCGATTGGTTATTCAACGTCTTATGATGCTTATCATAAATGTCGTTTAGCGATTGGAAAACTACAAATATTTTTAGGTGAATTAGGTTATGCCTCTCGTTGTCAGGTTCCTGGTAATGATTATGAAATGACAATCCCTCCTCTAGGCGTTATGGCTGGACTGGGTGAAGCTAGCCGTAATGGTACATTGATGACCCCTGAATTAGGTACTAATGTCCGTTTAGCTGCGCTTGTTACTGAAATTGATTTAGAGATTGATATGCCAGTTGATCTTGGTATGCAACATTTTTGTCGTGATTGTAAAATATGTGCAACCAGTTGTCCCTCAGGATCGATCTCATTATCCGATGATCCTGATACGGTGATTCGTGGTTTTAAACGTTACGATTTCAATCAAGATAGTTGTTATCGAATGTGGCAAAGTGGCCCAACACCAGGGGCCATGGGATGTCGAGCATGTATTTCAGTCTGTCCTTATACGCGTAAAAATAACTGGATCCACACCATTGTCCGTGAAGCTGATCCTCGCGATAAAACAGGGTTAACACGTAAAGCGTTATTAGCAATGCAACATAATATGTTTTATTACCCCGAAGCTGAAGCGTATCACGGGGATTGGAACGGTGGTCATCTTGCAAGTTATCATCAACCACCCAAATGGATGCGGACTGAAAACTATTTTACTGTAGATAAAACATGGCAATACGATGGTAATGGGGAGGGATTCTAATGTTTCCACAAGCAACTATTTTAGACCCATTATTTTGGATGGGATTGGGTGCGTTACAGCTTTTCTTGTTTTGGAATGCGCGTTATTGGGCGAAATCATTACGATTAAAAATGAATGGTTGGAAGTGGTCTGCCGTCATTGGCTGGTGGTTTTCTTTCTTGTTAACCATTGCTGGTGCATTCACATTATTAGGTGAAAATGAAGGCAATGCGGGTTGGTATTTTCTCGGTGTTGTGGGTACAGGTTTAGTGATTATTGGCTTTAGTCTTGCTGCTTTTTTAATTTGGCTGCGTGATCGTCAAGTGCAATAGTTATTGTGTTTAAAAAAGGAGGGTGGTTAACGCTCTTCTTTTGCTATTTATATTGAGAAAATTATGCAACTTTCCCCCAAAACATACCAAAAAATAATGGATCTCTGTCAATTATGTCTTGAGGTTTTTAAACAGCCTTTAGATGGTGCTGCTGTAGTAGCAGCAGTATCCTTACACGCTGATCAATTATTATCTGTTCGTGTCTTTGAATCTCAAGTACATCAAGATGTTAATTTATTCAGTTGGTTAGAGCATCAAGCATTACAAACAGAGATTAATCATTGGCTCACTGAGAATGACATTAATGGATTAGGTAATCAATTTTCTACGATGGCCCAACAAAAACAATTTATTCGAGGTTTGATTCAATTAGGCTTAGCTGAATCAGCATTATCGTGTATTGGACGCGGGCAACAACGTAAGGATGATAACCAATTAATGTTGCTTCGTGGGTTAGCGATGTCAGCTATGGGTATGCCAGAAGCTGCCGCTGAGTGTTTCCAAACTGTGGCGTTAATTGCAACAGAGGATCATCAAGCCTATTTTTATTTAGCCAATGAATATATGAAATTAGGCAAGCATGCATTAGCGCTAAAAGCGTTTGATGATGCTATTGCTTGCCGTCCTGATTTACCTGGAGCATGGCACAATAAAGGCATCACTTATTATCAATTAGAAAATTTTGAACAAGCTATCCCATTGTTTGAAAAAGCAACAATCCTTGCGCCTGATAATATAGGTAGTTGGATTAATCTCAGTAAATGTTATCTTGCGATTAAACAGCCACAAACGGCATTATTAACATTGAAAAACACAATAATTTTGCACGAAAATCACCCTGAATTAGATAAAACAATCGGAATTATTTATAAACAACTGGGTGATGATGATTCTGCTATTTATCATTTAAATAGTGCAATAAATAAAACGCCTAATGAGATTGAGTTATATCAAGTTCGTGCTGAAGTATTAATGAAGTTAAAGAATTATGACTTAGCTTTAGCCGATATTGAATTTTTGAATACCATAGAACCTTATGATAGTGAGTGTTGCTGTTTGAAATTTGAAGCGCTATTTGCACTTCAACGGTATAGAGAGGCTGAAAGTTGTTTTTATTTCTTAGTGGGAATTAATCCTCTTGCTTATAGTCGTTATGAGCAAGAATTGAATACTATTCGACAACATTTACAGATCCCAAGCTGTCAGAAATTATAATTAAAGTGAAATAAAACAAGGGCGTTTTATGAATAAATCACAACGGAATATCTTGGAAAAAACACTTGCGATAGTGACACTATTAGGCCTTGTATTAGCATGGGGGCTGGGCAGTTTACGGCAACAAGATCATATCACAACACAGTTAATGCAAGTCGTTCAGCAACCGATGTTATTTAATGAATTACAGCATGATGTTTGGGCTGCCAAACCTAAAAAAACGGCTGTAAAGAGTAATTTAACAGACTCTTTACTTTGGGTTGGGCGAGCTGAAAGTGTTGGCTATGGTGGTATGCTACAAACAATAATACAAGTTAACGAGAAACAGCAGATTAGTGGTATAGCGATTATTCAAAGTGCTGAAACACCATCGTATCTTAAAGAAGTTATTAGTAATGGATTAATTGATAATTTCATTGATCAAAATGTCGCCAAACTAAAGCAACTCGATGGGATTACAGGTGCAACATTGACTAGTAATGCGATTAATCACTCGATCATACAAGCGGCAAAAAATATTGGTATAAATGTATTTAAGCTACCTTTAACATTGCCCGAATCGACATTGATATTACCGCAAATTATTGATGGTATCGCATTGTTAATCTTTATCATTGCCATTGTTATTAATCGTCCCGCCTTTCCTCATAAAATTATTGCTAAACGTATTATGATGGGAGTTTCGATCATTGTTTTAGGGTTCTATGCTGCGGCACCTTATGGGGCAAATACACTTGGTTTTGTATTATCAGGTGCATGGTTGGATGGTATAGCCAGTTATACATCTTTATTGTTGTTGTTGGTAACTATTGGTTATTTATTAGTAACCAATAAAAATGTTTATTGTTCAACTGTTTGTCCTTTCGGTGCTACGCAAGAATGTATTGGTAAATTAAATAAAGCAAAAGCATGTAAACCAAAACATGACTTCTTTATTTGGTTTGCGAGGGGACTATTATGGTTTACTTTAATTCTAGGTTTATATTATCGTAATTCGGCCTCTTTTAGTTATGAACCGTTTGGAATGGCATTTAATATGATTGGTACGCATTTTATATTCGTATTAACTATTTTGATTGTGCTAACGTCTTTATTTATTAATAAACCATGGTGTCAAACATTATGTCCAGTACATCACTTTATTGAATATATTCGATTTATGAAAAAATGGATTAAAAATAGTGTAAAGCCTACTCGTTTTACAGAAAAAAAACGAGGTGAACGCCATGCGTCTTAATATTTCACTATTGTTTTATATCAGTGCTAGTTGTTTGATTCTTGGTCATATTTACCAAAATATGACAGAAATATCCCAAATGTCATTACAGAATAAGCCTTACTATCAAGTGTTTAGTAATGAAAAACGATTACCGAAAAGTGATGCTAAAATTGATTATAAGCGTTTAGCTGAATTAAATGCAGCGTCATCAAAAGCTGAAGGGTGGTAGGTAACCAGTTATGAGTAGATAACGGTAGTAATAAAAATATTATTACTACCGTTACTATTATTGTATCTTATTGTTAACTTAGAGATCAAATTAAAATAAGTGTGATTTTATTAATTTCAATCAAAGGAAAAATCTTTTATTTATATAAAATGCATGATTATTTTATTATATAGATATTGGTATGAAAATTATTGATAATTTGGCATTTAAAGGAAATCATGATTCAGATATCGAATTTACTTTATGTACATTAAAATCTTTATGTTTAAAAACAGAAATTCTCCCGGTTACTATTCCACATCGATTACATTTTTATTCGTTAATTATTATAACTGAAGGTGAAGGGTACCATTATATTGATTTTAAAAAATATCATTATAAAGCTGGAAGTGTGTTTATATTAGAACCTTCACAAGTTCATTATTTTGAACTAAACAATGAGAGTGATGGTTATATTTTTACCTTTACAGAAAATCTCATTTTTTCAGATGATAAAGATCAATATCGTACTGTTATCACACAATTATTTGAAAATCATAATCATGTTACAATGTCACTTAATGTAGATAATATAATTGAACAACAGGCATTAAATTTAATACTTAATGTGCAGTTATTGATACAAGAATACAACATTGCTGATGACGTATGTAAAGAAGAAATTTTACGGAGCTTATTACGCGTATTGTTACTAAAAATTGTACGATTTTATCCAACATTAGCTGAAAAATACCATCCAGATTTTATAATTATTAAACAGTTCAAACAACAATTAGAAGAGAATTTTCGAATAACACGTCAAGTGACTGATTATACGAATATATTAGGGTGTACACCTAAAAAAATCAATCATATATGTAAAGCATTAACGGGTTTTACTGCTAAAGAGTTAATTGATTCACGGGTTATTTTAGAGATTAAACGATTGTTAGCTTATAGTAATATATCCATAAATGAGATGGCGGAATATTTAGGTTTTGATGAAGCGACAAATCTTGCTAAATTTTTTAAGCGACATACTCAATTATCACCCAAAGAATTTCGTAGTGTGAGCCGAATACAAAAAACAACTATTCGACGTGCTTTTTATTAATGGTGCTCTTTAAGTTCCGTGTAAAACCCAGAAGGAATAGGTATATTAATACCATTATTTGATTGTTATTTATGGTAAGTTAACATGATCCAATATCAATCTAGATTGGTACTTGAACAATATCGTCAGCGTCAATATGATGCTTTCATACAGCAGCCGATGCCGATGGTTGAAGATCGTATCGCTGCCCTAAAAAAAGTAAAACAATTAATCATTCAGCACCAAGCTCAGATTTACGAAGCGATTGCGGCTGATTTTGGTTGTCGCTCTGCAAGTGAAACCGCATTATTAGAAATATTTACGTCTTTAGAATCGATAAATGATGCGATTAAACATGTTAAGGCATGGATGAAGCCTCAACGTCGACATACTTCTTTATGGTTCAAACCCGCAAAAAACAGGGTTATTCCACAGCCATTAGGGGTTGTGGGCATTATTGTACCGTGGAACTATCCACTTTTTTTGACTATTGCTCCAATGGTAGCGGCACTTGCTGCTGGTAATCGAGTTATGGTTAAAATGTCAGAAAATTCTCAACATCTATGTCAGCTATTACAACAATTATTTGAGGTTGATTTTAGTAATGAACAGATTTGTATTATTGCTGAAGAAGGACAAACAGGGATTGCTTTCTCACAATTAAAATTCGATCACCTTATTTTTACGGGCTCAACGACCACTGGTAAGGCTGTTATGGCTGCTGCTGCAACCCATTTAGTGCCTGTGACGTTAGAACTTGGCGGTAAATCTCCGGTTATCTTGGCGGATGATTATGATATAAAAACGGCATTATCACGTATCTTAGGTGGTAAGGTTTATAACAGCGGTCAAACCTGTGTCGCTCCTGATTATTTGTTGATCCCACAAGCATTAGAAGATGAGGTTATTCGCCAAGCTCAAGCGATTATGGTAAAGCGATTTAGTGATATTCAGCATCCTGATTATACCTCAATTATTAATGATGCTTCTTTTTCTCGTTTATGCGATACCGTTCAAGATGCACTTGAGCAGGGTGCAAAGGTTATTAATTTGATCCCTCAGTCAAAGCTTGATCCGCAACAACGTAAATTTCCCTTACAACTTGTTTGTCAGCCTACCGATGCGATGATAGTGATGCAGCGGGAAATATTTGGACCATTACTGCCAATTGTTACCTATAAAACCTTACAGCAAGCATTAGATTATATTAATGCCAGAGAACGACCATTAGCGCTGTATTTATTCAGTAATGATAAAGCGGTGCAGCAGCAAGTATTAGACCAAACACGTTCAGGTGGGGTTGCAATCAATGATGTTATGTTACATGTCGCGCAGGATGATTTACCGTTTGGCGGTGTAGGGCATAGTGGAATGGGGCATTATCATGGTCGAGAGGGATTTGAGCGCTTATCTAAAATGCGTCCGGTGATGCATCAAGCAGCGTTAAGTTCAACTAAATATCTGTATGCACCTTATGGGAAAATAGGTAAACGATTAATTAATTTTATTATAAATAGGAAATTTTCTCGATATGAATAAAGAAATGATGCCTATATATGTGGGTTTTTGGCAGCGAGTGTTAGCCAGTTTAATTGATACTGCTATTGTAGCGTTGATTAGTGCACCATTAATGTATCTTGTTTATGGTGAAATGCATCCACAAACTGACGTGTTCATTATTGGACCGATGGATGTCATTATTAACTATTTATTGCCTTTTATCGGCGTGATTTTATTTTGGGTTTATAAATCAGCAACGCCAGGAAAAATGGTGATTAAAGCCCAGATTGTTGATGCTAAAACGGGAAATAAACCCAGTATTAAACAATCGGTAATACGTTATTTAGGCTATTTTGTCTCAACGATACCGTTCGGACTTGGTTTAATGTGGGTTGGTTGGGATAAAAGAAAGCAAGGCTGGCATGATAAATTAGCCAATACCGTTGTCGTTAAATGTCTGAAATAAAAGAAATTAGGAAGACAAGAAAGCCCCTGCTGAGAATATCAACAGGGGCTTTCTTTATTCTCAAATACAGTAAGAATTACTTCTTAGTGAACGCTGAGATGATCACCATTTGCACACCGTCAGCACGACCTTGGATGTGAAGTGGGTTGTCAGACAAGCTGATGTTACGTACTGGTGTACCACGCTTGATAACCATGCTTGAACCTTTAACTGGTAGATCTTTAATGATAGTTACGCTATCACCAGCTTGAAGGATTGCACCATTTGCATCGCGAGTAGGGATTGAAGCTTGTTCTTCTTCAACAAGACCTTTTTCAGCCCACTCTTTAACGTTATCTTCTAAATACATCATGTCAACGAGATCCATTGCCCAATCAGTTTTAGTTGAAAGACGCTTAAGCTGGCGATATACCATTACTTGAACAGCAGGAACTTGACTCCACATGGTGTCGTTTAGGGCACGCCAATGGTTTTCGTCAGTTGTTTCTGGGTTTTCAAGCTGACCACGGCAAGTATCACAAAGAAGTACACAACAACCTGCACTCTTGTCTTCAGAAGCAGGAACAGCGTATACCGCTAGATTGTTTTCAGAAGAACATAGCTCACATTTTGATTCACTACGCGTTTTTAATGCTTGTTCGATAGTCATGGGAATTGTCCATTGATTTATTGTGCCAATATTATGCCGTTCTATTATACAGAAGAAAAGCAAACATGTCCCTGATCACGAAATTTATAGTACAACAGACTGTTTAATATCCAGTCAGCTTTGTTTTATTAACGTAACACCACGGTTGTTGTTTCATATTTAACAATATAGATACAGTGTTCACTAATATAAGAGAGTGTCAGAGACTTATATAAAACATGAGGTAATGTTCTTTACAGTTACATGAAAAAATGAAGCTTATCGCAGTGTGCTTGTTTCGATCTGTGCCTACAACATGTTAAGAGTAAACTATCGCGATTACTATTAAGTTTAAGGGAAAAGGATGTTCCAGTATAAATATAGTGTTTTGATGTTAGCTATTATCGCCAGTATAAGTACGCCAGTATGTGCATCATCAGATACAACAGTTTCACCTTACATCGTTGGTGGTAGTGATGTTGATACTAATACTCCAGTTAGTGAAAATTTTATGGCATCACTCCGCAATAATAAAGATGGAGAAACCCCTTTTTGTGGCGCGACGATTATCAATGATCAGTGGGTATTAACGGCAGCCCATTGCGTGGTAACAGGAAGTGATAAAAACGCAGAAGTATTAGCACCGTCTAATATTACGATTACTGCTGGGTTACTTAATAATAGCTATCCACAAAAAAAACATATATTTTCAGCTACGCATGTGGTGATACACCCCGCTTATAGTCCAGTAGCTGTGATAAAAGAGACAACAGTTAATGATCAAGTGATTACTGAGATTGTTAGTTCGGCATTGGATAACGATGTTGCTCTAATTCGGGTAAATCGTAAGTTTGTTGGTTTAGGTAAAGTTGCATTATCAACCTTATCGCAAACACAGTTGATTGAGGAACAGCTAAAACAAGAATGGGAACAAGCCAATAATCCTATTCCTACAGACCATCGTCCGGAAAATATTACCGTTTTAGGGTGGGGAGCAACGACAATTGAGGGAAGTAAACCATCAAAAACACTTAAACAGGCTAAGTTGAGTTTCTTCCCTATTAATCTTTGTTATGAGCGTATTGAGTCTAATGATAATCCGGGCTTAATTATTGATAGTCCAGCAAATATTACTAAATTATGTACATTGCCTCCTGTGGTTATTGCCGATCTTACTGGTGCAGATGCTTGTAATGGTGACAGCGGAGGTCCTATTTTTGTTATTGATAGTGAGGGCAATCAGTTACAAGTAGGTATTGTCAGTGGTGGTACGACAGGTAACCCTGTTTGCGGTTCAATGACTAGACCAGGTTTCTATGCTCGTGTAGGAAACTATACTGATTGGATTGTTGAAAATAGTAGTAAAGTGCCGACATATCCTATAACACCTCCTGATTTTCTTAATGATAAATACGGCGATCAAGATGGCGGTGACACAGGTGGCGGTGACACAGGTGGCGGTGACACAGGTGGCGGTGACACAGGTGGCGGTGACACAGGTGGTGGTGACACTGGTGGCGGTGATACAGGTGGTGGTGATACAGGTGGTGGTGATACCGGTGGTGGTGATACAGGTGGCGGTGACACAGGTGGTGGTGACACAGGTGATGATGGATGCAATGACAGCATTTCAGCGAACAATTGTAATATAGGTAAAGATCGCGATAGTGGCGGTAGTTTGGGCTTTATAGGCTTATTATTACTTTGTTCCGCTGCATTTTATAGACGTTTAAGGGACTAAATAAGAAAAAATCAGTGATTCAGCCATAAGTTAACGTTGTACTAATCATTGATGGTTACATTATTAATGTGGAAGTTAGTTTTTTAGCTAGTTTCCATTTTTTTTGCATATTAAACAATAGATTGATTTTTTAAAAATTAAATTATTACGATTAATGATTTATTTTTATTGTGAGATAAAAAGATATTTATATACCTATTGTTTCTTTGAACAGAAGACAGAAAATAAATGTATAACTTACATATATTTAACAATATATGTATTTTAAATGATAAATAAAATAAGAATAGGACTGGATTATTTAATATTAAAAGTCATTGATACTATTGTTATTTGTCTTTTATCTTTAATATCAAGTTATTACCTATTATTTATTTTGTATTTAATATATTTAAAACTAATAATTTAATGTTTTATTATTTTATCCCCTAAAATCTATTTATCCACAGAAGCTGTGCATAACTCTGTGGGAAATTCGCTAAAGCCAGATTCGGTGCAGCCTCTGGCAAAGTCAATATATAGTTAATTGAAATGTACTAATAACTTTAAATTTATTGATTTAGTTCAATGATTAAACAGAAAGCTTGTTTTATGTATTCATCATTCAAATAAAGTTTAATATTTAAAATATAAAGTTAACGCTAAAAATATATATTGAGATGAATGTTGAAAATTTGTTTCTAACATAAACGTTAAATCATGCATTAATAGGATTAAATATTATAACAATAGAATGGATATTCCATATGCGAATTTATGCGTAAAATAGTGTGATCTATATTTTAAAATGATGGATATTCTTTTATTTTAGAAGATGAAATAATTAGCTTGGACCGCTATCTATTATTGAGGTTGTTATTGATAATGGTTTTATTTCTTAATCATAGCGTGCGGTATGTTATTTTCAATTGTTCAACGTACCATTGATTGATATCTCAGAGGATATTAAAGCGCGTTTATGAACTCATATTAGGAGCAAATGGCATGTTGGCTGTGATTGAAAAACAACACCGCTTAGCAACCCAATTAGCCGTGCTAAATGAAAGATTAAACCAACAGGTCAATAGTGTAGGTAATGACATGATTGTTGATACATGGTTGATATATACAAGTTAAGCATATTATTATGCCGATGGTTTTCTTTTGGATGATTTATTGTGTCAAAAATATTAGTTGTTGATGATGATGTACAGTTGTGTGAATTACTAACCGAAGTGCTTGAAGATGAAGGCCATGATGTCAGTTGTGTTCATTGTGGAGAGTCAGCGATTGAATATTTACAAAATAAAGGGGTCGATTTAGTCTTATTGGATGTGATGCTGCCTAACCTTGATGGTATGCAAGTTGCACGTCGTATTTGCCAGCGATTTGCAACCCCTATTTTAATGTTAACCGCATTGGGCGACGAAGCGACTATGCTTGATGGTTTGCAAGCGGGTGCAGACCATTTCATTACTAAACCGTTTAAAGTACCTGAATTATTGATACGTATTAGTGCTATTTTGCGCCGTGTTGGGCTTGAGCGTCAGCGTCATATGATTCGTTCTGGTGAAGAAAAGATGGCGGCAGAAATGTCACGTTTACCATTAACCAGTACTGAAGCGGAATTATTAGAATATTTAATCAAGAATGATGGCATTGTAGTATCGAAGGCTGAATTACAAAAACAAGTGCTTAAAAAAGAATTAAGTCCATTTGATCGTAATCTTGATATGCATATCAGTAATATACGTCGTAAAATTGTACTGGCTGGTATGTCTAAATTACACATTAAAACAGTACGAGGAAGAGGCTATAGCTATTCTGAATGCGTCAATCATTAATTAAAGGATCTGTTGTGGAAAGTCTTTCCCAGCGTAAAGTGTGGTACAAGCAGTATCAACAACATGGCTTGGTGGTACGACTTTTTTCGTATTTTACCGTGAGTTTATTATTAATATTATTACTGCAAAATTTAGCTGAAATTGCATTAGTTAAAACGATGCTGCATGTGCCAAAGAATGTTCAACACAAGATGCTCGTGATGGCAGAGCAAGCCCAACAGTTAATTGATTCAGGTAGTAAACAACAATTGGGTCAATGGGAAAAGCAACAGCCGTATTATTTATTTGTAATTGATAAAAATCAACATGAAATGGGGGATAGAAAAATGCATCCTCATTTCGCTTTCAAACTGAGTTATGCTCGTGGAATTAATTCCATTTTAGATTCTCGTGTTAATCAACCTATATTTGCCATCCCGTTAAAAGAGGGCAATCAATTAATGGTGCAATTACCATATCAATTACATCCTGCCAAATATTTCTCATTTTATTTTGGATTAATTCAAGTCGTGATTGCCGCATTAATTCTATTAATGTTTTCATTTCTTATTGCGCGTTATTTACAACGACCACTAAATACCTTACGAGAGGCCAGCCGTAGTCTTGCTAGTGGTGATTTTTCAGTAAGAGTGGCAAATACTGTAAGTGATAGTAGCCTTGAATTTAAATCGCTTGCGACTGACTTTGATGACATGGCAGAAAAAATTCAAATGTTATCTGAACGTCAACGACGCTTAATTCGTGATGTATCACATGAGCTGCGTACCCCATTAGCTCGGCATAATTTATCATTACATTTAATAAGAAAACGGGTTGCGTCTGAGCACCACCATCTTGTTGATCGATTAGAACGTGAAGCTGAAGAAATGAATCAATTGGTTAGTGAAATTTTAGAATTTAATCAGCTTCAAAATATAACTGATAACGCTAATTTAATTCCCATTGATGTTGAGAGTTTGTGCTTAACGACTATTCCTAATATTGAGGCATTATTGGGTACACAACAAACCTTTACTACCGATATTGATAATAATCTGCCATTCGTCATGGGGGATACTCGTTTAATTTTGCGAGCTGTGAATAACTTACTTACCAATGCGATTAAATATGCAGGAGAAAATGCACATATTCACTTGATTTCATCGCTGGTGGTTGTCGACGGGCAACAATTTGTACAATTAAGCGTAGAAGATGATGGTTTTGGTATTGCTGAACAACATTTAAAACGAATATTTTATCCCTTTACTCGTATTGAAGGTGCACGCGATAAACAATCTGGTGGTTATGGTCTTGGTTTAGCCATTGTTAAAGAGGCAATGACGGTGATGAATGGCGCTGTTAGTGCTAAAAATCGTCAACCGCATGGATTATGTATTCATTTATTGTTACCAGTAATGAAAAAATAAATGGACAGCCATAACTTTTTAAAAAAAACAAGAAAAAAACAAGGGACAGGCATAACCTTGCACATCAACCATGAGCTACTACACTTAATCTTCAAGTTGCTTATGGTGAAGCGAATGACAATTTCAAGACGAAAATTGATAGAGCCTCAAATTACACCTTTTTATCATGTAATTAATCGCTGTGTGCGTCGTGCTTATCTGTGTGGGGATGATCCGTATAACGGTAAAAACTATCAGCACCGTCGCGGTTGGATAGTAAATAAAATCAAGCAATTAGCCGCTGTATTTTGTATTGATGTTTGTGCTTATGCTGTGATGAGTAATCATTATCACCTAGTGCTTAAAATAGATATTGAACAACAACAAAAGCTAACCCCAGAAGAAGTGATATCACGTTGGTTACAGTTATTTAGCGGCCATCCTATTGCTGTCGATTTTTTAAAAGATGGGCAAATAGCGATAGATAAACAACAAGCATTATCAAATTTAGTGGCTGAATGGCAACAACGATTAGGCAGTATTAGCTGGTTTATGCGTTGTCTTAATGAAGAAATAGCGCGAAAATCGAATAAAGAAGATCAATGCAAAGGGGCGTTTTGGGAAGGGCGATTTAAGTCTCAAGCTTTGCTAGATGAACAAGCGTTATTATCTTGCATGATGTATGTTGATTTAAATCCTATTAGGGCTGGCATTACACCTTCACTAGAGCAGTCAGATTTTACTTCAATTCAGCAACGTATTCGTGAATATCAGCAACTGAAAGCCTCCGCTAAACGATCACCATCAAATAAAAATCATTTTCAATTATTACCTTTTGTCGGTGCTGAACATCAAGCTAAAAAAGCAGGTATAAACTTTGCTTTTGCCGATTATCTTGAACTAATTGACTGGACTGGTCGCTGTATTCGAAATGATAAAAAAGGCTTTATTGCACCTAATCAACCCAAGATTTTACAGCAAATGGGAATAACACCAGATGCTTGGCTTGAGCACAGTGAACAATTTATGGAACATTATGCCAATGTAAGTGGTAGATGGTCCCGAATGTGTGCATTCAAACAACATATTGGTGGACATTGGTGCAAAGGAAAGTCGGCGAGTCATCAGTTACACCCTAATTAAACAGAGCTTCTTATAATTAGATGAACATACTGCAATAACCATCAGGATTGTGGGCGTTGTTGATCCTGAAATATGGGAATAGGACTGATTTAACAAAGAATTATAAATAATAAACTGTAAATTTTAGATTTGAGAGTTTATTGCTGGTGGAATGGTTTACTTTTGATGAGCGCTATTTAATAACTAAAATATTTGGCTGTCCACAACTAAGATAGTCCACAACTAAGATGAAATTATATGGCTGTCCATAATTAATATCTATTTAAGAGTTAAAACATTTGGCTGTCCACAACTAAGATGAAAATATATGGCTGTCCATAATTAAGTGTTTGTTAGTTTTAGCGGTCTACGAAATACCATAGCCCGCTAATTGGTATTTATTTTTCAGATAGTCCAAGACCCCTAATTGCGATATTCAAAGTGTTGTTAAAATCTGCATTATTTTCAAGTATCCCTGAGCTTGCTGGGCCAAGGGCATTTGAGTATAAGCTTAGTTGCTTGTCTAATGGCAGATCTAACTGGTTATATAGGTTTTGGCAAATTTCTGAATGTTGTTCTGGTGCATTCTTCGATAGGTCTATTAGAGTGTCATAAATAAGACTGGCAACGTTATTCATAGTCGTTCCTTAATTATTGAATGGGTTGTGTATGGGTTATATCTACCAAAGGGGTAAACGTCTGAGATATTAATCACATAATGATAAGAATGAGTGTAAATAATTACTTTTTGACTGTTATTTGCTCCCTTATTATTCAGATAATATGTATTCTATTTTAGAATGACGATGCTTATTACTTTATTATATTAGTTCATTTTTTGAATATAAGTCGTTAACGTCGCCATGATTGATCACTAGGTTGATTACATGAGTTGGCATCAGATATTTACCTTGTAAGGTTTAATCGGTAATGTGTTCTTCAATGAAATTAAGGAGATGATGTGAATGATTAAATTCGATTGTTTTATTTTTGATGTAGATGCGACGTTGGTTGATACAGAAACCGTTATTGATAACATTTGGAAAACATGGGCGAAGGGTGTTGGTATCGATTTTTCTTTAGTACAACAGCATATTCATGGTCGAAAAATTGAAGAAACATTAAGATGTGTGAATAGCGTCATTGCTAATGACGAGCAGATATTAGTTGTTAAATCGATTGCTGTTAATGAAATGAAGAAAGCGACTGCAATCCCTGGTGCACTGGAGTTCGTTTCTAAATTAGATCAAGGTTCATGGGCCATTGCAACCAGTGGTCCTAGAAATATAGCATCTACCAGTTTACATGCGGCTGGTTTTGAACTGCCCCCAGTGATGGTATGTGCCGAGGAAGTGAGTAAAGGTAAACCCGAACCTGAACCATTTTTGGTCGCGGCGAAGATGTTAAACGTGTCTCCTGAACAATGTGTCGCTTTTGAAGATTCTCCTGTAGGAATAAAATCCGCCAAGACGGCTGGTTGCTATACCATAGCTCTTCTTACCAGTCATGATGCAGTTGATTTAGCAGAGGCCGATTTGATTGTTGATGGCTTTGATAGTTTAATTCTATCTAAAGTAGAGGATAAATATTGCTTAGCTATTCGATCAAATATTTAACTTATTAAATAGGCTGTTTTAATAATAATTAAAGGTATTTCCTTTTCAAAGAGATTAGTTATGTTGTGGTTTTTGATGATAACGTTGCCGCTAGTATTAGCCGGCATTCATAAATTATTTTTGGTCTTTGACCTATATCCACGTAATAACAGCATGTATATTATTCCGGCGATTATTATCAGTTACTGCTTATTTGCCGTTCATTCTGCATTTGATCGTGATGCGCTACCTGCGGTATTAATTGCTATTTATTATATTGGTCTAACTGCGATTACAGTGCGAGCAACCATACGTCGGTAATATTTCTCTTTAATAATATATCGACGTGTATTTTTCATTACTAATAAAGACTAATAATATGAAGAAACCGTATCCTGCAAAAACCATCCAAAATGTGATTAACAGTGCGATTTATCATTTAAATTTACGTGATCATACTGAGTATGAATTGCGGAAAAAATTAGAAGCTAAAACAGAGCAACAAGATTGGATTGAGACTGTATTGCAACAAATGAAAGATTTCGGTTATGTAAAAGAAGATCTTCAATTTGCACTGCATTTTAGTGAGATGGCTTTTTCTAATGAACATGGACAACAGTACATTAAACAGAAATTAAAAGGTAAAGGTATTCCTGCAACAATCATTGAAGAAGCATTAATTGATATTATGGAGAAAAAACAAGTGTCTGAACTTGATATGATCAAAAGTCGTTTAGATAGTTATGATGATTTTAGTCAAACCACCAAAGAGAAAATAACCAACGATCTCACTAAGCGAGGATACAGTTTTCAAGATATTTCAAGAGCGATTGCGGAACATGATGCTGCCGATACGCTATTGAGCAAAGCTAAAATTAAAGGCATGAATGCTGATCTTGAAACCGAAGTATTGAAATTGGTGAGAAAGCTCAAAGGCAAAACAGTCATCAAGCAAGAGCTTAAAATGAAGCATGTTGATATTACTAATCTTGAGCAAGTCTTCTATGATTTAGAGGAAGCGGGTGAGGTCGATTTTTATGAAAACTGCCAACTTGTACTAGCAAAAAAAAGGTTTGATTTGTCGAATTTTAAAGATAAAAGTAAAGCCTATGCGTATTTATCATCAAAGGGCTATAGCTCAGATGAAATCAAAGAAGCGATGGCAGCAGTAAGTAATTAAAACTGCCTGTGCGGCAGTGAACATATCTGTCCGAAATATACGGTCGTTTTTATCTTTCTAAGCTGCCTGTGCGGCAGTGAACCAGCGGTACATTCAATTACCAGTCCTTTGTGATTTCTAAGCTGCCTGTGCGGCAGTGAACTTGCTGATGATGCTTTTAAAACTTCTGTCTTTTTTCTAAGCTGCCTGTGCGGCAGTGAACAACAGCGCACATAATAGCGAAAATGTGACACTTTTCTAAGCTGCCTGTGCGGCAGTGAACACGCCGGGAGTGATTCTCAATCTATCAATATTTTTCTAAGCTGCCTGTGCGGCAGTGAACTGAAGCGTAATTAGTATAAGTGATTGCTTATAAAAGCTAAACAGTAAATTTCAATGAAAAACCCTTTTTTTAACTGATATTTTAAGTTGTTGTTTTATATGGTTTGAATAAGTGCCAAATAAAAAGGGTTTTTGTGATTACACTCTAAACGCATTATGCGTATCTATGTATATAATGCGTTTTTTACTGTTGGTGACCGTTATGTGCGCTAAGTCTTTCACACCGAGTGAGCTAAAAACCATTATTCATTCAAAACGTGCCAATCTTTATTATTTACAACATTGTCGCGTGTTAGTGAATGGTGGGCGGGTTGAATATGTCACTGACGAAGGTAAGCAATCATTATATTGGAATATCCCCATAGCAAACACGACAGCCATAATGCTCGGAACTGGCACATCGATCACTCAAGCCGCAATGCGTGAATTAGCTAAAGCAGGGGTGCTGGTGGGTTTTTGTGGTGGTAGCGGGACACCCTTATTTTCAGCCAATGAGGTAGAGCCTGAAGTCAATTGGTTAACACCACAATCAGAATATCGACCAACAGAATATCTTCAATGGTGGGTCAGTTTTTGGTTTGATGATACGAAACGATTAGAAGCTGCGATCCTATTCCAGAGAGTCCGATTACAACAAATAAAGAAAGTGTGGTTATCAGCAACCATGCAGCGTGATAATCATTTCATTATTGAAGAAGACAAACTGAACCATATTTTATCGGCGTTTGAAAATAAACTCAGTCATTGTCAAAACAGCACTGATTTATTGTTATTAGAAGCTGTCATGACCAAAGCCTTATATAAACTTGCGGTTAATACTGTTAAATATGGTGAATTTACCCGTTCGTCGCGGGGTAATAGTACCGATATTGCCAATCGCTTTTTAGATCATGGTAATTATTTAGCGTATGGCTTAGGGGCGACCGCGTGTTGGGTTATCGGATTACCACATGGATTAGCTGTTCTACACGGTAAAACCCGTCGTGGCGGATTGGTGTTTGATGTTGCCGATTTAATTAAAGATGCGATAGTGCTACCGAATGCGTTTATTGCTGCAATGGCAGGGGATGACGAACAAGAATTTCGTCAACGATGCCTAAATGGATTTAGAAAAGCCAATGCATTAGATGTGATGATCGATGCCATTAAAGACACAGCACAAGCGGTTGCAAAATTATAAATGAATATTCTTCTTATCTCTCAATGTAATAAAAAAGCCCTTGATGAAACCCGTAAAGTACTGGATCAATTTGCGGAACGTAAAGGTGATCGCACATGGCAAACGCCGATTACTTTAGAAGGTTTAAAAACATTACGTCAGTTATTAAAGCAAACCGCTAGACGGAATACTGCGGTGGCTTGCCATTGGATTCGAGGCGCAAATAATACCGAACTAATGTGGATTGTCGGTAATAAACGTCGTTTTAATGAACAGGGTACAGTACCCACAAATACCACTGAGCGTAATATTCTGCGTTCGGAAGATGAAAATGGCTGGCAAAGTAACTATGCCGTTGCATTAATGGCATCGCTTGCGGGTTTATTTCATGATGTAGGTAAAGCTAACAGCTTATTTCAACAGAAACTAACGGGCAAAGGGAGTATTGCTGAGCCATTACGGCATGAATGGCTATCGTTGTTGGTTTTTCAAGCATTTGCAAAGAATAAAACCGATGATCAATGGCTAACAGAATTAGCGGATTTATCACCGGAAAAAATTAGCAAGATTATTAATGATGTGCACTATACCCCGGCGTTGTCACCGTTTCTTGGCTTAACCGAATTAGCAAAAACGATTGGATGGTTAATTGTTTCTCATCACCGTTTACCGACTTATCAATTGTCAGGATATGATCCGGCTATTGCTGAATCATCTTATTGGTTAGAACAAAAACTGTGCCCAGAGTGGAATGCAAAAAATCATAAAAAGCCTGAGTTAATCGCAAAAATAGCGGATAACTTTATTTTCCCTCATGGAATTCCACTACAAAGTCAAACATGGCAAAACAAAGCCCAACAATTGGCGAAACGGGCATTGGCACATCCTAATCTGCGTAATTTTGGGCGGTGTGAGAACGCATTTCCACTGCACATGGCACGATTATGTTTAATGCTTGCTGATCACTGTTATTCCTCAAGCATGCCTGTTATTGCTTGGCAAGATCCTCTCTATAAAGCTTATGCAAATACCGATCGTAAAACGGGGAAATTAAAACAAAAATTAGATGAACATAATATCGGAGTCGCGCAATTAGCCTATCGATTAAGTTTAGGCTTGCCTAAATTACGGTTGAGTCTACCTGCGATTACTCGGCATTCGTTATTTAAAAAACGTACCACAATCAATAAATTTCGCTGGCAAGATAAAGCCTATGATTTGGCGTGTTCGGTGCGTGATATTTCTGAGGTACACGGCTTTTTTGGGGTCAATATGGCGTCAACGGGGTGTGGAAAAACCTTTGCCAATGCGCGAATAATGTATGGCTTAGCTAATCAGCAACAAGGGTGTCGATTTAGCATTGCTTTGGGGCTGCGTACATTAACCCTACAAACAGGGGATGCACTAAAAGATCGTTTAAAACTGGATAGCGATGATTTAGCGGTATTAGTCGGATCGCAAGCGGTTAAAGATCTTCATGAAAGTAAGCTCACAACCCAGCAAGAAGCAAAAGAGCAACAAACAGGTAGTGAGTCGGAAGCGTTATTTTCAGAGCATATGTATGTCAGTTATGACGGCAGCCTTGATGATGGTCACCTTAGCCAGTGGCTCAAGCAAAAACCCACTATTCATAAATTGGTTAGTGCGCCGATTACGGTCAGTACCATTGATTATTTAATGCCAGCCACAGAAGGTACGCGAGGTGGTCAACAGATTGCACCGATGTTGCGATTATTTACAGGGGATCTGATTCTTGATGAGCCTGATGATTTTGGGTTAGAAGATTTACCCGCATTATGCCGTTTAGTGAATTGGGCGGGTATGTTAGGTTCACGCGTCTTATTGTCATCAGCGACGTTAGCTCCGTCATTAATTACTGCTTTATTTAAAGCCTATTCTCATGGTCGCCAGCAATATAACCATAGCCACGGCATTACCGAAACAACAGTACAATGTGGCTGGTTTGATGAATTTAATGTGCAAGCAGCTTGTATTGATGATGCTGATTTTAAACAACAACACACGCAGTTTATTACTCAACGATCAAAAACACTAAGCCGCAAATCATTACCCTTACGTCAAGCTGAGTTAGTGCCTTTAGATGCGGAAAAATTAACAAAAACTGATGCGGTTAATTATCTATCAAGCCATATTCAACAGGCGATTTACACCTTAGATGAACGCCATCGTCAAGTTGCACCAAACGGTAAAACCATCTCGATTGGCTTAGTGAGAATAGCTAATATAGAACCATTAATTGCGGTGGGCGAGTCGTTATTATCAATGCCGACACCAGATAATAGCTGTGTTCATTATTGTTTTTATCATAGCCAACATCCAATGGCAGTCAGAGCGCATATAGAGCAACAGTTAGACGCGGTGTTAATGCGCGATCCTAATGATCCACAAGCGATATTAGAGTTACCTCAAATCAAGACCGTATTAGAACAACAGCCTCAACAACATCATATCTTTGTGGTGGTCGCCACTGCGGTGGCAGAAGTTGGGCGTGATCATGATTATGATTGGGCTGTGGTTGAACCTAGTTCAATGCGATCAATTATTCAGCTGGCAGGGCGTATTCAGCGTCATCGCCAATGTGTTCCTAATTCACCTAATATGATTATTTTAAGCAAAAATATTAAAGCGTTATTAGGTGCAGATGTTGCTTATTGTAAGCCAGGATTTGAACAGCCAAAAAATGACATAAATAAAGGCCATTTGCAGTTAAATCAGCATGATCTGACTCAGCTATTAATGGCTGATGATTATCAAGTTATCTCTGCTTATCCACGATTTATGGAACCGACAACATTAAAGCCACCATTTAGTTTAATTGAGTTAGAACACTACGCACTGATTTATACCTTATTTAAAGACAGCGCTAAAAAGGTCGAATACTGGTGGTTACAACCTTATTTACACTTATTCGGCGAATATCAGAGCCAAACACGGTTTCGACAATCTCGACCGCAAACGGAATACCATTTCTTTATCGATAATGAAGATCAAGCACTGAGCATTAAAGTGCGTGATGAATATAGCGGTGATTTTGTAAATAAAACCGAGCTGTTTCACCTTACGGCGATAGACAATATCGCGAATGGAAATCAAGCGTGGTTTGATTGTCAATACAGCGCAGTGTATGACGAGTTAAGTGACATCTTTGATAAAGACAGTGAGCAGATCAGTGAATTATTTGGTGGTATTAATCTTAATGATTCGAATAAAACACCCCGATTTTATTACCATCCGTGGTTAGGTGTATTTGAGGGTAAATATAGGAAATAATGTATTGATTTATCATTTACATGAATGACGTCTAATTAATGTGCACTGATACATATTGTAGCAATATTTAACTTGATGCTTATGTGGTTAGGTTTATATTCGGCATAGAAAATTCGGCTCTGGAGTTGCTATGCAAACCGAAATCAGCACATTAATTCAAGCGTATATTGAACAACGGCGTCAAACGAAACTTGATGAAATAGAAAAGAAAAAGAATGTTAAAAATGGGGTGTCAGAAATTGAATTAGCGACCTTGAATGAACTAATTCAAAAGAATTATCAAAAGTATAATGTTCAAACATGGTTGACAAGTGCAGCCATGAGAGCTAAACAAATCAGCTTTGCAACCCATATTGTAAAGTTTACTCATGGTAGTGCTAAAGGCAGTAATTTTTTAGTATTAACCTTTAATATCGATGCACCATATCTTGATTCGTCTGCATTGATAGAACCAGTTGTTGATGTTGCAGTAGAAAATGCAGCGTCGCTAGATGTAGCGAAGTTACTCCAACTTGATGATGGTAATGCCACACTCGCAGTCTATTTATCACAAGGGGACGATCATGTCTTACGTCCCTTAGCAAGTAGTGATGAGCAGTGCCAATTGTGGGCTGATGGGTTGCGTCAAGCATTAGAAGTTAAAACACCCAGTAGTCATACTTTAGCCAAACAGATCTATTTTCCTATTGGTGGCGATAATCAATACCACCTTATTAGCCCGTTATATTCCTCTGCTTTAGCCCATGAATTATTTCATCAAGTGCAACATTCTCGTTTTAGTGACGAGATGAAAGCCGCACGAGAGGCACGTAAAAAAAATCAGCCGAGTGAATGTGATGTGGTGCGTTACGCTAATTTAGCGGTAACCATTAGTGGTGGAGCAAATAAGCAAAATATCTCGCAGTTAAATAAAAACAAGAATGGTAAAACCTATTTGTTCCCTTGTACTGCGCCTGATTGGAAAAGCCAATATCAACCACCCATGTTTGGTTCAAATTGGTTTGATAGCCGAGAAATGGGACGTGATACCTATTATCTGGTTAAGTTACTGGCTGAGTTTTTAGTTAAAGTGAAACCATTAGATAGCAATATTCGTATTCGTCAACGCCGTGATCGATTAGCTGATCAAATCCTTGATAGTATTTTAACCTTAGCGGTTAGCCATCAAACCAATACGAGTGGCTGGAGCGAAACCAGTGAATTGTTTCAAGCGCAACAATGCTGGTTAGATCCACAAGCAAGTCATCTTTATAACAGTGATTGGCAAACTGAGGTTAGTCGTGATTTTGGTTTATGGCTCAATAATCGTTTAGAAAAGGCCAGTCAGCAACAATTAATGTTAGGCAGTGAAGCATTACAACATTGGCAAGCATTATGTCATGACGCTATTCGTGAGGCAGGACGATGAGTTTATTTATTCTTAAAAATATGCACATTGAAGGTGCAAATGCGATTGCAGGTTTTACTTATGGTTTTCCTGCTATTACTCAGTTTTTAGGGTTTGCGCATGCATTATCACGCAAAGTTGAGCCACAACATGGGATCAGCTTTGATGGTTGTGCGGTGATGTGTCATCAGCATCAAGTGCATGCTTATCGGGGCAGTGATTGGGATGATTATGGTTTTTCATTAACCCGTAATCCAATTACTGATAGTAAAAGTATCAGTAAATTTATTAAAGATGGAACGCCACCATCTATCGTTGAAGAAGGAAAAATGAACCTTTGTGTGTCGTTATTAATTGAATGCAAAGGTTTCAGTGGTGGTAACAGTGACCAAGAACAACGCATCAGTGACGCCATAAAAACGCTGGCATTAAGTCAACGTTGTGCTGGTGGACGTATTACCCATATTGAAGCGTGTCAATTTAAACCAATGCCGAATGAGGAAAGTGATTGTCGCAAACTTTTACGACCATTGTTACCTGGATTTATTTTATGTGATCGTAGCGATTATCTACAGCAACATAATGAAAGTAATGATCAAAATATGATTATGAGTTGGCTCGATTTTAGTGCCTTGCGTTACCGTTATGAAACGCTTACTGAAAGTAATAACCCAGATGTAGAACAAGGGCAGTGGAAGCGTGTCAATAAGCCTCAAAGTGGTTATTTAGTACCACTGATGATCGGTTATAAACAAATTAGCGAGGTATTTGCTGCCGGAGAGGTGGCGAATGTTCGTGATAAAACAACCCCATTTGCATTTACTGAGGCTGTTTATAGTGTCGGTGAGTGGATAGGCAGTCCGAGTCGGGTTGAATCTATCAATCAAATTTTATGGCGTTATCAATATAGTTCACCGTATTACTTATGCCGCGCCCAACAATCTATTCATTCTATTGAAAGTAATGCAGATTTCGACTTTTCTTATTAAATAGCCAAGGATGTATACAATGACAACGAAGTTAACCACACCATCAGTATTAGCTTTTGAAGGCAAATTGGCTTGCTCAGATGCCGTAATGGCAGCGGGTAATTGGAATGAAATAGCCACTAGCGCAAATTGGCAGCCTATCGTAGTTAATGAGAAATCAGTACGCGGTACGATCTCTAATCGAATGAAAGGGCCTAAAGCGAATGATCCGGCTAAATTAGATGCAGATATTACAAATGCAAACCCACAAACGGTAGATAATGCCGCATTACCGTTTGATTGCGATACGCTTAAATTGACCTTTACGTTACGTGTGCTTGGCGATTTAAATGTGCCTTCTACGTGTAATAGTCCTGCTTACCAAGCCGCGTTAAGTCAGCTTATTAAGGGCTATGTTACTGAGCATGGTTTTAATGAATTAGCTAGCCGTTATGCGACTAACCTCGCTAATGGTCGTTTTCTATGGCGTAACCGTGTTGGGGCTGAAAATGTGATGGTGACAGTACAACATCATGATCAGGTGTGGACGTTTGACAGTTTAGATTACAGCCTCCGTCAATTTACTGCTGCAAAGGGTGATTTAGCAGCATTATCAGAGGTGATTGAGCAAGGATTACTTGGCGAAAAAGCAACCTTATTAACCGTGACTGCCTTTGTACAATTAGGTCACGGACAAACGGTATTCCCATCTCAAGAGTTGGTTATGAATACTGGCTCTGGCGATAAGAGCAAATATTTGTATCAACTTAATGGTCAAGCGGCAATGCACTCCCAAAAAATTGGTAATGCGCTTCGTACCATTGATACATGGCATCCTGAAACAGAAGAAGTTGGACCGATTGCCGTTGAACCTTATGGCTCGGTCACTAATCGCGGTAAAGCGTACCGTCAGCCTAAAGAAAAAACAGATTTCTATAACTTATTAGATAGCTGGTTATTAAAAGATAAAGCCCCTGCATTAGAACAACAACATTATGTGATGGCAATGTTAGTACGTGGTGGTGTGTTTGGAGTTCGTGGAGAATAGCGATTATGTTGTATTACATTGATATTCAAGTGCTGCCAGATTTAGAAACCTCTGCGGCAGTATTAATGAATAACTTATTTGCTAAATTACATCGTCAATTAGCAGCGGTAGGTAATGGTGCGGTGGGGATCAGTTTTCCCAATGCGCACAAAACATTGGGCGATACGCTACGTTTACATGGTACGCAAGCTGCACTTGAAACGATGATGGCGAATACTTGGCTGAAAGGGCTAAGAGATTACACGCGTGTTACGGCTATTATCGCTATTCCAAGTGAGATTAAGGGTTATCAAACTGTAAAGCGCGTACAAGCAAAAACTGCCAATAATAAGCGTAAGCGGTCGATAGCTAAAGGTTGGATCAGTGCGGATGAAGCGATTCATGCAATTCCGAACACAGCAGAGCGTAGATTAACGTTACCTTATGTTCAAATACAGAGTTTATCTAATCAGAATGTGATGCGAGTATTTATTGAGCACAGCCAAGTTGTGAGTGCTGCAACTGACGGTGTATTTAGTAGCTATGGATTAAGTGCTACCGCAACGATCCCTGTATTTTAAGTGCTGTTTTGATTGTAATAGCAATAATGGGTTAGATGAGTATTCATTTAACCCTTTTTTTTAGCCTTTATTAGTTGCATTTAAAATCAATGACTTATAATCAGCAAATAAAAAAGGGGTAAAAGAGGGTTTTTAGGGTTTTATTTAAATTAAACAATCGCTTATTATAGTTTAGCTTCAGTTCACTGCCGCACAGGCAGCTTAGAAATTTTTGAATACCTAGAATCTGTTGGTGTTGATGTTCACTGCCGCACAGGCAGCTTAGAAATGATAAAATTAAAACAGTAAATGATCGTTTAAGTTCACTGCCGCACAGGCAGCTTAGAAATCTTTTTGCATAAGAGTTTTAAAATAAAATAAGTTCACTGCCGCACAGGCAGCTTAGAAAGATAACCTTTAATGATACATGATAATCACCAAGTTCACTGCCGCACAGGCAGCTTAGAAAGATATGGAAATGTGAAATGAAAAATTATATATGTTCACTGCCGCACAGGCAGCTTAGAAATGATTATTTTACAGCTTACAAACATATAAAAGGTTCACTGCCGCACAGGCAGCTTAGAAAGATAACCTTTAATGATACATGATAATCACCAAGTTCACTGCCGCACAGGCAGCTTAGAAAACCACCACCACCATCGTTATGAGCCAGAGGGCGTTCACTGCCGCACAGGCAGCTTAGAAAAGAAACAAAGGATTTACTAAGTATGATGCAAAGTTCACTGCCGCACAGGCAGCTTAGAAAAAGCAGTTGAGCGTGTACTTGCAGAGAGTGATGTTCACTGCCGCACAGGCAGCTTAGAAAGTCGATTAATTTGTAAATTGACGGTCGGTTACGTTCACTGCCGCACAGGCAGCTTAGAAAATCTGCTTAACGCTTGCCGACTTACTTTTAAAGTTCACTGCCGCACAGGCAGCTTAGAAAAGCTAACGAAATGTGGATACTGTTTAAGAAAAGTTCACTGCCGCACAGGCAGCTTAGAAAAATGTATTTAGTGGCATGTTAAGCGGAACCATGTTCACTGCCGCACAGGCAGCTTAGAAACTCGGGTAATTTTGCATTAAATAATGGCGCTGGTTCACTGCCGCACAGGCAGCTTAGCAACATTCAATGCGATTGGCTTTGAGCTTGTAAATGTTAACTACCGTACTGGTAGATTATTAAACAGGAAGGGCATAACGATAACGATAAATTGAATGGAGGGGTGAAGCGGTTAGATTTACATCAAAAGGTTAACCATAAAGTCCACCATTCGCTGGACTTTATGTTGTCAGTTATATGCTGTTTACTGATTATTCTCATGTTTAAATTCGATCCACGCTTTTTCTAATTCAACGAGACTGGCTGTGATTTTAGCTTTGTCTTGTTTTTGAATGATTAATTGTCGAACGTGCTCTTGCTGTATAAAAATATCCTGACGTTTATTGTCTACAAAGTAGTTTCTTAATCCTTTTGCCTGATCCATATACTGATGTCCAATATAAAACGGTGTATATCAAAATAGTACATTTATTGTGGTTATTCTCAAGTATTTGATAGGCTGAATGGATTTTTTGTGCACTTATTTGCTTATGGCGTATCAACTATGAAACAGGTTATGCCATTATATAAAGTAGAGGGGATATGATAAATTATGTTGAATTTATAGAGTGATAAAGGTTAAAAGAAATACCCGTTACTAAAAATTTAATAACGGGTACAGATAGAACTATCGAATAACGTTTTTGAAGTGCTTCTTACGTGTAAATAAGAAGTCTATATCAGGCGGGAAGTCTTTATTGTTTTTAGCATGAGTCATCATGTCAAAGACTTTAAATTCCGCTAAGATTGCAAAGGGATAAGGGCTAAATTCACCTTCGCCATTTGCTTGTAAAGTAGGATCGTAATACTTACCATCTTTAAAAATAATCGCTTGGTCAATGATTGTTGCTTCATTACAGCGATAACCTAAAACATAGCGCTCACCACGACAATAAATCACATTCATATAACTATTATAGAATGTTTCATTTTCAGTCGTAGTACAGGCCGCTAATACCTCAGGATCCATTGCCTCTACCGTTACAATACGGACTTTCTCGGCAATAAAATTGCGTTCTTCTAGTTGTTGATGAATAGCTTCAAGACTTAATTGAGTCACTTTTAATACCGCAGAAATCAATAAAAACGGCCGAATTATACGCTCGTTTGTTCTAAATGTCTTCGAAAAAACAGTATTGAGTACGGAATAATTAATAGTTATTAGAGGACGAATACTGCCTGATTTGAGAATAGATTGTATTTATTGATAGTGAATTGATTATCAATTGTATTTGTTGACAAAAAATTCACGAATGCAAAGAATGTAAATTTAAATGCAAATGGTAATGGTTATCACTTATATTCCTGTTCTGAGTTTGACGGCATCATTTGATGGTGGCAAACAATCAAGACGACTTGAACGGTGAGTCGGTGCTGATATTGAGTATCTTTAAAGGCCTACAGAGGTTCGCTTTTAAAGATGCGGTATTAAGTTACAACACGATTCAATTGGTTTTATTCTCAAAGATACGGTAATTGGAGATAACGGAATATGTTTTCTAAAAGTCAGCTAACACTATTGATTGGTGCGCTATTATCAGCGCCGATGGCTCATGCAGAAATGACAGACACCGATGAGCATATGGTGGTCACTGGACGTGATTATGGCTATAAGGCTGACACGAATTCGACCGCAATGCGAATGGAGATGACCCAATTAGAAACTCCAGGACAAGTTGCCGTTATCGATGAGAAGCTAATTGATGAGCAACGTGCAAGTACGCTAGGTGAAGTGTTACAAAACGATGCCAGTATTTCAGCGGGTGGCACCAGTCGTAACCGTGAACGTTTTTCTTTACGTGGTTTTGAGTTAGGCAGTAGTAGTGGTTTCTTACGTGATGGCCACCAGCATTGGTCGCATTACCGCCAACCGGTTGAGTTATTAGAGCGTGTTGAAGTCATGAAAGGCCCTGCGGGTTTGCTTTATGGGCAATCAGCACCTGGTGGCTTAGTTAACATGGTGTCAAAGAAGCCAACCTATGAAACACAAATGAATTTCAGCCAAGATGTGGGTTCCAATAATCATACCCGCAGTGTGTTAGATGTCAGTGGTTCGCTAAATGCCGATCAAACATTACGTGGACGCGTGGTATTAGCGAAAGAAGATTACGATTCATGGCGTAAGTTTAGTGATGGTTCAACGCCATCAACGGATCGCTTTGTTGGTGGTATGTTCCTTGATTATGATGTTAACGATAACGTGACGGTGTCACTGCATTATGATCGTACTCAAGATAAGGGCAGTGTGGATTCTGGCGCGTATATTGTCGATGGCAAGCCGGTAATGGGTCGAGATCATGTATGGGATGCCCAATGGTCTAAAATTGATAACGATATTCAAAATACAGGTTTTGATGTAAAAGCACAGTTAACTGATACATGGGCATTAAACACGGGTTTTAACTACCAAGATTTTGTGCGAAATGACAAAGAAAGTTACCCTGATTTTAGTAAGTTTGAAGAAAATGGCACCATTAAACAAGGTGGTAGTGATCGCCATGATGAGTGGGCATTTAAAACAGCTTATACCGATTTTGTTGGTGAGTTTGATACGTTAGGCATGCAACATCAGTTATTAGTGGGTGCAAACTGGTTAGGTTATAGCTACGATCGTTTCCAGCGTTCATTTGATTCCGTGGATGTTAAGCCGGGTCAAACAACACCCGCACCTGTGTATTCAAATAAAGATCCAAAAGTATCAAATTCTTCATACGATGCTTGGGGTTTCTATGCACAAGATATGATCACCTTGAATGATAACTGGCAAGTGCTGGCCGGCATACGTTTTGATCGTCAAGTGAAGAGTGGCATTGCTGAAGAAGCGGTATCACCTAAATTAGCCGCAATTTACCATCCAGCAGAGAATGGCTCTATTTACTTAGCATATTCTGAAAGTTTTGAGCCTCAAGGTGTGGTGTCATCTGATTACACCAATGCGGGAGATAACCTTGATCCGTTACGTGGTAAGCAATATGAGCTAGGCACCAAGTGGGAATTATTGAATAAGCGTTTATTTGCAACAGCGGCAGTATTTAATATTACGCAAGAAAATTCAAAGATTGCCGTTGGACCTGACAATAATCAAACGCTAACCCAAGCGGGTGAACGGGTACATAATGGTGTGGAGTTTGCGTTACAAGGTAACATTACTGATAAACTAAGCATGAATGCTTCTGCAATGTACCTTGATGCGGAATACACTAAAGATCAGAATTATGAAGGTAATCGTCCTGTTGATGTGCCTGAGTTTGCAGCAAGTGTGTGGTTAACCTATAACGTGACACAGGCGACAGATGTCAACCTTGGGGTTATCTATGAAGGTTCACGTTTTGGTGATGCCGCCAATACCTTTAAGAAAGACGGTTATACACGTGTTGATGTGGGTGTCGCTCATACTTATAAATATGACGGTAAATTGGATATCATTGGTCGTGTAAATGTAGAGAATTTATTTGATACTGATTACATGGCGGGTGGCGGTTCAACCAGCAAAGACTATGTGGGCGCAACAGGTGTAACGCTTGGTGAAGGGCGTAACTTTATGGCAACCATTGAGTTTAAGTATTAATAAGTAGTTGAATATTTAAGGGGAAGTATTAACTTCCCCTTGTTGTGATCTGAATGTGGTGGCCTATAAACTGTTAATCATAATAGTTATTGTTTATAGTTCGCCAATCTTGGATACTTTTTATTTTTAACATTCCCTTTTTTGTTTTTTTTGGTTATTACAGATAACGATTGATTAAATATTATGAATTTTATTAAAACTAGCCTTGCTATTGTTATTCTCAGCGTCACCACGGGTGCTCACGCTTCTAATCTTGATAATGCGCGTTCGATTGAAAATAGTACCAATACCGCATCGGCTGTGAGTCAGAATAAGATCGATAAAAGTGCAGATTCTGCATTGGCAATGAAGGCCAGCATGGAACAACTGCAAGAAGAAGTGAAAAACTTAACGGTTTATCATGATCACTTAGCGCGATTGGTTAAAAATCAAGCGCAAGAAGTGACGTCTATTGATCAACAAATCACCGACATTAAGCAGACTCGTCAAGGTGTGGTGCCATTGATGTACCAAATGATTGATGGCTTGAAGACCATTGTTGAGAACGATAAGCCAATTAAACGCCAAGCGCGTTTAGCCCGAGTCAATAAACTTGAAACCATGATGTCACAAGCTGATATTAGCGATGCTGAAAAATTCCGTCGTATTTTAGAAGCCTACCAAATTGAAATGGATTACGGCACCAAGCTTGCTGCTTACCAAGCGAAAATCACCCTTGCTGACAATAAAACGATTGAAGTGAATGTGTTGCATTTAGGTCGCATTGCCTTAGTGGCTCGAAGCTTAAATGGTAGCTATTACTGGAGCTGGAATACAGCCGCTAAACAATGGCAGCCTGTTGACGCAAGTGATGGTGCAAACATCGATAAAGCGTTTGCGATTGCTGATAACCAAGCGGCCCCCAGCTTAATTACCTTACCTGTTTCAGGCGTATCAACTAGCGTAGAGAGTAAATAACATGAAATTAAAAACGTTAGTTGCCGCATTATGTATCGCAAGTTTGCCATTGACCGTTAATGCCGAATCGGTAGTAAAACAAGCACAGCAAGAGCATAGCCAGCAGGCTCAGCATAATGTTCAACGTGAAGCGGGTTTTAATAGCACTCATCATAATATTAAAGCGCAATACAATGCGTTATTAGCTGAACGTAATAAATTAAAGGCTGCCACAGAAGTATTAAGTACAACTTTTAGTGCTAATGAACAACGTTTAGCGACGTTAGAACAACAGTTACGGTTAGAAAGCGGCAGCTTAGGTGAGTTATTTGGTGTTGTACGTCAAACCGCCAAAGAAGTACAAGCTGAACAACAACATGCTGTAACCGCGATTGATAACAGCCAAGATAACGCCGTTGTGAATGAGATTGTAGCGGCGAAAGTCTTGCCATCAATGGTGCAATTGCACGGTTTATGGCAAGCAATGACTGATCAGATCGTTGCGAGCGGGCAAATTGCGAAAGTCACCGTGCCATATATTAACGGTGATGGTGAACAAAGTGATATTCAGGCATTGCGTTTAGGCAGTATTGGCTTAGTTGGCGACAATGGTTATTTACGTTGGGATGGCAGCCAACATGTAGCAATGGCGTATTTACAGCAACCTGAACATGCACCGACATTGGATGATTATGATCAATTAATCTCTACGGGCAATGACATGCTGGTGGTCGATCCTTCACGTGGGGTGATGCTAGAGCAATTAGCCCAAGCACCGACATTAATGGATCGTCTACAAGCAGGTGGCGCGGTTGGTAAAATCATTCTATTGCTACTGGCTATTGGTGCAGGTATTGCGATTTTCCGTGGTGTGAAATTAGCCATTATTCGTCAACAAATTAAAGCACAATTAAAACAACCTTCTAAGCCGGGTAATAATCCATTAGGTCATATTTTAGCTGTTTATAACAAAGAACAAAGCCGTAGCGTTGAAGCGTTAGAATTACGTTTATTAGAAGCGATTGTTGATGAACAACAAGGGCTAGAAAAAGGCCTGTCAATGCTGAAACTGTTTGCTGCGTTAGCGCCGATGTTAGGGTTGCTAGGTACAGTAACAGGTATGATTGAAACCTTCCAAGTGATCACTCAGTTTGGTAATGGTGATCCAAAAGTGATGGCGGGGGGGATTTCAATGGCACTGGTGACCACGGTTCTAGGCTTAGTGGCGGCAATGCCATTGCTATTGGCGCATAACATTTTAAGTTCGCAAGCTGAAAATATTCGTATGATCCTTGAAAAACAAGGTATTAGCTTAGTGGCGGAACAAGCCGAGAAAAATGACCAAAGCGGTATTAAAAATTCTGGCATGACAACTGAACAGGCCGCCTAATGGATAGCAGCGTATTACAAACGTGGTGGTTATCACTGTCGCATTTTATGGCGCAAGGTGGTGTGATTTTATGGTGGTTAGCCGCTGTGGTTGCGGTGTTGTGGTTATTGGTGTTTGAACGGGTTATTTACCTTGTGTTTTACTTTCCACAACAACAGCAACAATGGATAGCATTATGGGCAGCACGTGCTGATCATCAATCTTGGTATGCTCATGCAATTCGAGATGGCTGGTTGAGTGATGCAAAAATAGCGTTAAACAAAAACCTTAATTTTATTAAAGTGTTAGTCGCTATTTGTCCCATGTTAGGTTTACTTGGCACGGTTACGGGTATGATTTCAGTGTTTGATGTAATGGCAACCCAAGGCAGTAGCCAACCGCGATTGATGGCATCAGGGATCTCACTAGCTACACTGCCAACTATGGCGGGCATGGTGGCAGCACTAGCGGGGATGTTTATTCATGCTCGATTGGCAAAAGCGTGTCAAATGCGTGAATTGAAATTAGAAAAATCATTAAGGAGTCAACAATGAGACTCAGCCGTCGCTCGTCAGTGCGTGAAGATGCACAAATAGATTTAACCTCGATGTTAGATATCGTTTTCATCATGTTGATTTTCTTTATTGTTACTAGCTCTTTTGTGCGTGAATCTGGGGTTGAAGTGAATCGCCCGCAAGCAAGCCATGTGGTTAGCCAAAAAGATGCGGGTATTTTTGTCGCGATCACTGCTGCAAATGATATTTATATTGATAAGCGTGTCGTTGATCCTGAACGCGTTCAAGCAACCTTAGAACACATGTTAACGGAACAACCTGATGCAGCATTAGTGATTCAAGCGGATGAACATGCTTATAACGGTACGGTCGTTAAGGTGATGGATGCTGCAAAAGGTGCTGGAGTCAAAAATATTGCCTTGGCTGCGGAGAAAAACTAATGATGCGCATATTGATGGCACTGCCATTGGCGCTCGCGGTGGCTTTAGGTCTGTTTACGCTAATGGCATGGATGGTCGATAACGGTAATCATCAACCCCAAGATAATGCACCGCCGTTAGCGTTTAATATGGTGATGGTAGAACACGAACAAGCGCCACAGCGTCGTCAGCGTGTTGCACCACCACCGCCAGAAACGCCAACGCCGCCACCTGAAGCGCAACCGTCGCAATCACAAGCGGCAACATCAACAGCGATGCCAATGGCGTCTATTCCTAGCTTAGGTTTAGATACGTCTATTCATGGTTTAGCGGTTAATGCGCCTAAATTTACTGATTTCAGTAGTGCAGCAGCGATAGGTCACGGATTAGGTAAATCTCAACAAGCGATGCCACTTTATCGCGTAGAGCCGCGTTATCCATCACGTGCTTTACGCCAAGGTAAAGAAGGTTATGTGGTGCTTAAATTTACCATTGATACCCAAGGTCGACCAATCGATATTACGATCATGGATGCCAAGCCCCATCGTTTATTTGATAAAGAAGCGATCCGCGCATTACGCAAGTGGAAATACCAACCACAAGTTGTTAATGGCACCGCAATGGCACAACAAGGGCAGACAGTGCGCCTTGAATTTAGGTTAAATCAATAATGAAGAAGATCGCTTTTATTATCGCGTTAACCTTGTCGGCTTCACTACCATTATCAAATGCTTATGCAAGTGGTGGTCAGTTATCACAAGCGACAGCCAACAAGGTGCAACGCGCTAATGACTTACAATTAAATGATAAGCTTACTCAAGCCATTGCACTGTTAGCTGAAATGAACCCACGTTCTGCTTACGATAAAGCGTATGTGCAACGAATGCTGGGGGTATTTTATTGGCAGCAAGGGAAACAGTCACAAGCTATTTCTCTGTTAACAAAAGCGGTGAACAGTGGTTTGTTGCATGATGATCAAGCATGGACGACTGAGCGCATGTTGGCGGATATTTTGTTGTCTGATGCTAAATATAGCCAAGCATTACCGCATTATTATAAGTTAACCAAAAATATTCCTGCCAAACAAAAAGGGGATGAGTTGTGGTTACGCATTGCTCAGGCGCATTATCAGCAATCGCAGTGGCAGCAAGTATTAACGGCAATGAAGCATTATGATGGTTATCGTCTTAAAGACACGATGTCACCGTTATCGATTAAACTTGGGGCACAGCTACAACTTAAACAGTGGCAAGGTGCTTCGGCAACATTGAATCGTTTAATCGCACTTGAACCAAATAAGTTAATTTGGTGGCAGCAATTAGCCAGTATTCAAATGCGAACTGGTAAAACCGCTAATGCTTTAGCAACGTTAAAGTTAGCTAAATACCAAGGGGTGGCACTGAGTCAGCAAGATCTTAAAGTATTAGCCCAATTGTATGCTCAACGTGGCATTCCAGAACGTGCAGCGGAACAAATAGCCGCATTGAAAGATGCCAATAGTGATAAGACGTTATTAATTGAACAAGCTAATTACTGGCAAATGGCACGGGAATGGAATAAAGCAATCAAACTATGGACAAAAGTTGCGGCGAAAGATAACCACTACCGTTGGCAGTTAGCGCAATTGTTAGTTCAAGAAGGTGATTATAAACAAGCTTTGGTTGAATTAGATCGCGTTAAACGTAAAGATAAACAGGCTGCGGTAGAATTAGCGAAAGTTAGGGTTTATTACAAAATGAATAATCTCGATCAAGCGATTATTCACGCTAAGCAAGCAAATAACATTCAACCATCTTCTACGGCGAAAAGTTGGATTAAATATTTAAGTCAGATGCGAAAAATAGATGTAAGTGCTTAAATAGATATTGTAATGATTAAAGAGATTGTTATTTGTAGAAAAGCGAGCCATTGAGCTCGCTTTTCTTATTTATAAGATAGGCTGATACTTTTTTCTGTTTATAGTAAATAACATGTATTCTTTATCATTACCTGAAATTAGAACTCTTTAATAATAATAACGAATGCTGGTTATCAAAAGAGATGGTGCAGGTTATTGATCATGAAACTATATAGAGCTATTTACTGGTGTAGTTTCTATACGGGTAAATACTTCTTGCGCATAGCTATTTAATGCTACTATTCATATGAGCATATAAGTATACTTGTGCGTATAAAACGTGTCTTCTCTGACATTTGGCTATGCTATTATTTTAGGTTAAATAAATGAAGTGTTCTTCTTCTGTTTTCAATAAAGAAATGAATTATAATATTTTAGTTTTCTGTATCGCTATATATTTTGGGATTGTTTTAAATATTCCATTATGGCAAACATTTTATGAAATACTGTCAAAGTTAGAGATAGTGAGTGTGGGATTTATAATATCACTGCCTATATTTCTTATTGCGGCTCTTAATATTATATTCCAACTTTTAGCATGGCCTTATATTGGGCGTGTTTTGTTTAGTGTGCTTACTTTTGTTTCAGCTATTACTGCTTATGCGTCATATCATTATGGGATTATTTTTGATTATGGAATGATGGAGAACATTTTCGAGACCAATAGTGGTGAAGCAGCATCCTATTTTAGCTTATCTGGCCTTATCGCTATTATTCTTATTGGTGTTGTTCCTTGTTTGTTTATTATTGGTGTAAAGATAAAAAAACAATCTTTTATTAAAACGTTTGTAATATATAAATTAATATCAATTGTCGTATCCATTCTTATCATCATTTTAATTGCGGCTTTGTTTTATAAAGATTATGCGTCAGTAGGGCGTAATAATAAATATCTTAATCGCGTGATTAATCCGTCTTACGTGTATACAGGCATTAAGTATATTGATAGAACCTATTTTACTAAACCTATCCCTTATCAAAAAATTGGGACAGATGCTAAGTTGGTAACGACGGCAACATCTAATGGTAAGCCTACTTTATTTGTGTTTGTTCTCGGTGAAACCGCACGTTCTCAAAATTATCAAGCCAACGGTTATGCTCGCCCCACTAATCAGTATACTCAATCTGATAATATGATTTCGTTTAAGAATGTCACTTCATGTGGAACGGCAACCGCTGTGTCTGTGCCGTGTATGTTCTCTGCAATGAATCGCAGCAACTATAAAAAAGCCATTGCTTATAATCAAGATACCTTTATTGATATTCTGCATCGTGCGGGTATTTCAATACTGTGGAAAGAAAATGATGGTGGTGACAAAGGTGCTGGAGATCGTATTCAAAAGATAACCTTAAACCATAGTGCAACAGATCCTTTATGTGATGGCGAATCATGTCTTGATATGGCGTTATTGAATAACTTTCATCAAGAAGTAGCGAATATGAAGGGTAATAAGTTTATTACGTTACATATTATGGGAAGCCATGGGCCAACATATTACAAACGTTACCCTAAAGATCGCGCGTTTTTTAAACCAGATTGCCAGCGTTCGGATATTGAAAACTGCACCAAAGAACAAATAGTGAATAGCTATGATAATACTATTTTGTATACCGATTATATGATCAGTCAATTGATCCAACAGTTAAAAGGTTACAGTGATAAATACAACACGGCATTGTTCTATATTTCAGATCATGGAGAATCATTAGGCGAAGGTGGGCTGTATTTACATGGTACGCCTTATAGTTTAGCGCCTAAATACCAAACAACAGTGCCAATGATGATGTGGTTCTCAAAAAGTTTTACTCAAGATCGCGGTTTAAATCTCACTTGTCTTGAGAATATAGCGAACAACGCCAAGAGAGGGGATTATTCACAAGATAATGTGTTTAGTTCTATGTTAGGTATTATGAACGTAAATACGTCTGTTTATAAACCGAAGCAAGATCTTTTCCGTCAGTGTCGTACTCATTAGACGGGTTATATGGATCAACGTTAAATCTTACAAATTACCCCTAATGATTTTTTATTAGGGGTTTATTTTTTATCGCCTTTATTATCCTCGCACCTTGTTTCTCGTAACGCATTTCTAACCAACGTAAACAATGTAAATTGAATGCCAATAAGAACGATTATCAATTAAATTATCATTATCCAAGTTACTCTTATGCATGATGTTAGTGATGGTGTTAAAAAATAAAGCCGTGCAATTATGGGCGCGCCGATTACATATTTATATTTCAATGGCACTGATGCTGGTGGTGTTATTTTTTGCTATCACAGGCATCACATTAAATCGACCGCATCTGTTTGTGAGTCAATCACCGAATATCGTTGAACAACAGCTTTCACTTCCTGTTGAATTATTGGGTTCAGAGAAAGGGCCATTTACGCCTAACCGTTCAGCATTAATTGCGTATTTAGCTAAGCATGGTGATGTTCGTGGAATGCCATCGGCAATTGATATTTTTACCGATGTTGATGGTGATGAGTTAGTCGAAGGTGAAATTTCACTGGATTATAAAGGCCCTGGTTATAACGCCACGGTGTTTATTGATATGACAACCGCGCAAGCAACCATTGAGAGTACCCATTATGGTGTGATTGCGGTGCTTAATGATCTCCATAAAGGGCGTAATAGTGGTGAAGTCTGGCGCTGGTTTATTGATATTACCGCCTTATTGATGGTGATGTTTGTTTTAACCGGTGTGTGCTTATTGATCCCTAAAAAGAAAACCTTTCGCACTTCATTGAAATGGATGGGGCTGGGTTCTGCGGTGAGTTTACTGATTTATATTGTTGCTGTGCCATAAGCCAGTATTTGATTGTCGATTTTATTAAAGGTTCATTATGACCGTGTTTCACATCATCAAAAAACCATTATTGGTCGCGTTATTGTTAACACCATTGGCCAGTGCAATAGCAAAACCCGTACCGGAAACGGCGCAGCTAGAGGTGAGTTTTGCACTACCTGCTATTGATACCACTATGTATGCCCGTCCTTATGTTGCGGTTTGGGTTGAAGATGCAGATCGAAAACCTGTACGTACCGTGCAGTTGTGGGTGGGTAAAGATGAATGGTTGAAAGATTTACGCAGCTGGTGGCGAAAAGTGGGCCGTTATGATCGTGAGTTAGTTGATGCGGTAACTTCTGCAACCCGTCCTGCGGGTGAATATACCTTTGTATGGGATGGTTTGAATGATAAAGGCCAGCGAGTAGAACAAGGCAATTATACCTTCTACGTTGAAGTTGTGCGTGAACACGGTGGTCGTAATTATTTGCGTCAAAAAATCGAGCTAGGCGAAAACGCGTTTAGCCATGTTATTGCACCGACGGAAGAAACCGGTGCTATTCAACTTAATTATAAACTTTGAGTAATAGTAACATTATGAAAAATAACAAAATGAAAGCGTTTTCTCTAGCATGTGCGGTTATTGCAGGATTAGCGGTATCAGCCTCGGCGAATGCACATCCGCGTTGGATATTACCGTCACATTTTACCGTATCAAAAGAAGGTGGCGATTGGTTGTCTTTTGATGTTACCGCGTCACACGGCACCTTTATTTATGATAAGCCAGCAAGTACAGAAACTGCGGAAGTGATCATGCCTGATGGGCGTAATGAGCGTCCTAATTTTACTATTCGTGGTAAACGTCGTGCTATTTTTGACTTCTATTTTGAAGAGCAAGGCACTCATAAAATTCAAGTAAATCAAACGCCAGTATATTTTACTCAATACAAAGCGGGTCGTCGTGACACCGTGAAATGGATCGCTGCTAACAAAGTTGAGCGTGATGCTGTATTACCACCAAAATCACGTGACGTTGTCACTCAAGTGGGTTATACCCGTGCTGAAACGTATGTCACTGTTGGTAAGCCAAGTACCAAAGCAATGGACATTACGGGAAAATATTTAGAGTTACTGCCGATTACTCACCCTGCCGATATTGTTGAAGGTGAGCCTGTTAGCTTCCAATTTTATTTTAATGGTAAGCCTCAAGCGGGTGTCGTGGCTGAAGTCACCCGTGAAGGGACGTTATACCGTAACCACCAGCAGCAAATTGATGTGGTGAGTGATAAAGACGGTAAGGTGAGCTTTACGCCTGAAACAGCGGGTCGCTATATTATGAAAGCGAATTACCGTGGTGATATTGCCAATGATCCAATGGTTGATACCGCTAACGTTAACGTGCATATCACTTTTGAAGCATCGCTAAAATAATTACCCTCGGTGCTGTTTCTGTTATTAAAGCAGCACTTTTTATTACCGCTAATCATTATTTATTACTGCTACCCACAATATAGGCAGGTTTGAGGTTGTTATGAAAAATCATTTACCGATGATCACGTTATCGCTCTTAACGTTAGGATTATTTTCAAGTGCTGCTCAAGCGCATTTTCCATTAATGAGCTGTTGGTTTGAAAGTGACAAAGTGGCATGTGAAACCAGCTACAGTGATGGCAGTAAAGCGGTTGATTACAACGTTAATATGTATGATTACGACGATAACCTTATTGCCAAAGTGAACACAGATAAACGATCTATTGCTGAATTTACTAAGCCGGAAGCTGATTTCTATTTGGTGTTTGATTCAGGGCATGAAAGCCCAGTAGAAGTTGATGTTGTTGAGATTAAAGAAAAATGATCCGTCAAACCGTTCCTTCAAATAATGGTGGAAAGGAAGGAAAGTGGGTTGGCGGTATTATCATTTCAATTCTGTTACTTGCCACGGTGTTGTTACCGTATCATCAGAATAAAACAAAAACACCGCCATTGGATACTCACCAAATAGCGATCACTGAGTTAAGTTCAGAAGAACTCGCAATGGTGGCTGAATTGCGTCTTGCCCATGAAGAAATCCGTAATTTACATCAAGATAGTCGTGATATTGATCATCAGAATCATTGGCCCAATATGGCTGAGTTATCTGAGCTGTGGTTAGCACCATTTATTGAAGATAAAAGTTGGGAACGTAAAGGGCGTCATCAGTGGCAACACCTTAATGACGCACTATATCAAGGTATTCGCAGTGAAGATCAAGGGGCATCGTCAGTGGTTCTGAACAGTAATAGTTCGGATCCTGATATTTGGTTAGCACTTTCTCAAGACACGACACCTCTGGTTATTAACGACAATGCTGTTTTTGAACCGCAACAATTGATTGATAGTGGTTGGACGCAAATTGTGTTTAATCACGACAGTAATAAACAAGCGTTGGCTCATTAATCTTTTTTGTTTTACTTATCGTGTATAGCTTGCGATGTATTCATTTCTTAACGTTGAAGTAAAAATATTATGAAAATAGTCATTCAAACGGTACTGACTGCTGTTGCTTTATTTGTCAGCTTCTCTAGTGCAGCGGCGGAAAAATTAACTATCGGCATAACATTGCAACCTTATTACAGCTATGTACAAGCAGTGGTTGGCGATAAAGCGGATATTTTACCGTTAGTTGATGCTGGTTTTAATCCCCATAACTATTTACCACAACCTAATGATTTACGTCGTTTAAAACAAATGGATGTGATTGTTGTGAATGGTATTGGTCATGATGATTTTGCACTAAAAGTGATTGCTGCGGCTAATCGTGATGATTTGGTGGTGATTAAAGCCAATAACGATGTGCCTTTATTACCTGCGATGGGGCAGTCTGTGGGTGATGGTGCGGTAAACCCTCATACCTTTGTTGGTTTATCAACCACGATTCAAAAAGTGTATACCATTGCGAATAAATTGGCAGAGCTTGATCCTGATAATGCAATTGAATACCGTAAAAATGCTCGAAATTATGCGAAAAAGTTTCGATTAATGAAACGTAAAGCAATGTTAACACTGGGTGATCTAGATACCTCGGGTATGAAGGTTGCGACAACACACAATGCTTACGGTTATTTATTACAAGAATTTGGTGTTGATGTTGCAGCGGTAATTGAACCTGCCCACGGGGTTGAACCTAGTGCGAGTCAGTTACAAGAGACAATAGAAAAAATAAAGCAATCAGGTATTGATGTGTTGTTTTATGAATTAAATATGCCTAATCGTTACGTCGACACCATAGAAAAAGCGACAGGGGTGAAGTTATACCGTTTTTCACATATGACGCATGGCGAATATGAAGCGAATAAAGTAGAAATCGAAATGCAGCAAAATTTAACTACGTTAGTTGACGCAATGCAATTTGCTGTTAGTAAGGATCAAGCATGAGTTTTGGCCCTCGGATTGAGATTGCCAACCTAGAGTTGCAATACGGTGAAAATCATATTTTATCTAACATTAACCATCGTTTTGCAGCAGGGCAATGCCATGTGGTGATGGGGCCAAATGGCGGTGGGAAAACATCATTATTACGTTCAATTTTGGGCTTAACACCGTTCAAAGGCAATGTTGATATTTTATGGGATGATGCTGCCAATAATGGTAAACCCGGATCTGTTGGTTATGTGCCGCAAAAAGCGATGTTTGAACAAAGTTTACCGTTAACGGTGATGGATTTTATTTTATTAAATTTAACCCGTTCTCCTTTGTTTTGGCGTAAACGTCAACAAGATAAGTTGTTTGCATTAAGCCAATTGGAACGTGTCGGCATGGCTAATCGTGCTGATCGTCGCATGGGGCAATTATCTGGTGGCGAACAACAACGGGTTTTGTTTGCTCAAGCGTTATTGGATGATCCTGATTTATTAGTGCTTGATGAGCCTACAACAGGCATGGATGAGCAAGGGGTTCGCTATTTAGAGTCCTTGATTCATGAATTTGTCGCGCAAGGAAAAACCGTATTAGCCGTTCATCATGATGTAACCGCCGTTCGACGCCTTGATGCGCAAGTACATGTGGTTAACCGTATTGTTGTTGATTCTGGTCATCACTCTGAAGTGTTGGTTCCTGAAAAAATTGAACGGTTATTTAATCATTATAGTCATGCGCCGATTGTGGCGAATCAACACGAGGTCGCGTAATGGAATTATTACGTCATTGGGCACAATTAGGTGTTGATGCGGGTTTTCTAAGTGACAGCTTTTCATATGCGTTCATGGTTAATGCGATCGTTGCTGCGCTGTTATTAGGGCCGTTATTAGGTGGCTTAGGGACATTAGTGATCGCTAAACGGTTAGCTTTTTTCTCTGAAGCGGTCGGTCATGCGGCATTAACAGGCATTGCGCTTGGGGTGTTGTTGGGCGAGCCACCTGAAAATCCGTTTATTGGGTTATTCAGTTTTTGCATGATTTTTGCGTTATTACTCCACTTTGTCCGTAATCGAACCAATGTACCTTATGACACGCTGGTTGGCGTGTTTTTAGCCTTGGCGTTAGCGGTTGGTGCGGCATTACTGATGTATGTGGCGCGAAAAATTAATATCCATATGTTAGAAAATGTATTGTTTGGTTCAATTCTAACCGTAACCGATCAAGATTTGTGGGTATTAGCAATAAGTTGTGGGTTGATTATATTGTTATTAATACCCACTTTTAATCGAATATTGTTAACTTGTATTAGCCCTGATATTGCCCGTGTTCGTGGTTATAAAACGAATTTCTATGACTATCTGTTTGTTATTATGATAACGCTTGTCACCATTGCATCCGTTAAAATTGTGGGCGCAGTATTAGTCGGTGCCTTGTTGCTTATTCCGGGGGCAACGGCACGTTTGCTAACTAAAAATATGGGCAGTTTTGTCTTATTGTCATCCTTATTAGCCACTATCAGTTGTGTGGTGGGTACCATCCTACCGATGGAGCTTAAATTACCGATTCCATCAGGAGCAGCAATTATTATTGTTGCTGCTACTTTCTTTTTAATCGCCACTTGTTATCGCATTATTCGTAAAGGGTAGTCGCTGTATTTTTTAAGGAATCATCATGAGTCATCTTCAGCTTCACCCAATACGTTCACTGATTCAATCGGTTTGTGCTGTTGCGATTATCGTTACTGGCGGTAGTTATAGTCATTCAGTAAAGGCAGAAGATATTTTAACGGCAACGCCTGTTACTTATATGCTGGCATCTGAATTGACCCATGACACTGGGATCACGACAAAATATCTACCACCTAAACGTTACGGGGTATCTCGATTACCTAATTGGTTTGCCTCTAAAGGTGACGTGGTAACTAATGAAGAGAGTAAAAAAGCCCAAGCCGTAGTGACATTAGGGGCTGTTTGGCCGCAAGATCCGCTTTATGTTTATGCGCGTCAGGGCAATATTAAGATCGTTGAAATTGATGCATCACAAGCTATTTCGCCACGAGGACAAGGGGTTGCCGCATTGCGTTTAAATGATGGCACAATGTCAATCTATTCATGGCTAAACCCAACAAATCTTAGCCGAATGGCCGCGATTGTCAGTGATGATTTACAGCGCTTATGGCCTGAAAAAGCGCAACAAATTGAAAAAAATCAGCAGCAGCTAATGGGTGATGTTCGTAAATTGATTAATAGCCAGCAACAGGTCTTAATTGATGCCGGAATTGATTCTGTGATATTACTGTCAACGGAACTTGAAGATTTTGCTTCAGGAAACCATCTATTTGTTGTTGATAGGCTAACGACACCAGAATTAGAATGGACAGAGAAAGATAAGCAAAAATTGAAGGCGTTATTAGCAGAAGATGACAGCTTATGGTTATTAAGTACAAAGAAATTAACGGCATCGCAACAAGTATTATTACCTAAAGGCGTGAATGTGATGGTGATTGATAGTGTTGATCGCTGGGGGCATGTAGGCATTAATCATGATGAGCCGCTTAAACGTTGGCAAATTAGATTGTAATGGTTATTCGTTTCTAATTGATGATGCATATTGTTGCCCAGTATATTACTGGGCTTTCTAGTGGATTTACATACAGAATAAACGTAGCTTAAAACTTAAATAATAACGATAAAATACCTAGAATAATAAGTAAACTACCTGAAATTAAATCATTATATTTTCCAACGATATTACCAATAACACTATGGCCAATATGGTTACCTGCATAAGTTAGAAACATGCCGGTGATAAAAGTAAGTGTAACGACCAGTGTAATGTCTAAATGCGTAATACTGCCTAAAATACCAACCCCGATATTATTGATAGACAATAATAACCCTAACATTACCGCACCTTTGAAGTTTAGCGCAGTACGTTGTTTTTGCTGTTGTTTTTTCTTTTTTAGAAGATCGCTTCCAATGAACCAAGATCCCATTAAAATAAAGATCGCTGAGCCTAATTCATTCGATACATAATTAGGAATAAGGTGGGTTATTAATTTACCGCCTAACATTGAAATAAAGGTAATAAATGCGGTTATAAATGCAATAATTCCATTAGCAGTTAAAGGAATTCTTTCATTTTTGACGCCATAACTCAAACCAATGACAAAATTATCGAGATTCGATGAAAGAGAAAATATTAAAGCGAGTAAGAAAGACACGATATACCATTTCGTAAAAATGCTTTTATAAACTGAAACGAAGTTTAACGCGATCTATTTGTGTGAATAGTAATTTTTCAGATATGAGTTAGTTTAAACATATTGCGCTATTTATTAGCTAATAGCGCAATATGTTTATTATGTTAGTCATCTTAAATGAAACCAAGGATGCGTGCTTTTAGAAAAGCGGCTAAGGTTTTATTATCTTGAATTTGATTGTCTGCAATTTTTTGTTCTACTTCACTAACGGATAGTGTGACAACATTAATGATTTCGTCATCATCAAGTTCACCATCTGTTGCTGATAATCCTTGAGCAACATAAAGATATTGTATTTCATCACAAAAGCTAGGTACGGGTAATAATTGACCTAGAGGTTGCCATTGACTGGCAGCCAATTTAGTTTCTTCTGCTAATTCTCGTTGTGCACAACCAAAAATATCTTCTTTAGCTTCAAGCGTACCGGCTGGAAATTCAAATAACCATTGGCTCACTGCAGGGCGATATTGATGAACAAGTATTAGATCACCATTACTGTCAATAGGAATGATAATAACGGAAAAGGTATTTCTCTACCATCGGGCAATAAGTGAGGCTGTTCTTCAATACTAAAACATTTCCATTGATAGTGTTTTATTCTGTTCATTATTGTTCTCTATTCATAGGTTGCTATTTGATTAGCTCCCCAGCTTTTTGCTCTCATCAATGCACTTTCTGCTTTGATGTAGTCATATCTAAAATCTTGATATTCAATATTAGTAATGCCAATACTAACGGTGATTTTTATTTGGTGTCCGGAGGTTAACTCTAATATCCATTGACTAATTTCATCACGAATTTTAAGTGCAAATTGCTCTGCGGCTTGAATATTAGCATCAGGAATAATGATACAAAATTCTTGACTACTTAAACGCGCAATATGGATATTTTCATCACAAATTTCACGGAGACATTTTGCAGCCATCATTAATGTTTTATCGCCAGCATCAAGGCCGAAGCGGTCGTTAACATCCCTGAATTTATCAATGTTTATTAATAGCATTGAAACATCACGGCGGTAACGCTTACATCGAGAAGACTCGCTTTGATAAAAAGGTAATAGGCCTTCACGATTTAATAGCCCAGTAAGGAAATCATTAGTCGTGGTTTTTTTAACTTGTAAAATAGCATCATATCGATGGCGAGATAACAAAAAAGCCATTACAAAGATAATAGAATAAGCACAAATATTTTGAAGAGCGGATGAAATTTGCATCTGTTTAGTGGTTATTTCAGATACGCTCAGCACAATATAAATCAAGCCAAAAATAGCACTATACCAAGTGGCGGGTCTAATTTGTAAAGCAAAAAAGCTTAATAGTGGAATAGTTAAGCCGATGGTATTACTTATATGACGTGCGCCAGTAAAATAAAAACCACTTGAGCATACGAGAGTAGTTGCAATTAAAAAAATCCAAAAAAGAATTGTTGCTGAAAATGGGGTCCGATTTAAAGCGGTTAAGATGTAACATAATGTCATGCCGAGTATACCGACAACGGTAAAATAATGACCTTGTTGTGATACAAAATAAGTAAAGGCAATAATGGCACAGATAGCACCAGCGAAAGGGAATAATAAAGAAAGTTGTTTTTTTAATGTTTTCTCACTAAGTTCAATATAGGCAAAGTTTGTTGCTTGTAGCTGAGTGCTTTTAATCAATGTAGCCATGATATGAAAAAAACCTTTATAACAACATTAAGACAAATACAAGAGATCGAGTATTTTTTTGTGAAGCATATCAGTATTGCGATTGATGTCTAATTATTTTTTTATTTTAATGTAAAATAATATATTTAAAAGAGGTGTTGTTATCTATGCTTTAAGAGAAAATGAACTTTATTAACTATAACTCAATGATATGTAAGAAGTGATTTTTAATGGCATCTGTTTTTGTATATATAATAAGACTTGTTTTTTAGCTTTAATGATTAAAAATGGGATCTATATCTATGAATAATTATTCGAGTTAAGTATAAATAAAGAGTGTTTGAAAATAAAGAGAGGTGACAATGTTTCCTGAATATAGAAGCTTAATAACATCACTAAAAGGTCATGATATACAGTTTGATCGTCTATTTAAAAAACACAATGAGTTAGATGATAAAATTAATGTGATGACATCAGCTAATGGTTTTGATGAGGTGCATATAGAGCAACTTAAAAAAGAAAAACTGTTATTAAAAGACGAAATCTTTGTTTATTTACAACAAAAAGCACAATAATTGAAAAAGAGAAGCTTTGGCTTCTCTTTTTATCATGATCATATGGCAATTATAGGGAGGATAAAAAATTATCAATTAAATCAGCCGTGACTTTGGGCTGTTCATTGGTAATACCGTGTGCTGTTTTTGGTAGTACAATAAGAGGGGATTGAATATATTGACTTAATTTTATACCACTATTGAGTGGGAATATTTGATCATTTTGTCCCCATATAATAAGGGATTGAGGTAGTTTTTTAGGGTCATATTGGTGAATACGATCTCTATCATTGGGTAATGTTTTAATTAATTGTGTTCGTTGTGATTTCCATTGTGAAAAATAATCAAGATAGATTTGGTTCGCGATGAAATCAGGGATAAATTTTTTCTCAATAAATACATTGTCATAAAGACGTTTAACATCATCACCATTATTAGGAACAAATAACTCTTCAGGGGATTGTGTGCCTGCACGTTTAACTAAATCAGTCAAATCTTGATCATTAAATAACGGACCAGGGCTGGCAATAATAACAGCCTTATTGATACGTTCAGGTGTTAGCATCATGTCATAGGTAATAAAACCACCATAAGAAATACCTGCAACATCGATTTTTTTTAATTTTAATTTATCGATTAACTGCCACATAGCATTTGTTTGAGTGGCTAATTGTGCAGCATTATTGCTATAAGACTCACCAAACCAGAGTAAATCAGGTGCGATAACACGGTATTTTTTACTTAGTTGGACCATTTCAGCCTTCCATGTAGCCACTGCCGTACCACCAAAACCATGTAAAAGAAGTAAAGGCTGACCTTGTCCTCCCTCCCAATAGGTTAACTGTCCCCCTTCATGGAGCGTTATTTGGTGTTTACTGAATCCTTCTTTTTTTAAAGACGATTGATCGTGTTCTGTTTTCCAATGGACAACTTCGCAACCAGTTGTCATGAAAAGTAGTGTCCATAATAAAAGAAAATAATGTAAAAACCGTCTCATAGCTTACTCAAATAATTAAATTACGCATTAATTATACGATGTTTTATTGTTAATGGTTAAGACTATTTTTTGAAAACGAAATATAAAATTGTGATATGAGTCTTTGTTTTTTTAGTTAATATTATGTCAAAATTAAATGTTATGTGAATCAACACATTGCTAAAGACAGCAATCGATAGCATAATATTTTAATATAATGAATTTTTATACAATATCGTGTTATTACCATACGGATATGTATTAATATTTAGATTGAAACTACGTATTAACGACTAGGAGACATCATGCGTGTATTAGTTACTGGTGGCATGGGCTACATTGGTAGTCATACTTGTGTACAAATGATTGAAGCGGGTATGACCCCAATTATTGTTGATAATTTGTATAACAGTAAAGAAACAGTATTAAAGCGCATTGAGAGCTTAACGGGTGTAATGCCTGCCTTTTATAAAGGTGATATTCGTGATCGTAAATTTTTGGACAGTGTTTTTGCTGAAAATGATATCGACGCTGTGATTCACTTTGCAGGACTGAAAGCGGTCGGTGAATCAGTAGAGAAGCCACTTGAATATTACGATAATAACGTAAGTGGTACGTTAGTGCTTGTTGAAGCAATGCGTACAGCGGGCGTGAATGCTATTATTTTTAGTTCATCAGCGACTGTTTATGGTGATCCTGCATCAGTGCCTATCACAGAAGATTTCCCAACCAGTGCAACTAACCCATATGGCCGTAGTAAGCTAATGGTAGAAGAGTGCTTGGGCGATATTCAACATGCTTATCCTGAAATGAGTGTGACATTATTGCGTTACTTTAACCCTGTAGGTTCACATAAATCAGGCACGATGGGTGAAGATCCACAAGGTATACCTAACAACCTAATGCCATTTATCTCTCAAGTTGCTGTTGGTCGTCGTGAGTTCTTATCTGTTTTTGGTAACGACTACCCAACAGTAGATGGTACTGGTGTTCGTGATTACATTCACGTGGTAGATCTTGCAGACGGTCACCTTGCAGCATTAACACATAAAGGTCGTGAAGCTGGCTTACACATTTACAATCTAGGTACTGGTAACGGTAACAGTGTATTGCAAATGGCAAAAGCATTTGAAATTGCTTCAGGTGTTGAGATCCCTTATAAAATTGCACCTCGTCGTGCGGGTGATATTGCTGAATGTTGGGCTGATCCTGCGAAAGCAAAAGCTGAATTGCATTGGGAAGCAAAACTAACACTTGATGATATGACGCAAGATACATGGCGTTGGCAGTCAACAAATCCAGATGGTTACCCTGACGCAGAGTAATTTCAGATTGGGTTAAATAAAAAAGGCGCTAATTAAGCGCCTTTTTTGTTGCTTGAAAATAACGTTAGTGTCTTTTATTGTTGATATTATACGGTGTAGCAACAAAGAAAATAACTAAGCTAAATATCGCACCAAGCGTATCAGCCAGCATATCTTTTTGTGCATCCCAAATATCACCTTGGGATCCTAAAAATTCAATACCCGCCTCACCACCAGCACTTGCTGCATACCACCATTCTACAATTTCATAAGCCGCTGCTGTTGCCATAATGGCAAATAACCCAAATAGCGCCGCTATAATTGGTTTGCAATGCCCTTTACGTACTAAAAATTCAGCAATGGGAAATGCATAAAAGCCAATTGAAAAGTGGGCGAAACGATCAAAATGGTTGCGATTTGAATCTAAAAGGTGATTAACCCAGTCAAAAGGGACATTTGCAAAGGTGTAATGGGCACCTATATTGTGTAATACCAACCATACAGCCATTAAGGTGTAGGCGAGATTACTAAATACAAAATAACGGTAACTAAACACTAGAAATAAGAACACAATAACGAGGGGGATCGCTTCTGCTATCCAGACTGCACGAAAAGCTGGATTGAGTCCAAGTGCAATAAAAAAGATGCTATAGCACAGCGCTAACCATTTAGGGTATTTGTTCTTAATCATTTCAATTCCTTATAATCTCTAATGAATTAAAGCGTAACGTGTTTGATGTCTATATAGCAATAACGATTATCAATATGTTAACGCTAGTAGGGTGACTTATTTTAGGTTTTTTAAAATTGGTTTGTGTTATAATTTCCAGCTAATGTTTTCACAATATTGTGATATTCATCATATTTGACAGGACACACTCATTAATTGAGTTGTTTTTACCGGAGCATCATTTTGCATTTTAAAGATCTTGGCTTAGACGCACGCCTATTAAACAAATTGAATCATTTGGCGTTTGATCGAGCAACCGAAATTCAACAAACGGCCGTCCCTGTTGCTATTGCAGGCAAAGATATTTTGGCGTCGTCGAAAACGGGTTCCGGTAAAACTCTAGCATTTCTATTACCTGCGATGCAGCGTATGTATCGTGGTAAGCCATTTACTCGTCGTGATCCTCGTGTATTAATTTTAACGCCGACGCGTGAGTTAGCGAAACAAATTTACGCACAACTACGTACGCTTAATGCTGGTACGCCTTACGATGCAACCTTGATTGTTGGTGGTGAAAACTTTAACGATCAAGTAAAAGCATTACGTAATGACCCAATGTTTGTGGTTGCGACGCCAGGTCGTTTTGTCGATCACCTTGAGCACCGTAGTACACACCTTGATGGTTTAGAGATGCTTATTCTTGATGAAGCAGACCGTATGCTTGATCTGGGTTTTGAACCACAACTTCGTCGTATTAACGAAGCGGCTAACCACCGTCGTCGTCAAACATTAATGTTCTCTGCAACCATGGATCACGTTGATGTGATGTCAATTGCATCTGAGATGTTGGATATGCCAAAGCGTATTTCAATTGGTCACTCAGCAGAAGAGCATACCGATATTACTCAACGCTTTATTTTGTGTGATCACTTAGATCACAAACAAGCATTGCTAGATAAAGTGTTAGAAGTAGAAGATTACAACCAAGTTATTATCTTTACTGCAACCCGTGCTGATACTGATCGTTTAACGGCTGAGCTGAACGAACGTAAACTAAAAGCGGTTGCACTAAGTGGTAATTTGAACCAAACGCAACGTAATAACATCATGAGTCAGTTTGAGCGTAATTGTCATAAAATTCTAGTGACAACAGATATCGCCTCACGTGGTCTTGATATCGATAGCGTATCGCTTGTTATTAACTTTGATATGCCAAAACACGCAGAAGAATATGTTCACCGTGTGGGTCGTACTGGCCGTGCGGGTAATAAAGGTGATGCAGTTTCATTAGTAGGTCCTAAAGACTGGAAGAGCTTTAAAGCGGTTGAAGCATTCTTGAAACAAAAGATTGAGTTCACAACCCTTGAAGGCTTAACGGGTAAGTTTAAAGGTCTTAAACCTGCACCGAAGAAGAAGATTGTTAAGAAAACGACAACCAATGCAACAGGTACCGCTAAAAAAACGCAAGCACCTAGAGCAACGAAGAGAGTTGATAAGCGTTTTTACGAAAACCAAGCTGTGGGTAACGATGTCTTTATCCCTAAGAAAAAACGTAATACTGATGTGAGCAACGACGATCAATAATTGATGACTAAGAATCGTTAATAGATTGCATGCCACATTATTAATACGTTTAATAAACAGCATAAAAAAAACCAGACCTAGTGTCTGGTTTTTTTGTTACTGCATTTCATCAGTAGATTAGCAGTTACACTTAATGCATCAATACGATTAACGTAATTGGTACACTTGACCTTCTTTATCTGCTTTAACAGCCGCAAAGCTTAATACAAATGGACCTTGCGCTTGAACTGTTGCTGGTAATGCTTGAATTGCTTGTTTTGCATCTGCACGAGTCGCGTAATTACCGTAAATAACCGCATACCAGTTACGGCCTACTGCATGTTTCCAGTTAACCCAAATTGGTTGATTGCCAGTGATAGGTTGAAGGTAACCACGTAGGTTACGCTCTTCACTTAGGGCTAAAATTTGAATAGTAAAGTGTGATGGGTTTATATCACCAAATGCTTGATCGTTCGTCATTGACTCTTCATCAGCAAGGTGGGCGTTGTTATTATCAATATAATCGCTATCAATAACGGGTTCGCTAGTGACTGTTGTTTCTGGCGCAACTGTTACTGGTTGTTGTTGTTGTTGTTGACATTGAAGATTTTCATTGTCAAGTTTTGATGGTAATAGGTAGCCTGAATCACAAGGGCTGTTAGATGACGCACAACCAGATAATGCAAATAGACCTAAGACAACTGCTGCCTTTAGCGTACGAGATGCCATTGTTTTCTCCGAAGAATATGTAATGATTTATCAATATGATATTAACCGACATGACTTTTCATGCTGCAAAAATCACTATTTATAAATGTCTTTATACTTAGGGTGTATTGTAGCGAAAAACGACAAGATATTGACATGATAATTACGCTTTAGTGGTTAAATGTGTTTTTTTTAAACAAGTTAACTTCGCTAAATGAGAATTTGTTATATTGGCTCTAATAATTGGCAAGATAATAGAGTGATAGACTTTTTTACTCTTTCATAGAGATAAATAGTATTTTTAAAATTCCAATGATTAGCTAACATATTAATAACAATCAAGGTTTGGTAAGGATCGTTATTATGAAAGCATATTTACTTAAAATTAATGATCGTAAACGACAAACAGTGGGCGTAACTATTAGCCTGTTATTAATTATCGTGTCATTGATTACAACCGAATTGACGAGTGCGCTATGTAACTTAAGTTCATTTGCTATTTTATTGGGTCTTTTATGGTTAAAAGTAAGTGAGTCATTGTTAGAAAATAGACGTTAATGATTATTTTTCACGTAGAGTAGATACTTTTAAAACTAATTGCATACAAATAACAGTCAATTGAGTTACATGTGAGCCCATAAAATAAAACATAAAAGTAATATTTGTTTATATTAATACTTTTATTGATATATATTTTAATGAAGTGTGATTGATAGCTAATTATTACTCCTATATAAACTTTATTATCAGCACGAATTTTTACTGAATATTGCTCAGTAATATAAACGCTGTTATTAGGGAGTATAAATGTGTTTATCGTAGAATTTTTGATTGTACTAGTCTGTATTTTAGTGGGTGCGCGAATCGGTGGTATTGGTTTGGGTGTTATGGGTGGTATCGGTCTTGCGATTTTAAGTTTTGTTTTTGGTTTGCAACCAACCAGTCCACCGATTGATGTAATGTTAATGATCATGGCTGTTGTTGCTGCGGCGGCGGCAATGCAAGCGGCGGGTGGTCTCGAATACTTAATTAAAATTGCGTCAAATATTCTTCGTAAAAATCCGCGTCATATTACCTTTATTGCGCCGTTAGTAACTTATATGTTTACCTTCTTAGCCGGTACGGGCCATGTGGCTTATTCGGTATTACCTGTTATTGCAGAAGTAAGTCGTCGTAGTGGTATTCGTCCTGAGCGTCCACTGGGTATGGCCGTCATTGCTTCTCAGTTTGCGATTGTTGCAAGTCCGATTGCCGCAGCTGTTGTTGCATTAGTGGCTTTCTTAGAACCTCAAGGCATTACATTAGCAGATGTGTTAATGGTGACAATTCCTGGTACTTTCTGTGGTTTAGCATTAGCGTGTGTTGTCGTTAATAAAATGGGTAAAGATCTAAAAGATGACCCTGAATATCAACGTCGTATGCAAGATCCTGCTTTCCGTCAAGAAATGGAACAAGAAGTCAAAGTAGAAGAGATTGTTATTAAACCAGAAGCAAAGAAAGCGGTTGGTTTATTCTTATTTGGCGCGTTAGCTGTCGTTATTATGGGTGCATTCCCAGGGTTACGTCCTAACTTTAATGGATCAGCGATGGGCATGGCACACACGATCGAGATCGTGATGTTAGCAATTGCTGCTTTGATCATCTTGATCTGTAAGCCTGACGGTAATGCGATCTCTCAAGGATCCGTGTTCCATGCTGGTATGCGTGCGATTGTGGCTATCTTTGGTATTGCTTGGTTAGGTGATACGTTTATAGCCGGTCACAGTGAAATGGTGAAAGAAGCGGTGTCTGGTTTAGTAGAAGTTGCGCCATGGACATTCGCTTTTGCTTTATTCGGTTTATCTGTGATGGTTAACAGTCAAGGTGCAACAACAGCCGTGCTTGTGCCTGTTGCTATTACACTAGGTCTACCACCTGAGGTCATTATCGCAACGTTTGTAGCGGTTAATGGTTACTTCTTTATTCCTAACTACGGTCCTATCATTGCTTCAATTGATTTTGACCGCACAGGAACAACAAAGATTGGTAGCTACATCTTTAACCATAGCTTTATGATCCCCGGTCTATTAAGCATGGTATTCAGTATTATCTTTGGCTTTATTTTTGCAAGTTTTGTCTTGTAAAAAGTACGGTAGAAACCCTGTAAACAATAAAGTAAATTAAATAAAAAACCTCTATATCTTCATGTTTAATATTGAAGAATAGAGGTTTTTTTTATGACAAGATAAAGAGTCAACAAGCGTTAAAGAAACAACTCAATATAGGTTAGTGAAGCAGTACCAATCGCTAACCAGAGGATCACACCTAATAATAAAGGTTTGTGTCCGGCATTACGTAATTTACTCACTGTGATACCTGAGCCAATTAAGAATAAGCACACCACTAATAAGCGTTTTGATGCGTCAAAGATAAGAATATAGGTTGAGTGAAATTGTGGAACAAAATGGGCAATTAAAATCGCTAAGCAGTAAAAAAGAATAAAGTAAGGAATAGTGATTTTCTTACTGTCACCTTTAAACATTAATGCACTGCCAAACGCGACTGGAATGATCCATAACGCACGAGCAAGTTTCAAGGTTGTCGCTGTTTTTAATGCTTCATCACCATAAGAACCTGCGGCACCGACCACTGACGATGTATCATGAATGGCAATCGCCGCCCAAGTACCAAAAGCATGTTGACTCATTTCTAATAAGTGCCCAACTGCTGGAAACAGAAATAAAGCCACTGCATTCAGTACAAACACGGTCGCTAAAGCTAATGAGGTTTGGTCATCACGCGCATTAATCGCAGGTGATACTGCGGCAATGGCACTGCCACCACAAATAGCCGTACCTGCTGCGATTAAATGGCCGGTTTTTTTATCCAATTTTAAAAAGTGGGTTGCGATCCAGCCTAAAAATAACGTAAAGAAAATGGAAGAAATAATTAGTCCAAGTCCTTGGCGGCTAGCTTCAATGGCTTCGTTTAAATTAATCCCAAACCCTAAACCAATAATGGAATATGACAAAAGTTTTTTGGTTAAAGCGGCAAGATTAAATTGAGTTGGGATCAAACCTAAACTGGCTAACGTAAAGCCTAGAATTAAGGCTATGGGGGAACTAATGAAAGGTGCTAAACACATAATTGCGGTAATTGTAAATATGAGATCTACTGGCTTTAAATTTCTAATCTTTTGATTTAATGTCATTTTGTGGTTGAAATCAGATTGTTGATAAGATCTCAAATTATACGCACGTCATTCTATTTCGTTTAGTTAAATATTTTGAAACGAGGGTTAAGAGTAATTTAATGTATGGATATTATTTTTTCTGTTTCCATGCACCACGACTGTCTTGATAAAAATGTCCTGATTGTGTTTTTTCTATGGCTTTATGATAAGCCCGTAATTTTATAATGTTAAGTGATAGTGAATGAGATTGGCTAATGGCTTGATATGTCTCTTTACGATGATTGTTGACGGAGATTATAAGATGATTAATCGTCGAATTATTATTGGGTTTAATCGCGGCAATTAAACCATTATTCGCCTCACCAACAAGCCCTTGCTGTTTAGCTTGTTGCAACGTAATCGCTAGCGCTGAAGATGAAAATAAAGAGAGTAGTAGCCAACAGCTAAGAAGTCTTTTTTTTAGAATTATAGCTTTCATATGACGATGACCTTAATGTCGAGTAACTATAATGATTAAAATACAGCTTTATTATCAAATAATTGTTCTATGTCTTTATCAACTTTTATTTTAATTTCATGCTCAATATTAATATTAAGATTAATTTCAATCGGCTTGTCTGATGTGGCAACTTGTATTGTAGGTGTACATCCACCGAGTGACAGTATAGCAATGAAAAATATAATACTATAGAAACGTAATGGTGCTTTTTGCAACCTATTCATATTAATAACCTTAAATGTTATTGATGGTTAAAATACTCACTAATTTTTTGTTCGACATTGGATGCATTGAGTATGTTTATTGTTTTGATGAGCTCAAGTACATTATCTTCAATGGTTACGTTTATATTTATTGGGCGGCCGTGCTGAAAATCAGGATTATACCCTTTGAAGTAAGATTGTGTTTTTAACACGCCATCTTTAGCATAGTTAACTTTCATGGCTAAGGTACGATAATGGTAATTTTTAAGTATTTCACTCACCATTAATGGACTCTGATGGCCTGCGGCTTTGATATTTTCATCAATCATTGAGCCCGCGATATAACGTAATATGCCACCTGGATAGCGAGAATGAAGCACGCCGTCATGGATTTCAATCTTTCCATCAATAATAGCAATGGGAATAGTGCCATCAAGGATCCCTGTAAATTCAATTCCATCATGATCAATCTGGTCGATTATTTTATCGATTTTAATACCAAAAATGGTCATTGGAATGAATGCTGATTTAGGTAAATCCGTAAGGTTAATACTATGAGCACTTAAACTTCCCCCCAAGACGTAAGTGGCTATTCGATGTAATGTGTATTGATTGGTTTGGGTATTAGCATCAATAATCAAACTTGGTTTGGTAAATGTTATTCCTGCTTTAAGTTGTTGTGCAAATAAGGCAATAGGGCTGAGGGTTTGAATGCCATCAGGCGAGAATGCGAGGTGAATATTACTGTCTAGCTGACTAACATCAATGCCATGATAATTTCCAGAAAGATGATCCGTAGAAATATTAGTGGTTCCAGTTAATTGATTATTACTGTCAATCATAAATACGGCACTCATGGTAATACTACCGTCAGTAATATCAAACGGTAAAGGTAGCGTTGGAAAGTAATATTTTTTTAAGTGGCGAGTGTTTGTGAACGTTATTGTATTGCGGTGTAACTTCACTCTGGTTTCTTTGGTCATTAAATCGGTATTAACATTCAGTTTTACAAAAATGTCATTGTGAAGGTTAGCGAGTGTAGCTTCAGCTTGTAGTTTATTCGCGGCTAAATAGAAATGACCATAAAGGTTGGCTGAGGGAAATAGTTGTTTATAGTTACGTTGAACGTTATCTATTGCGATATTGATGTTACTTGATAATGTTAATGGTGTAGCCAGTGATTGCAAAGACGTGTTATTGAATAATATCTCATGGCGTAATAATAGCTTACTGACGGCAATGTTTAGTTCTGCGCTATAGTCTGCCACTAGGGTTGTTTTTTGGGCTTGATGACGAGTAGATAATTGAGCACTTAATTGTGCTTGGGTATTTTTAGGTTGATAAACCATGACACTCAAACGATCTTTTTTCTTTTCAAAAACACCTATTAATTGGTTTAAGCTGAAATCAATATTATTGATCTTATTATTCTCTAAGGTTGGAATACGTTGGAATAACAACTTTTTTGCTTGAAAATGGGTCTGTTGTAATTGGGCAATTAAATAATTATTAGCCCATATTGCTTTTACTTTTGAGCTAAAAAGAACGTTATCAATTTTACTGTCGTTTGTTGGTTGTACTGTATTAATTTTGGCATTGATATTAGCGTTAATATGACATTGAATATTAGGATATAAGCAATTGAGTTCATCAATAAAAAAACTAAATTCAGAATTTGTATTGGCATTTTTAAAACTAATTGTTTCGTCTTTATCACCTAGCGCCACTTGGAATAATCTATTTTTATAACTGATATTGAAGTTTATTTTACCGTCACTGTTCATTTGAATTTTGGCAATATGTTTTAGATCATGATACTGATGAGTATTTTTATCTTTAGAATGAAAAAATGGGGCTTCAACGGTGTATTTATTAAGTTCAATAGTAAAAGATGGCGGTAATTCAATACCTATTCGGTAATGTGCATCCACAATTTTATTATTAATCACCATCGGGTTAGTTGTTTTTGATAAGTTATTTACCACTTGTTTAGCATAAAAGCGTAATGGTCCTTTTATTTGAGCATCAGGCATATCGTCAAGACCTAATCGATCGGTGAATTCTTTAGTATTTTTAAAGTTGGCATTGCAATTTAGATATTGTGGTAATGGTTGATGAAAAATTATTTTCACATCGCAGTTAAGGTTATTGCCGTCACTACGAGTCATAATGGTGTGAGCACGGGCATTTGTTTTTGAAAGGTGATAGATATTCACATCAAGTTGATATGGATTAGGGGCTAATGCTTTTCCTTTTACAATAAAATGCGCCTTAGTTTTATTGTCCGTTGCAATATTTAACGTTTTAGCCTGTTGTTCTATTTTTTTTCTCGCTTTTTCAGTCGCGGTTTTATGGTGTGGCGTTGGGTTGTGATTAAGATCTTCCGATTGTGCTGTTATCGTATTTAGTGGCGTTTTTAAAATCATTTTAGCATCAATTAATAAATCGCCATAAGTTAGTGCGTTTACTTTTAATTTCTTAATGGGTAAACGGGCAAGATTAGCAATAGCTTGTCCGAGGTGGATCCCTTTGCTATCGATGTCAGTACGATTAACAAATTCAGGTAAATATTTGGGTTGTTCTAGTTTTACAGTGTTAGCCATTAATTTCATGGTTGGTAAACTGCGGTTAAGATCAAACGTTAATGATAATTTGGTAATAACTTGTTCTGGTAAGGTGTTATTAAGGGTTTCCCATTGAGGATGAAGTGATGCAATCGTGACAGATACTGGCGTTTTATTGTCTTGCCAAGCAATAGAAAATTGACTATCAATAAACCGTATTGGGTAATGTGGCGAGGGTTGATCTTGTGGGAAAAAGAAGTTTAATTTACCTTTATTTGAATGACCAGAGATCACTAAATGGGGGGTGTTGGTAATGGTAACATCAACCTGTTCTATAATTTGTGTTGCCGCAGATTCTTTACCGTCACTGTGCGCTGTAGATGCTGTCACTTTTCGCGCTCGAGCATTAATGGTTAATGGTGATGTGAAATCAACAAACCTAAACGTTGCATCAAAAAAGTGAATGTAGCGTAAATAAATATTTTGTTTTTCTAACATCGCTGTTGTTGTTGAAGGCAGTTCTATTTCATATTTCTTCGCAAATAGGCGATAACTTCCGCTATCAAGAAGGTTTTTAGGATCAATTTGGTGTTGCAAAGAGAGCTGATGGAAAGTGACGTGGTAATTAAATAAACGTAATGAAATTTGTTTTGCTTGTATACCATTGTCATAACGTAGTCCCTTAACCTCAGTTACCGTTACACCATGAATATTAAGCCATATTAAACCTATTATGGGTATTAGAAGTACGATCCCCAATAACGATAAACCCACTTTTGTACTCTTATGCCACCACGACGTTTTTACCTTTGCTGGTGGTGACGGTAACGATTCGACATTGTTCGGGGGTGATTTCACAACGATAGTTTACCTATTGATAACAGAATAAATTAATAGCAGTAATAAACCATTCATTTAAATGATAGACACTGGCCTCATCTTTAAACATATACCAGATTCTATTATTAGAGGATTGTAAGTATAAATAATTCTCTACAATTACATCTTAAAATGACTAAGTACGCATATCGTTGCAAAATTTACGGGGTTACATCTTTAAGATTGAATATATATGCATTTTAATTGTTTGCGTTAAATATCTAAATATCTAAATAATAGAGCCAGCCTTGATGTGTGGTTGAGTAAATATCATTACATTGGCGTTGTTGCTGTTGCTGTTGTACTAAAGGCAATGCGTCAAGCAAGGGTTGGTAGCGAGTGGGATCACTACCGTACACCAGACACAAAATATGCTGATAACGTTGTTGGCTAAGGCTATGCTGTTGAATAAAAAGATTATTACTTAAAGGGGTATCATTGATAGCATGAATACTAAATAGTTGATTACTGTTAATTGCAATCTCATCTCCTCGATCGATATCATTCAATAGCAATATAGTCACGAAGTTATCAACCATGGTTTCATTATTACCGAGTATGGGAATCGCACGATCAAGAATATAGGCATGTCCGATCTCGTGCAGTAACGTCAATAATAGCGCGTCGGTTGTTGCTTGATAACGTTGTTGTTGGGTAGTGTAAGGGGTTGTTTTAGCCACATGCTGTAATAGCTGAGTAATATATTGGTAAGGGATCTGGATTTCGTTTTGAGTTGAATCAAAATTAGGACCTTTAGTACTTCCAAAAACGATATCTAAGCTGGGGGCGAAAACATAGCGAGTTTGGCTTAGTTGCCTCACTGTGGCGAGAATAGATGAATGTTGAACAATGTCTTTTGCTTGTTGCTGCTGCGCATTAGCGGGCGTAAGAAAGACAAAATTTACGGTAGGGACGGGATCTAATGCTAAACCATAACTTCCTCCTGTAGGTTGTTCTGTGCCCGCATAACTAAAACAAGAGATTGTGAGCCAAAGGATGCTATATATAAGTCTTCTTATCGATAATGATATACGTGAAGGGTTTGCATCAGTAGATCGATTGAAAGTGAGATAATATCTATGCACGTTGCCACCTCATTACTGCTATAGCTGTATCATAAATGATAATTATAGCGGATGAGACAAAACGTAACGCTGTAAAAGCATTAAAATACCCTATTAATAACTGGTTATGATTCACTGCATGTTGTTTTATATTGCTAGGGGTTAGTTTAACAATAACTGCATATCTACTACACCATCAGCTAATTGTACATCAATCTCAAACCCCATTTTTTGCGCTAGAGTGATCATGCCACGGTTGGTTGGCATGGTCATTCCTGTTAGGGTATGAAGCCCGCGCTGTTTGGCGTAATCAATTAGCTTTACCATTAAAATTCGCCCTAAACCTGCCCCTTTAAAATCGGATCGAATGAGAATCGCAAATTCAGCGTCTTTATTGTTTGCATCTGATAATGCACGAGCAACACCGATAATCATCTCATCATAAACAGCAACAAAAGCCATTTCACGGTCGTAATCGATTTGGGTGAATTTGGCTAAGGCCTCATGATTTAACTCGCCAATTTCAGAGAAAAAACGTTTATAAAGATCTTCTTCTGATACTTGGCTAATAAAGGCTTTATGGGTTGGTTCATCTTCAGGAAGAATAGGACGAAGCAATATCTGTTTACCGTCTTTAAGCTGGCACTGTTGTTCATATTCTTTAGGGTAAGGACGAATCGCTAATCGTTGCTGAATATCGCCATTAAACGTTGTGATATCCATTGAAGCATCAATAATCGTTAATTCATCGCCCGAGATCAGTAAGGGGTGAATATCCAAGGCGTTAATATCAGGACAATCAATGATCATTTGAGAAATAGTCACTAAAAATTGGCATAACGCTGGAATAGATATCGGCTCTAAACTGCTGCGTTGTTTGATTTTGTTACGCTTTAACGCATTGATCACCATATAACGGGCAAGAGCCATGTTTAACGGTGGTAACGCAACGACGGCATCACGTTCAATATTCCAATCAATGGTTTCTTCGCCAAGCATGATCACTGGCCCAAAGACAGGATCGTTATGGACACCGATCCGTAATTCTTGTGCGCCAGATCGATTTGCCATACGTTGGATTAATAATCCGTCAATACGGGCACTGGGATAATACAGTGCAACACGAGACAAAATAGCATCAGCGGCATTGGCTACTTCATTGGCATCACGTAGGTATAACACCACGCCATGAATATCCGATTTATGACGAATATCTGGAGATCGTAATTTTACCGCTACGGGATACCCAATTTGTTCTGCAATATAGACTGCTTCAGCGGCATCAGAGGCTATCCACGTTGGAAGAGTAGTAAAACCATAGCTTTCAAGTAACGGACGTATCTCATGAGTCTCAAGATGATAAATATTTTGTTGCAGTAAACGTTGTATTTCATGGCGCACATAGTGAGGATCTGCGGTAATTTCACCAATTGACACTGGCGTTTCCATTAATTGACGTTGGTTACGACGGTATTCGACTAAATGCATGAAAGCTGAGATCGCACTTTCTGGTGTACGATAAGTTGGTAAACGCGCTTGAGTAAAAAGAATACGAGCGTCAGTAGCTTCATTTTCACCCGACCAATTAGTTAATATATTAAAACGTTGACTGCGAGAATGCTGGTGGAGGGTATCAATAACTATCTTCGCGGTGTGAGTACTATTAGCAATAGCTGAAGGACTATGCATGATAAGTAGCGCATCAAAATCATCACTATCAAGTAGAATATTAATGACTTGTTGGTAACGCGTAGTGTTTGCATCACCCATAATATCTATTGGATTAGTGTGTGACCAATAGGCGGGTAAGACATGAGATAACTTTGCTACTGTTTCTGTACTTAATTGTGCTAATTTTCCACTACGATCAGATAACGCATCGACTGCCATAACGGCAGGACCTGCACCATTAGTGACAATAGCCAATCGTTCTCCGCGTAATGGTACTGAATGTGCTAATGTTTCAACCGCTGCAAATAAATCATGGGTTGTATGAACGCGTAACATACCAGAACGACGAATGGCTGCATCATAAACCTCGTCCACACTGATTTCATCATTAGAATGCAATAATGCCGTCGATTGTCCCATGTTTGTTCTACCACTTTTTAATACTAATATACGACAGTTACGTGCAGCGGCACGGGCTGCTGAAATAAACTGTCTAGCATCTTTGATATTGTCAATGTAGAGCAATATAGCGTCTGTTTTTGTATCTTGGCTTAAAATATCAAGCAGTTCGGCAAAATTAATGTCACAAGCATCACCCAAAGAAATAAACGTAGAGAATCCTATTTCCTTATTCTGCGCCCAATCAAGAATTGTGGTACAGACTGCGGCTGATTGTGAAATAAACGCGATATTACCTTTATTAGCAGGGATTGGAGACACCGACGCATTAAGGTTAAGCCAAGGTAAAATAATGCCAAGGCTATTGGGGCCGATAATTCGTATATTATAACGTTGAGCATTGATAAGCATTTGTTGTTGGTGGTTAATTGTGTCTTTATGGTTAGTTCTAGGAGTCATACCGGCGGCGATAACAATGACAGTTTTAACACCTTTGTGCCCAAGTTGATTAATAATATCGGGAGTAAGATCTGCACGGGTACAAATAATTGCTATATCAGGGATTATAGGCATCGTATCAATACTGCGGTAAGCCAAAATCCCTGCGACAGCGGTATACTTTGGTGTGACGGGAATAATAGGGCCGTTAAAGCATCCTGATAACAGATTACTGACAACTATATAGCCGATACGGTGTGGATTGTTCGATGCCCCAATCACTGCGATACTGGTTGGTTTTAAAAAAGCGGTAATATTACTCATAAGATAGTCATCCCTATATCGACAATATTGATACTTTATCTCTAAATATGGCAGAGCTGCTTTTTTTATCGTTATAATGTGATCTGAAAAAAGAGGATGATTTATTTATTTTATGGTGTAGAACGGATATCTTAATGAATAGTGTTTGTTTTGTATTAGGCCTAATAATTCAAAATAAATATAATCTATATTAGTATTGTTTTTTGCGGTATTCAGTGCTTATTTATACTGATGTAGGTAATGTTAAATACTTAAAAAGTATACATTAATCAATACTAGTAACGCCCTTGTTATTATTCGTAATCGTGAAGGGAATGCTATTTATAATAATGAACCGCTTATTAATTATTTAGGTATTGACCTTGTTAATTATAGTGCTGCGCAAGCCTGTGAGCGATTTCCTGATTATCAAACATGTATTGATTTAGATAAAGAATTACTCAATAGTGATACGTGTTTTCTCGTATCGAATGAAACGGTAGACACTGAAAAGGGAAGGCGATTTTTTCATACTTTCCGACAAAAGATAATACATTTTAATCAATCGTTTATTATTTGTAGTATCTATGACGCTAACGATAGCATTAATATTGATATATTAACCAGTGTTATCAAAAAAGTTATTTAGAATCGACGTATGCTAAAGCCTATCAAACATTAGTCTTTATTGATTTAGATGGTTTTAAATTAATTAACGATATCTATGGGCATAATAAAGGTGATGAGGTTTTACGTGATTTTGCACAAACCGTTAAAAGTATGCTGCGAGATCGTGATGCTATAATACGATTTGGTGGCGATGAGTTTGTATTATTACTGGAGGGCTCTCCATGTCGTGGCGTACAGCAACGGATAGAAGTTATTCGCTGTAATATTGAAGCATACTTTTTAGCAAAACAACTGCATGTTAGCTTTTCTTATGGAATTGTTGAGGTAGGCGGTAATATAGTGAGTGCTATTAATCAAGCAGATGCAGCAATGTATAAACAAAAACATTTAGCTAAACAATAAAAAAGAGATCATTTGATCTCTTTTTTTGCTGCTGGTGGCTTATTAGCTGGTGGCTAAAGAGCACAATAAGCAGATTACACTTGGTAGCGGCTTTTATCACCAATATCAAAATGTAGCGGCATCCGCCATTTACTAAAAGCAGCAAAGGCAAGTAATGCAGCACCGACCATTGCAAACCCAATCGCAACATGCATGACATTAAAGACGAAACAAAACCAAAATGCCGCCAAAATAAGGGGCGTTAATAGAAGTATTTTTACTCGAAAACAGAAATATTCTTTTATTGAAAGTGCGCTAAAAACAAATAAAGCGGCGCCTAATGCTAATGGTTGCCATAATCCGGAAATTAACCAGATCGCTGCAAACAAGCCAGCACCTTGAATAAGCCAGCGAAAACGTTTGTCATAAATATGAACTGTTGTTGAGGCGAGTAAAGCGACGATAACAAGGAAAGGTGTCGCAGTATGTGTTTCTGTACCAATTACCGCCATGATAATAGCGGCAAGAGTGAATGCTGAGCGATATAAGATAACGGTTAGTTTATCAAGAATATCAAGTTCGCATTTAATATGTGGATCAGCCATTGAGGCTCCTAGGCAGTAGCAGAAAAATAAGGTTCATATTATTGTTATAAAAACAATGTTTAACGTAACCATGGTAACATAATTACCTTTCGATGGATCTATCGTTATGAACTGTTTGATTGTAATTAAACGCTGCGGCAAACTATTACTAACTATCTGTCATTCAATTGTTTTTATGATGAGCACACTAACTGTTCTACTGTGGAATAAGAGAGAATAAAATGAAAAAAATTATTACATTGAGCCTGTTATCGAGCTTGGTGGGTTGTGCTCAATTACTGCCACCTAAAACGCCATTACAGGTTCCGATTGAAACAATTAACACGATGAAGTCGACTGCAAAGTTTGTTGAGCCAACAGTTGTTGCGGAATTAGACGCATCAGTTAAAACAGACCCTTTGTATCAATCGATAGATTCGATAGCAGTGAGTGAACAGGTTATTGAAAATCAACCAGTTACTAAAATTGAACCAGTAGAAGACGTTACATCGATAGAGCCTTCAGTCATTGCAGCAGATAGTACTATTACTGACGTGGTGACGGAACCAACCACAGTACAAGTGGCAAATGATACAACTATTGATGAACCTGTAATTGTTACAGATAAAGCCGCGGTAACAACTGTCGCTACCGATGTGACTCAACCCGCGACGGTTACTGAATCAGCTATAGTTACTGATTCAGCTATAGTTACTGATTCAACAGCTGCTACAGAGCCAACAGTTGATGCTATAAAGACGGTTGAACCCGAAGTTATTGAGCCAGTTAATGATGCGGTGGTAGAGGATCAAACACGCGTTGATGATCCGATTGTTGATGATAAATATCAAACAGTTGATATGCATGGTTATAGCGTTCAAATCACAGCATCAAGAGATGAACAATCATTAGTGACCTTATTATTGCTATTAGATAGCCAGCAACCAGCTTGGCTAAATAAGAAGATGATCAATGGTAGTCAAGTTTATACCTTATTACTTGGGCATTACTCCGATCATGAGCAAGCAAAAGCTGCATTGGCATTGTTACCTGAAGCTTTACAGCAAAGTGGGGCATTTGTGCGGAATTTTTATGATATTGAACATACTGGCTCGCCACAATTGAAGCAGTTACAATAATCGTTGATATAAACAGGCTATAAATGGTGGTTAATTCACCAGTTGCAGTATAAACCTGGCAGGATTTAAAAATAAATCACGATATGATGATATAGAGGGTACATTCATATTACTTTTTTGATTACTATATTCAGCCGTGAATGTCTTATTTTTTTTGACCTTGGTGGTTTATCAAGGTTTTTGTAATCTGCATTGTATTGTGATTGGTCTAATTAAGGAACGATAATGAGTTCTATCCATGTTTTATTATTATGCGGCGGCGGTAGCGCTGAGCATGAAGTTTCTCTTGTATCTGCAAACTTTATTGAACAACAATTAAAAGTGATTGATGGCGTTAGCTATACTCGTGTCGAAATGACAAAAAATGAAGGTTGGTTAAATGGAAATCAACATTCTTGCGAATTGAATTTAGATAAAACATTGTCCGCTGTCGGTGAGCAACCTGTCACGATTGATTACGTGATCCCTTGTGTGCATGGCTTTCCTGGTGAAACTGGCGATTTGCAATCATTATTTGATTTAGCAGGTTTACCTTATTTAGGCTGTGGCGCTGAAGCGAGTACAAACTGTTTTAATAAAATTACCACTAAGTTGTGGTTTGATGCGTTGAATATTCCTAATACGCCTTATGTTTTCTTGAGTGAGAATACGGAAGAAGCTCACCAACAAGCATCAGCGGCATTAAGCCAGTGGGGCAAGGTGTTTGTTAAGGCAGCATGCCAAGGTTCATCTGTCGGTTGTTATAGTGTTGAGAACGCAGAAGAATTACGTACAGCGGTTAACAATGCATTCGGTTATTCAAACCAAGTATTAATTGAAAAAACCATTAAGCCTCGTGAGTTAGAAGTTGCGGCTTATCAATATGGTGATCAACTTATTATTACTAAACCGGGTGAAGTATCGTGCCCTGATGATAAGTTTTATAGCTATGAAGAAAAATACAGTACTGATAGCTTATCAACCACTCAGGTTGAAGCGCGTAATTTAACTGCAGAACAAGTTGAAGCGATTCAGCATTATGCTCGTAAAGCGTTTGAGCAAATGAAGCTTAAAGATTTATCGCGTATTGATTTCTTCTTGAGTGAAGATAATGAAATTCTATTAAATGAAATCAATACCTTCCCAGGCATGACGCCAATTTCAATGTTCCCTAAAATGTTAGAGAACTATGGCCATAACTTTACTGATTTTATTGAAAAAGCGATTAAAAACGCCGTTAAATAAATATTTAATCAGTTATTATTAAGCCAACCTTGATGCTCTTTGTTGTTGAAGGTGTATCAAAGGTTGGCTTTTTTATGTCATTTTTATCGTGCTTGTGTGTTATTTGCCATTTTTGTTGGCAAATTTCTTTAAGGTGCTATCCCGTTTAGCGCGTTGACCAATATATTGAGCCGGCATAGCAGGGCTTCGCCATCGTCCTTGGTGTTGTATTTGATGAATAGACAGCCCCGCGTCAGCTAAATCTTGGCTCGCACCGACCCGTGGTGATTGCCCTGAAAATATTACGTCAGTAGGAAGATCTAGCTCTTGGCTTGCACGTCTAAATATACGGTAGATCGATGAGTGATCAAGAGGGTTATCACCAATATTATTATGTCTATCAATACGTCGGAAAACAAAACCGCTGTCTATCATCGATAATGTCAGCCAACGGTTGACAGCTTGCGAGGCGATATCACTTAATGCAATTAAAGTACCGTTTACCGAAAGAGTAATTAAACCATCAGGTGTGATTTCAATATCGTTAATGGTTAATGCGGTTACTTCTGAACGCTTTAGCATTGCTTCAAAGGTCATTGCCCAAATCGCCATATCGCGTACATCTTTGGCTTTAGTTGCGTGCGAAAATGATTCAAGAAGCTCATGTAAATGGTTATCACGAAAACCATGAGCATTAGTATAATCATCATGTTTATCAAGGCGCTGTTTGTGCATGGCAAGTTTTATTTCATTACTTAAACAGGGGTTAGGTAATGCATGACAACGATGAACCAAACTAATAGTGACAATGTAACGTTTTAGGCTGGCTAGCTTACGGGTGAGTGCCATTTTTTCTATATAACGATGAACAATTTCAGCTGATGCGGGTAACGCTGATGTGTTGTGTTGTGAACAGAAAAGTAAGAAACTATTCCAATCATTTTTAAATGCGATTAATGTGTTTTTAGCATATTGTTGATGTGTTAGTCGTTGCCAAACTGTAATCGATTCAGCAATGGTTGAAAAATCAGTAAGACTTGCGTTGCGTATTATTTCATCTTCAATAACGGTAATTTTCTTAGCCACTATAACACCTAATGCACTATAACTTTATATACTTAAATAATAGCAACGATCATCGAAAAACGGAAGAATAATTACAAAAAACTAGCTTAAGCATTTAAGTCTTATTATTATATGCGTAGTTAAAGTAATGATTATTAAAGAAACTACTTCTTTAATAAGGTATAGAGTATGACAATAAAAAAACGTCTTTTTCATCGTGGTTATATCGTTGAGAATAGTACAGGGTTCACCTCTGACTGGAAAACAACCATTAATGGGAAAACAGTCAAAGGAATGATAACCAACATTAAAAAGAGTGTAGATTGGTGGTGTGAGACAAAAGTCTTTATGCCGCCAGAAAGGTTTGATACTCATCGACAAACAATGAAATCATCATTAATTGCTCATTCGGAACAGTATAAAGGGATTGTTTTGAGAAATGATAATGGTAAAAATAATGAATGGTATGCCCTTGTGCGAGGACAGTTAGTTAAGGGGGATTTAGTTTCAATTAAAAAATATTTAGATAAGGCTATTACATTCTAAAAAAACAGTGCCTATTTATTACAGGCACTATTTTATTTACTTGAATTTTAGTTAAGGATTAATCATCGTTATCATTTTTTGATACATCAACTAAATAGCGGCCATCTAACCAATTACGACCAATCAGTAATTTATATTCTAATTTTTTACGATCACGTAAATTGACAGGAATGGCATGGCTTTTACCATTCCAAATTAAATCCATAACAACAGCATAGCGGCGTTCAACACCTTGAGCATTTCGTATCTTGCTGATTTTGATTATTTTTCCAGTATGTGTTTCTTCTTGTCCTTGCGCGTTAGCTGTTTTGAAACTGATCATTTTCCCTAGATTTTTATGCCAACTTTTTTTGGTATCTGTAGGGTTATTATTTCCATCAATAACATGTAAGTCATAAGCATTAATCGATGTTGTATTTGCTCCAGTATCAATACGTGCTTTGAAATCCATATTAAGATCTTTAACATAAATAGTTTCAATTGGGCCTACGATGTATTTTCCATTACATTCGTTGGCGGCATAGCTCATGGTTGATACCGTTGCAGCTACAACGAACATGGCAGCCATAAAAACTTTTTTCACATAATCTCCTGATATTATTAGCGCTTCTTTATAGATAATAGACTGAGTCGCTATAACAATGTTCAATTTTATGTAAAATTTAGTAAATGATTTGAATTTAATGCAGTGATAGTTGTTTTTCGATTTGCTGAAAACATGTGGGTGTTTGATTAAATTGAATAGTATTAAAACCAAGCGTAGAGGCTATTTGAATATTTTCACTATTATCATCAATAAATAAGCTTTCTTGTGGTGTTAATTGGTAACGTTCGCATAGCCGCATAAATATTTCTTGTTCTGGTTTCATTACCAATTCTTTTCCTGAAACTAATCCGCCATCAAAAAATGAAATAAAATGGTGTTTCTCATAAAGAGTATCAAAAAAAGCACTGCACATATTGGTAAGGTAATAGAGCGAGTAGGGTTGTCGTGTTAACTTATAAAACAATGTTTCAGTTTGCTGTATTTTTGTCAAACTAAGTTGAATGTGTAGAATAAAATCTTCCATCCGTCGAGGGGATATTTGAGTACGAGCTGAAAATTTAGGGAGTACTTCTGCAATAAGCATAGTGCCACGATCGAGTGATAGCCAATCAGGATGTTGTAGTACATCACGCAGCAATATTTCACGTTCTGGTTGTGATGTAGTAAAACTATTCACAATTTGAAGTGGATTCCATTCAAACATCACTGCACCAAAATCAAAAATCACATTACGAATCATAAGATGTTCCGTTAGAGTACCATTTATTGATAGTATTGCTTCATGAGTATTTAGCAAGATTGATGTGTTAACTTTTAATGGTATTCACACAATCAAGCAACCAAGTGAGATCGATTGCACAATGAGTGATAATAACCGTTTAGTTTTCTCAACCGAGACTGGTCGAATCAAAGAAGAAAAAGAACAACCAGTACGTCCAAAAGGTGATGGTATTGTTCGTATTCAGCGTGAAACAAAAGGCCGTAAAGGTAAGGGGGTTTGTATTGTCTCTGGACTTGATGTTGAAGATCCTCAACTTAAACTGATTGCTGCTGAATTAAAAAAAGTTTGCGGCTGTGGTGGTGCAGTTAAAGATGGAAAAATTGAAATTCAAGGTGATAAGCGTGATGTAATAAAAGCGCATCTTGAGAAAAAAGGCCACACGGTTAAATTAGCAGGTGGTTGATCGTCAATGATTAATACGCTAAAGAATTAAAGCGATTATTCGTTTATATAAGGCAATAATTTAAACGATTATTGCCTTCATTGTATTCGTTTATACATAACCACCAGCATTGTAACGTTATCTGTTTTTAATCATGTTGTTATTTCTATTCTTAACCGTCCCGCCCAAATAAATAAACCTAATTCGATAGTATCTGGTCTTTGAATCAGCCTCACGACTCGCACTTGAAATATAACGACTACTATTAAAACAATTGCGACTGATTTAAGGAATGGCGTATGTCAGAGGTAAATGTATTTAAACAACCTAAACCGTTTTATCTCATATTTTCAGTAGAATTTTGGGAGAGATTTGGATTCTACGGTATGCAGGCCATTCTTACTGTATACATGGTCAATATTCTTGGCATGTCAGAGGCTGAGTCATTTACCTTATTTGGTGCGTTTTCTGCGTTAATTTTTGGTTCGGTGGCAATTGGTGGCTGGGTTGGGGATAAGATCCTTGGTACAAAACGGACAATCACGCTCGGGGCTTTCATTCTAACAATTGGTTACTCTTTATTAGGATTATCAGCAGCAGGTGACGTTGGCGGCAAAGAACTTATCTATATAGCAATGGGCTTTATTACCATGGGTAATGGTTTATTTAAAGCCAACCCTTCAAGCTTACTTGCCAAATCGTATGAGGAAAATGATCCTCGTCTTGATGGCGCGTTTACCATGTATTATATGGCGATTAACTTAGGTTCATTTTTCTCTATGTTATTAAGCCCTTGGATTGCCGAAAAGATGGGCTATGGCATGGCATTTGGGGTAAGTGCAATCGGGTTATTAATCACTATGGTTAACTTTATGGTGATGGGGCATATCGTTAAAAATATAGGTTCCAAGCCTGATATGTCGCCCGTTAATAAACGTTATTATTTTATGGTTGTGGTTGCAACGGTGGCGTTTAGCTTTTTGAGTGCCTTTTTATTGCAACACTTGTTTTATGCGCATGCTATTTTGGTTGTTATCGGAATAACCATTGTTGTTATATATTTCAAAGAAGCCTTCAAAACCCAGGGGCTTGAAAGGGCGAAGATGTTTGTCGCTTTTGTTTTAATGCTACAAGGGATCGTATTCTTTGCACTCTATTTTCAAATGCCCACCTCGCTTAACTTTTTCGCTATTCATAATGTCAGCCATGATTTATTTGGCTTTAAGGTAGAACCTGAACAATTCCAAGCATTGAATCCATTTTGGATCATGATTGCGAGCCCATTATTAGCCATTCTTTATAATAAACTCGGTGAACGGTTTGCAATGCCGTTTAAGTTTGCGTTTGGGATGGTGTTATGTAGTTTGGCCTTTTTAATTCTAAAGTTCTCAACGGGGTTTGCAAATCCGCAAGGGATCATCAATTCAAATTGGTTAGTGGTGAGCTATTTATTACAGTCGTTAGGGGAGTTATTGGTATCAGGGTTGGGCTTAGCCATGATTGCACAGTTAGTGCCACAGCGAATGATGGGGTTTGCAATGGGGATGTGGTTTTTAACATCAGCAACAGCCGCCATTTTAGCCGGTTGGATTGCAAGTTTAACGGCTGCACCCGAAGGGATTGTTGAACCGACTCAAAGCCTTATTCTTTATGCGGAAGTTTTTGGTGAAATTGGGTATGTTACCGCTGCAATCGCCGTGTTTACATTGCTTATTGCGCCTAAACTAACGCGGATTATTCAGGGGAAAGCGTAATATTATTTATAACAATCATCATTACTATTCGCATTTATTACTGATTAAGCCTCTTATTTTCTTTGGCGTGGCTTTTGGTGGGTGCAATATTCTGCTTGTTACACTTAAAATATGAGGCGTTAATTCAAGTTTTAGATTAAAAGATAATTAGGTATATAAAAAGGCACATTTTTTGATAAAAATACGAAAATACAGTTAAGTAGAGTAACAACAATGAAAAGGATTGCAGCATTAGATAGTATTCGTGGCTTGTTACTATTACTAATGACCATTAACCACTTAATATGGATAAGTGGCGGATACTCTCTCATTCAAACGGTGACTTTACAGCCATTGGGGCAGTTTGGAGCAGCAGAATGTTTTGTGTTTATATCAGGATTGCTTGCAGGCGCGATATACAGTCGAGAGTCATTAACCAACATTCAGACCATCACCAAAGCATGGCACCGAGCATTTAGTATTTATCGGTATCATATAGGCTGTTTGTTCATTGTTTTTATTTGGATTCTTATTGCATCACAATTTTTACCATCTGCTTCACCGACACTTCAACAAAGTGCACATTATATTGTAGAAAGTCCATTTAAAACCTTTATAGCTAGTGCTGCACTGGTTAACCAGCCGAACTATTTTGATATTCTTCCATTGTATATTGTCTTTATGTTGTTATTGCCTTTACTCATAGTGGCATACCGTAAAGGGCAAGGGTGGTTAGTTATTAGCATCAGTCTGGGGGCTTGGATTTTTAGTAAAGAGCTTAATACAACAATACTGTTACCTTTATTTTCGTTTGTATTTTCGAGTTTTAAACTTCAACTGGGCTATTTTAATATTTTTGCGTGGCAACTATTGTTTGTCGGCGGATCTGCCCTTGGCTTTATGCTGCAAAATAAAACATTACGTTGGCAGCATCCTATATTAACTATTCTTGCGGTGATGATTGCGACTATTATTTTTGTTGCTCATCATGGTGCATTTTCTAGCTATGGTATTCATCGTTGGACACTGTATTCGTATGCAAATAAGCCGGAACTCGGTTGGTTGCGAACGTTAAATATTACTGTGTGGATATATCTGATTGCCGTCATCATTCAACGTTATCCTAATGCGCTTCATAGTAAAGCATTGAGTTATATTGGCCGTCATTCATTACGCGTATTTAGTTGGCAGGTTGTTATTGTCTATTTAAGTGCTCCATTACTGCATAATTTACGTTTAGCCCCTTATTACAGTGTATTAATCGTCAGTATTGCAGCAACATTATGGTTAGCGGCATTATTATCAGAGAAATACAATGCGCATACGGTAAGTCGATTACATTGGGTGAGTGGTTTAAGCGTTATGTTTAGTGTCGTAATGCTGGGTAATGTGCTTACTGATGATAATGTTTCACCATTGACGATTAAAATTACCAATATCAATGATACGAAAACATCTATTTTAGTGTTGGTGTTTGATGAAAAGGATAACTTATCTCAACGGCCCACGATTTATATGAATACGTTTTCTCCACAAGAATTGGTCAAAGGGATCTCTATTAACGCATTACCTTCTGGCAATTATGCCGTGTTTGCATTTCAAGATAACGATGGCAATTATGATCTAACTAAAGGTAACGACGGAATGCCAATTGAAAACTTCGGTTATTCAAATAATCCATCAGCAGATGTTCCAGTCGTAATGGATCAAGTTACGTTTGTCCATAATGGACCACAAACGCAAACCATTAATTTTAAGGCGATCTAAATACACTTAGCGGTTGGTTAAGTAATTAATACTGAATGTAAGTACAAAGCAAAATGTAATGTGCGACCGTATTTAACGTCAGTGTTAATTACCTATTTTATGGTAAATAGAAAAATACTGTTAAATACACTCAACTAAAGAACAGGTGAGTGTGTTTATTTGATATTAATCAATAGCCTAGTTGTAATGGCATTACAGTATTAATGCTATATATCCTATTTAACATAAGGTACATAATGCGCACTGATGGTGTGGCCCCCAAGGT